>RFGL01000399.1 GCA_003697015.1 Acidobacteriota bacterium | reverse complement strand
GCCTCGAGGCGGCCACCACCCCGCAGACGGCAGGCTGACGTGACGGCGCCGACCCATCGCCCGCAGCGTTCCCGACAGCTTTCGCCGGGGCAAGCCGCCGCGCCCGTCGCTCCGAACATCATGCTCCAACCTCCATGGGCACGAGGGCGGACGCGGGCCGGCTTGCCCCGGCGATCCCCCCCTGCTGCCGGCCGGTTGCCGGAGACGTCGTCATGAGCCTGCCCGACCTCGCCGTCCGCCGGCCGATCACCACCGCCATGGCGTTGCTGTCGGTCTTGCTCTTCGGCGGCATCGCCTTCTCGCGCCTGCCCCTGGCCTACCTGCCCGAGGTCGACGTGCCGTTCATCGGCGTCCAGATCCCCTACCCCAACACCAACCCGGCACAGGTCGAGCGCGAGATCGTCAAACCGGCTGAGGAGATCCTCGCCACCCTCTCGGGTATCAAGCGGATGCGCGCCACCGCCGATGCCGACGGCGCCTTCGTCGCCCTCGAGCTGGACTGGGGCGAGGAGCTCGACGTCGCCCGCATGCAGGTGTCGGAGAAGATGGACCAGCTCGAGCCGCAGCTCCCCGACGGCGCCGGCGACGTCCTGATCTTCTCCTTCAGCACCTCCGACATCCCGGTGGTGCAGGGCCGCATCTCCGCCCAGGGCGTGGACCTGTCGGCCCACTACGAGCTCATCGAGGCACGCATCCTGAACCGCCTGCGGCGCATCCCGGGGGTGGCACGGGTCGACCTCGACGGGGTGCGCCCGCGCCAGGTCTTCATCGACCTCGAGCTCGACAAGGTGCTGGCCCACGGCGTCGACGTCGGCGCGCTGATCCAGCGCCTGCGCGCCAACGCCGCCAACCTGGTGCTGGGGGAGGTGACCGACGGCGGCCTGCGCTACGCCGCCCGCGCCGTCGGCGGCTACGCCTCCATGAGCGAGCTCGAGCGGCTGGAGATCGGCGACCGCGGCCTCAAGCTCGCCGACGTCGCCACCGTCAGCCTCGAGGAGCCGCCGATCGCCCACGGCCGCCACCTCAACCGCCAGCAGGCGATCGCCGTCACCGTCTTCAAAGAATCGACCGCCAACACCGTCGAGGTGGTGCGGGCGGTGGGCGCGGTCATCAGCGGGGAGATCGACGCCGACCCGCTGCTCCAGGGCATCGACTTCTTCGTCTGGGAGGACCAGGCGGAACAGATCACCAGCGCCATCGACGGCCTGCGCCGCGCCGGCCTGTGGGGGGCGCTCTTGGCGGTGCTGGTGCTCTACGTCTTCCTGCGCCGCCTGCGCGCCACCCTGATCGTCTCCCTGTCGATCCCCTTCTCCATCGTCGCCGCCTGCGGCGTCATGTACTTCCTCGGCAAGAGCCTCAACATCCTGTCGATGATGGGCCTGATGCTCGGCGTCGGCATGCTGGTCGACAACGCCATCGTGGTGTTGGAATCGATCGAGCGCCGCGGCCGCGAGGCCCGCGACCGGCGGCAGGCGGCGCGGGACGGCGCCTCCCAGGTCTGGCTGGCGGTGCTCGCCTCCACCGCCACCTCGCTGATCGTCTTCCTGCCCCTGGTGGTCGGCGCCAAGACCGAGCTCTCGACCTGGCTGGCGGAGATCGGGATCACCATCTGCCTCGCCCTGTCGTGCTCCCTGATCTCCTCCCTCACCCTGATCCCGCTGGTGGCGGCGCGCTTCCTCGCCACCGGCCGCGCGCAGCCCAACCGCGGCCTCGCCTGGCTCGAGGCGCGCTACGCCGCCGCCCTCGCTTGGACCCTCGCCCACCGCGCCGCGACCTTCGCCCTGCTGCTGGCGGTGGCGGCGGTGGGCTTCGCCCCCTTCGTCACCGGCCTGATCGAGACCGGCATGTTCTCCGCCGACGTCAACGAACGCCTCTTCCTGCGTTACGACTTCGCCGACTTCGTCTACAAGTCCCAGGCCGAGGCGGTGGTCGATCGGGTCGAGGAGTACCTGGCGTCGCGCCAGCAGGAGCTGGGCATCGCCTCGATCTACAGCTTCTACGCCGCCGACCGCGCCGAGACCACCCTCACCCTGGCGCGCCGCGACTTGGGCGACCGCGCCTTCGGCGCCCTGCGCGAGGAGATCCGCAGCGGCCTGCCGGCCATCCCCGGGGTGCGCCTGCGCTTCGAGGAAGACGAGGACGACGGCGGCTCCACCTCCTTTTCCCTCAGCCTCTACGGCCAGGACTCGGCCGCCCTGGCGGCGATCGCCGCCGAGGCCGAGCGGCGGCTGACCACCGTCGCCGGCGTCGCCGACCTCACCACCTCCCTCGCCCACGCCCAGCGCGAGATCGAGGTCCGCGTCGACCGCCGGCGGGCGGCGCGCCTCGGCCTCACCGCCGAGGACGTCTCCCAGGCCATCGGCTTCACCCTCGGCGCCGTCCGCCTGCCGCGCTGGAACGACGGCCGGCGCGAGGTGGACGCCTCCCTCGCCCTGCGTCTCGAGGACCGCGAGAACCTCGCCGACCTGAAGGAGATCCCGCTGCGCGCGGTCGGCGGCCGGCCGGTGCGCCTGGGGGACGTCGCCCGCTTCGTCGTGGTCGACAAACCGCAGCAGATCGAGCGCGAGAACCGCAAGGTACGGGTGGCGGTGCGCGCCACCTACGAGGGCGACGATTGGCCGGGCACGCGGCGCGAGATCGAGGGCCTGATGAGCACCCTCCACCTGCCCGGCGGCTACTCCTGGTCGTGGTCGAGCCGCATTCTGGAGCAGGACACGCAGGACCAGCAGATGGGCGTCAACATGCTCCTCGCCCTGGTCCTGGTCTACCTGGTGATGGCCTCCCTCTTCGAGTCCCTGGTCCAGCCCTTCGCCATCCTCTTCGCCATCCTCTTCGCCCTCCCCGGCGCCGGCTGGGCCCTCGCCCTGACCGGCACCCCCTTCAACCTGATGGCCCAGATCGGCCTGCTGATCCTGATGGGCATCGTGGTCAACAACGGCATCGTGCTGCTCGATCACCTGAACCAGTTGCGGCGCTCCGGCGTCGAGCGCCACGCCGCCGTCCTGGCGGCCGGCCGCGACCGCCTGCGCGCCATCCTGATGACCGCCTCCACCACCATCGTCGGCCTCCTGCCCCTGGCCGTCGGCGGCTCCCAGGTCGGCGGCCTCTTCTACTACCCCCTCGCCATCACCGTCATCGGCGGCCTCGCCTCCTCCGCCGTCTTGACCCTCCTCGCCCTGCCCTCCGTCAACCTCGGGGTCGAGAGCCTGGCCGACTGGGGCCGTTCCCTGTGGGCCGCCTCGGGCACCGCGGCGGCGACCGAGCCGGCCGAGCTCGAGACCGCGCCGGCCGACGGCCTCAGGACCTGAGACGCGCCGGGCATCCTCCGAGCTTCTCCCACCCCGCCGCCAACCGGGCGTGGGTCTCGCCCGGGGCGGCGCCGGCAGATGCGGAGCGGCGCCGGGCGGCTCAGGGCGAGCCCCGAGGGTCGGTCACGGGGGCGGGCGATGATACGCTCAGGGGTCGCGCGCCGGCAGCGGCATGCGACGATCCGACTCCGGGCGACCCACGACCATGTCCGACTTCGAGCTCGTCTCCCCCTTCTCTCCCGCCGGCGATCAGCCCGAGGCCATCCGCCAGCTGGTCGGCGGCGTCGAACGCGGCCTGCGCGATCAGGTGCTGCTCGGGGTCACCGGCTCGGGCAAGACCTACACCATCGCCAAGGTGGTCGAGGCCGTCGGCCGGCCGACCCTGGTGCTGTCGCACAACAAGACCCTGGCGGCGCAGCTCTACCAGGAATTCAAGAGCTTCTTCCCCAAGAATGCGGTCGAGTACTTCGTCTCCTACTACGACTACTACCAACCCGAGGCCTACGTGCCGCAGAGCGACACCTACATCGAGAAAGAGACCAACGTCAACGAGGAGATCGACCGCCTGCGGCTGCGCGCCACCAAGGTCCTCTTCGAGCGCCGCGACGTGCTGATCGTCGCCTCGGTGTCGTGCATCTACGGCCTCGGCGCCCCCGAGACCTTCCACGGCATGCTGCATTTCTTCCGCCTGGGGGACGAGCAGGGCATGGACGTCGCCCTGCGGCGGCTCACCGACATGCAGTACGAGCGCACCAACCTCGACCTCTTCCACGGCAGCTTCCGCGCCCGCGGCGACGTGCTCGAGATCCTCCCCGCCTACGACGACCTCGGCATCCGCGTCGAGTACTTCGGCGACGAGATCGAACGCCTGTCGCGCATCGACGTGCTGCGCGGCGAGGTGGTCGAGGAGCTGGAGACGGTCAGCGTCTACCCCCGCACCCACTACGTCACCCCGCAGGAGCGCCTGCGCCTGGCGATCGCCGCCATCGAGGTCGAGCTCGAAGAGCGCCTGGCCGAGCTCGAGGCCGAGGGCAAGCTGCTCGAGCGCCAGCGCCTCGAGCAGCGCACCCGCTTCGACCTCGAGATGCTGCGCGAGATGGGGTTCTGCCACGGCATCGAGAACTACTCGCGCCACCTGACCGGCCGCGCCCCGGGGCAGCCGCCGCCGACCCTCCTCGACTACTTTCCGCCGGACATGCTGATCGTGGTCGACGAATCGCACCAGACCCTGCCCCAGGTGCGCGGCATGTTCAACGGCGACCGCTCGCGCAAGCAGACCCTGGTCGACTACGGCTTCCGCCTGCCCAGCGCCCTCGACAACCGGCCCCTCACCTTCGAGGAGTTCGACGCCCGCCCCGGCCAGCGCATCTACGTCTCCGCCACCCCCGGGGACTGGGAGCTCGAGCGCGCCGGCGGGGTGGTCGCCGAGCAGCTCATCCGCCCCACCGGCATCCTCGATCCGGAGATCCTGGTGCGCCCCGCCCGCGGCCAGGTCGACGACCTGATCGACGAGGTGCGGCGGGTGGCGGAGGCGGGGCACCGCACCCTGGTCACCACCCTGACCAAGCGCATGGCGGAGGAGCTCACCCAGTACATGACCGAGCTCGGCATCCGGGTGCGCTACATGCACTCCGACGTCGACACCCTGGAGCGGACCGAGATCATCTCCGACCTGCGCAAGGGGGTCTTCGACGTGCTGGTCGGGATCAACCTGCTGCGCGAAGGGCTCGACCTGCCGGAGGTCGCCCTGGTGGCGATCCTCGATGCCGACAAGGAGGGCTTCCTGCGCTCCGAGACCTCCCTCATCCAGACCGCCGGCCGCGCCGCCAGAAGCCTCGACGGGCGGGTGATCTTCTACGCCGACCGCATCACCGATTCGATGCGCCGGGCGATGGAGGAGACCGAGCGCCGGCGCCGGCGCCAGGAGCGCTACAACCGGGAGCACGACGTCGAACCGCGGGCGATCGTCAAGGACGTCCACAGCCCGCTGGTGGCGATGTCGAATCTCGATCTCTACGCCCCCGGCCGCCGGGCGGCCCTCCTCGACGACGGCAACGACGACCGCCCCCTGCGCCAGCGCATCGCCGAGCTCGAGAAACGGATGAAGAGCGCCGCCCGCCGGCTCGAGTTCGAGGAGGCGGCGATGCTGCGCGATCGCATCAAGGAGTTACGGGAGCTGGAGATCTACGCCGGCTGAAGTCCGCCCTTCGCGCGGGTCGTCGAGATGCACCGGCTCGTCGGGATCGGTGGTCGTACGGGCGACCTTTGTACCCCTTTTGGATCCTGCCCCGTCCTTTGGGGGTGAAACGGCGACGACGGCGCGGCGCGATCGGCAGCGCCGCGCGACGCGAGGAGAATGCCATGAGCCGAATCCCCACCGTCTTCGCCGCCGCCGGGCTGGCGGCGCTCGGGCTCTCTGCCGGCGGTTGCGTGATGAGCGCCCGCACCCTCGACGGCATGCGCGTACGCCTCGAAGAGGAGCTCCCGGGGGCGCGCTTCGAGCCGGAATTTCAGCTCACCCTGGGGAAGATCTCCCTCGGCCTGGCGCGCAAGCTGGTCGAGCTGGCCGACGCCGAGGACGAGGAGGGAGTGAGCGCCCTGCGCTACCTCGAGCGGGTGGAGGTGGCGATCTACCGCCCGCGCCGCCGGCCGCCGATCGGCGGCGACGGCTTCGCCATCCCCCAGGAGCGACGGCTCAAGAAACGGGGCTTCGAGCTGCTGCTCGAGAGCCGCGACGAGGACGGCGCCACCTGGGTCTTCGTGCGCCGCGACGGCGGCGCGTTGC
>RFGL01000398.1 GCA_003697015.1 Acidobacteriota bacterium | reverse complement strand
CCGCCGGCCGGCCGCTCCTCGCCGGCCGCTTGACCTTGCAGCGAGAGCTGCCCCTGCTGCCGCCGGCGGACGTCCCCCCGCGTCTCGACGGGGTGGTCGCCAACCTGCTCGGGCAGGAGGACGAGCGCGCCGATCGCCTGCTGCGCGCCTTCCTCGGCCGGCGCCGGAGCGGCGCGCCCCTGCTCCTGGCGAGCGCCGGCTGGCTGGTGGCGCGGGAGGATCCCGCCGCCGCCTTCGAGCGCTGGCAGCGCCTGTGGCAGGAGAGCGACCCGCCCCTCAAGGCCACCGCCGAGGACCTCGCCACCTTCCTCACCCGGCTGGCGATCTCGCCCCTGGCCGGGCGCGTCGCCGAGGCGGCGGCGATCCTCGCCCGCGCCGCCGGGGCGGATCTGCTGGCGGAGACGCTTGGCGCCGCCGCCACGCGCCTCGAGGGGCTGATCCACCGGGCGCCCTCCCCCGCCTGGGCGGCCCACCTGCCCGGCGGCGTCGCCGGCCTGCTCGCCGCCCGACGGCATCTGGGGATCGCGCCGCCCGAGCTCGATCGCCGGCTCCTCGCCCTCGCCGGCCGCGCCCTGGTCTTCTGCGACGCGTCGCCGGCGGCCGAGGCCGGGGCCCTGCGCCGCGCCCTCGGGCACTTTCTGAGCCACCTGCTCGCGGAGGATCGGCTCCTCGTCGCCGCCGGCGACGAAAGCCTTACCTGGCGTCATCTGCTGTGCGACGAGCTGCTGCGCTCGCCGCCCGCGGCGGATCCCTCACGCGACCCGCGGTACCATGCCGCCCTGCTCCTCGCCTGGCACGAATGGCGCGGGCGCCAGGAGCGTAGCCAGGGGGCGGGCGTCACCGCCGTCGCCCGGCTGCTGCTGGCGGCCGGCGTCCCCCGCGACTGGCACCGGCGGGAGCTCGCCGCGGCCCTTCCCGCCGGCGACGCCTCGCGGGCGCGGGGCGAGGCGCTCCTCGACCAGCTGGTCGCCTGAGGCGGTCGGAGAGACGGAAGAGCCGACGACGATGAAGATCTGCCCCACCTGCGGCACCGCCAACGCCGACGACCGCACCTTGTGCGAGAGCTGCGGCGATCGGCTGCCGGAGGCGTCCCCGGCCGCGCCCAAGCCGCCGCCCTTCGAGCCGCCGGCCGCGCGTCGCCAGCCGCCGCCCCTCGAGCCGCCGGACGAGGCGTCCGCCCCGTCGGCCGCCGGCACGAGGCACGACGGCGGGGAGGTGGCGGAGCACGAGCTGCTGCGGACGGCCGTCGAGCCGGGGGACGGGGCCGCGGCGAGCCATGAGGCGACCGCGCCGGCGAAGGATCTGCCCTTGCGAAGGGCGACGCGGGAGCTCCCCGGCGAGGGTCGGCGGGAGCTCCCCGGCGAGGACAAAGCCGAGGAGGGAACGGCCGGCGTGGCGGGCGACGGCGGCCGCCCGAGCCGAGCCGAAGAGGCCCGCGACCTGCGTTCGCCCTCCCCCCCCCGTCCCACCGCGGCCGAGGCCCGCCGGGAGACGCCGGCGACCGAGGAGCGGCCGGAAGCCGGCGAGGCCGGGGAACGCACCTACGACGAGATCGTCGGCGACGTCGACCGCCACATCGCCGACGGCTATAAGCTCTTCGTCGTCGTCGGCCATCCCGGCTCGGGCAAGACCCATGCCTTGAAGGCACTCCACCTGCTGCTCGAGCGCCAGGGCTTCCTCCTCCCCGAGGCGCGCCGGGACTTCCGCCAGGCCCACGTCCCGGGCTCGAGCGGCCATACGGTGAAGGACTTCATCTGCGACGGGCCGCGGGGGGAGAAGTGGCTCTTCGTCGACGTCGGCGGCGAGCTCTACACCCGCCTGCTCGACAACGACTGGCGCTCGCGCCGGGACGACAGCTTGAAGCTCACCCGCCGCCTGCGCCACGCCCAGGGCCTGCTCTTCTTCCTCCACCTGCAGCGCGAGCATCTCGACCAAGGCCCTTCTGAGCTCGATCCGGCGCTCTTCACCGGCGACCGGGAGCGTTACGAGGTGAAGCGCAGGAAGGCCATGGAGCGCCAGCGCGAGCTCGACCTCTTCGATCACTTCCTGCTCTTCTTCCGCGCCATCCTGCACCAGCGCGGCGACGTCGACGCGGTGATCGACCGCTGCCGGCAGGCGGGGGACGTGGAGAAGGCCCTGCGCGACCAACGCGACGGTGCGCCGCCCCTCGAGGTGCCGGTGATGTTCTTCTTCACCCAGGCGGACAAGTACGCCGCCGAGGGCTTCGAGATCGGCGCCGGCCGGCATCTGGCGCCGCGCGAGCTCGATCTGCCGGCGGCGGTCTTCGCCGCCCGCCACCTCCCCTTCCTCTTCGGCAGCCTGCTCAAGCAGGTGCGGCGGTTCAAATTCGACTTCCTGCAGAGCTACGAGGAGTCGAACAGCGGCCAGCTGGACGAGGCGGGCCAGCCGAAGATGGCCACCCACTGGCAGGCGGAGGACGGCGAGCCCCTGTCGGTCGGCCTCCTCGCCGGCCTCGAGTTCCTGCTCCGCAACCAGCCGCCGGCGCGCCGGCGCGACGGCCCGGGCATCGACGCCCGCACCGCCCTCTGGCTCCACCGCCTGCTCCACCCCCGGGCCTGGCGCGGCGTCAAGGTGGCGCTCGGCAACCCCCTGCGCCGTCTCGGAGGTGGCGGATGAGCGACGCGGTGGCCAAGCGCCCCACGCCGGCTGCAGCGGACGCCGCGCCCCGGGGCCTGGCGGGAGCGTCCGGCCTGCGCTGGCAGCACGACCGGCTGGGCCGCAGCCTGCCGATCGCCCGCCCCCTGCGCCGCGCCACCCTGGGGCTGGGGATCCTCGCCCTCGCCGCCGGCGCCGCCGCCGGCTGGGGCATCTACCGCGCCCTGGTGCCGCCGGTGGTGCCGCTG
>RFGL01000397.1 GCA_003697015.1 Acidobacteriota bacterium | reverse complement strand
GAGCGGCGGCGGCGGGATGACGTCGGGTGCGGACATGCCGGAGAGCCCCATAAGCCGAGTTCTGTGTCCGGCCGGCTCGCGCCGGCCGGCTGGCGGTCATTCCTCTAGGCCCGGCGTTGCCGCCGGGCTCGAGCGACCTACCCGGAGACTGGCCGCGCCGCGGACGCGTCCGCGGCGCGGGCGGGACGGGCGGCCCGTCTTCCGCCTCCCTATTTGGTCTTGCTCCGCATGGGGTTTACCGTGCCCCGGACGTCGCCGCCCGGGCGGTGCGCTCTTACCGCACCGTTTCACCCTTGCTCGGCCGGCACGCGGCCGGCCGGGCGGTCTGCTCTCTGTTGCACTTTCCGTCGCGTCGCCGCGCCTCGCCGTTAGCGAGCATGCTGCCCGTCGGAGCTCGGACTTTCCTCCTACCGCCGGAACGGCGGCAGGCGACCGCCTGGGGCTCTCCGGCATCCCCATGCTACCGCGCGACCGCCGCCGCCGCCAAATCGGCCCCCTCCCCGCCCGCAGCGCGGTCGCTCGGGGGGCGTACCCGGCGGCGCTCGTGAGAAGATTCCCCCCATGCCCGAGCATCGCCCCCTTCACCGGCGCGACGGCGAGCCCACCACCGGCGTGGTGGTGGTCGACCACGGCTCGCGCCGCGCCGAATCGAACCGCATGCTCGAGCAGCTGGTCGCCCGCTTCGCCGACCGCAGCCCCTACCCGATCGTCGAGCCCGCGCACATGGAGCTCGCCGAGCCGTCGATCGCCACCGCCTTCGACCGCTGCGTGGCCCGCGGCGCCCGGCGGGTGGTGGTGCTGCCCTACTTCCTGCTCCCCGGCCGCCACTGGACCGACGACATCCCCGAGCTCACCCGCCGCGCCGCCCGCCGCCATCCCGGGGTGGCCTACCTGGTGGCGGCGCCGATCGGCCTCCACCCCCTGATGCTCGAGGTTCTCGCCGCCCGCCTCCAGCACTGTCTGGCCCACGCCGCCGGCGAGGCGCCCGAATGCGAATCCTGCGCCGGCACCGGCCGCTGCACCCTGAGGGTCGAAGGCGAAGCCTGAGCGCGACGGGCGACGTCAACCGCAAGGGCGAGCCGCCCGCCCGCCGCCGGCGCCGGCCACCGCGCCGTAGCGCAGGCGGTACCACAGCCGGCCCAGGTGCTCGTGCAGGGCGAGGTAGCTGTCCTCGACGGCTCGGGCGCTGGGCAAGAGGGCGAGGACGCCGCCGGCGCCGCGCTCGACGCCGGCGAGGCCGACGGGCGCCGGGGTGAGCTCGAGGCCGGCGCGACGGAAGGCCGCGGCGGCCCGCGGCAGGTGCCAGAAGTGGCTCACCAGGTAGGCGTGATCGATGCCCGACGCGCGCAGCCGGCGGGCGCAGGCGACGGCGCTCTCCTGGGTCGTACGACTGCGCGTCTCGAGCCAACGCACGGCGACGCCGAAGCTCCGGCCGAGCGCCCGCGCCATCAGCTCGCCGGCGCCGTCGCCGCTCACCAGCAGCGGCAGGCCGAGGCGGCGGTGGAGCCAGGCGCCGTGCGCCAGGCGCTCGAGGGTGGCGGCGTTGACCCAGTCCCCCCCCACCTCGCGGGCGTCGGGGCGGCGACCGCCGTCGAGCACCACGATCGCCGCCGGCGGGCGCCGCCGGGGCTCATCCGTCGCCACCGGCGGGAAACGGTCGAGGGTGGCGAGGAGACGGCGCGCGACGGCGGGGGTGGCGAGGAGCCACAGGGCGGCGAGGCTCGCCGGCAGCAGAAACAGGCCGGCGGGCTGCTCGGCCCAGGTGAGGAAAGCGCCGGCGGAGGCCGCCAGCAGCAGGCCGCCGGGGGGCAGCAGCAGGCGTTTGGCGACCAGCCGCCCCCAGCGCCCCGCCCCGGCTCCCCACGCCGGTGCCTGGGGCAAGCGGCGGACGCCGGCCGAGCGTTCTCTCACGGCGCGCCGCCGTAGCCCAGCTTGCCCTTGGCCGTCGCGATGGCCCGCTCCAGGCCGCTCGCGCTCAGCTGCTCGGGGCCGCGGCCGGGCGGATACCAGGTGCGGCGGTAGAGGGGAAAGCTCTCCGCCCGCAGGTGGGCGAGGGGTTGGTGGCCGCGGCGACTGGCGCGCTCGTGACGCAGGGCGGCGAGATCGATCGGCGCGACGACGATCTTCTCCCCCGGCCCGGGATCGGCCTGGGCCAGGACGCGGCCGTCGAAGTCCACCACCATGCTCCCGCCGGGCCAGGAGAAGGGCGGGTAGCGCCCGGCGCTCGCCGCCTGGTTGGCGGCCACCACGTAGGCGACGTTCTCCAGCGCCCGGCAGCGGTTGACCACCGTCCACCAATCCATCGGCGGCGTCGCTCCCCAGGGGTCCATGTAGGCCGAGACGCGGATCAGCACCTCGGCGCCGTTGGCGGTCAACTGGCGCAGGGTCTCGGGGAAGAGCCAGTCGTAGCAGATCGCCACCCCCAGATTGCCGATCGGGGTGCGGGCGACGGGGAAGAGCTCCTCGTCGTAGCCCGGCAGGTCGTGGGGGCTGGCGTGGACCTCGAAGGGGATCCACGGATTGACCTTGCGGTAGGTGCTGAGGATGCCCTCGGGACCGATCAGGCAGGTGGTGTTGAAAACCGCCCCGGGATAGCGCTCGTCGCACTCGAGAAAGGTTCCGGTCTGGATGTAGATGCCGTGCTGGCGCGCCTTCTCCACGTAGCGCTCGGTATGCGGGTTGGGGATCGGCAAGGCCAGCTTGGCCCGCAGCTCCGCCGCCGTCGGATAGATCGGTGCGGCGTGAGCGAACTCGGGGAAAACCACCAATTTGACCGGCAGAAAGGGAGCGTAGCCGCCGACCGCGTGATCGATCATCGCCAGCATGTGGTCGACGTGCGAGGCGATGCCGTCGCGGTCGACCGGATTGTCGAAATCGACCTGGCAGGCGGCGGCGGCGTAGCGCGGAACCTCGGCGGAAGTCATCGTCGTCATCTGCGCCCGAGCGTACCATCGATCGCCGCCACGAGCGGCGGTCGCACGCTTCCCGCGCGGTCTAGATCTTTTATGAATCTCCGCCATGAAACCCGCTCGATCGCGCGCCCGAGCGACGCCGGCGAACGGTTTCCCGTCCAGCGAAAAAACCGCCGCGTACGAGCGCCGCGTCGCGCCGGGCGGAGCGTCTTCTCCAGGCAGCCGAGGTAGCCCGACAGGCGGTCGCGGGCTAGATCCTTTTTGGTCCTCGCGATCCCTTGACCGCCCTAGACCCCTCCCCTAGCCTGGCTCCAGATCGCCATCCATGACGGCGCCGGTGCGACGCGCATCGAGCACCGGCGACGAACGCCAGCCGGAGTGAACCATCGAATGACAAGCCGAGTTGCCCTGTTGATCGTGCTGCTGTCGGCGCCGGCCGGTCGCGCCGAGGTGGCGGCGGCGGCGCCCCAGAAGCTCGTCGAACGGGCTCGGGCCCAGGTCGCGGCGGGGGATGCCACGGCCGCCCTCGAGGCCTACGAGGCGGCGCTCGCCGCCGAGCCCGACAACCTGCGCTACGGCGCCGAATACCGCCAGGCGGTGATCGCCGCCGCCGCCTACGACCGCGCCGTCGCCTTCCTCGAGCAGCTGACCGCCGAGCACCCGCAAGCGGCCAATGCCCATCTCAACCTCGGATTCGCCTTCGTCGACAAGATCCCCACCGCCGGCGCCATCACCCAGGTGATCCTGGCCAATACCGCCCTCACCCACTTCAGCGCCGCGCTCGAGCTGGACGAGACCTGGCTGGGACGCTACACCCGCGGCAACAGCTACCTCTACTGGCCGGCGATCTTCGGCCGTACCCCCCTGGGCATCGCCGACCTCGAGCGGGCGATCGCCCTCGCCGGCGAGGGCGAACGGCGGCCGTACCACGCCCGCGCCTACGCCGCCCTCGGCGACGGCTACTGGCGGCTTGAGGACCTCGACAAGGCGCGCGAGATCTGGCTCCGGGGCCTCGAGCTCTTCCCCGGCGATCCCCACCTCAGGGCGCGGCTGGAGCGCGACGACGACGCCCTCGACGCCTTCCTCGAAGCCCACTTCGCCACCGACAACCGGGTCGACACCACCCTGCGCGAGCTGTGGGAGGAGGAGTGATCCGCCGCCGGACCGTGCGCGCGGCGGCCGGCACGGTGCTCGCCGCCGCCGTCCTGCTGGCGGCGACGGCCGCCGCCGATCCCGCCGCCGAGGACGAGCTCTGGCACCTGCGCAACCTCGGCAAGGCGTTCTACGAGAACCCGACCACCCAGTACGAGGCGGTCGAGCAGCTGGCCAAGGCCCTGGCCCTGGCGCCGGAGTCGGTGCGCGAGCGCATCAACTACGGCCTCGCCCTGCTGCGCGCCGGGCGCGAAGCCGAGGGCATCGCCGAGCTGGAGAAGGCCCAGCGCCAGGACCCGACGATCCCCCACACCTTCTTCAACCTCGGCATCGCCTACAAACGCGCCGCCCGCTACGACGACGCCCGCGTGCAGCTCGAGCGCATGATCGAGCTGGTGCCGGACGAGGCGATCAGCCACTACAACCTCGGCGTGCTCTACAACCAGAGCGGCGAGCGCCAGCTCGCCGTCCGCCACTTCCAGCGCGCCGCCGCCCTCGCCCCCGACCTCGCCGGCCCCCACTACCAGCTCGCCGTCGCCTACCGGCGGGCCGGCCGGCCGGAGGACGCCAAGCGCGAGATGGCGATCTTCCGCCGTCTCAAGCAGAGGAATGCCACCGCCGCCGTGCCCGAGGACCTGGAGTGGAGCTACTACGCCGAACTGTACGAATCCCTCGAGCCGCGGCCGGCGACGGGGCAACCTGCGGCGCTCGAGCTTCGGCCGCGGGTCGTCGGCCGCGGCCTCGAGGCGGCGTCCGCCGGTCTGCTCGCCGTCGACGCCGACGGCGACGGCGGCACCGATCTCCTCGCCTACTCCCGCGCCGGCGTGCTGCTCCTGCGCCGCGGCGTCGAGCCCGCCGGCGGCGGCTTCGGCGAGCTCCGGGGGGTGGTGGCGGCCGCCGCCGGCGACGCCGACGGCGACGGCCTCGCCGATCTGGCACTGCTCACCGCCGCCGGGCCGCGGCTCTTCCGCAACCAGGGCGGCCGCTTCGCCCCCCTCGCCGCCGCCCTGCCGGCGGGGAGCTTCCGCACCCTCCTCTGGCTCGACTACGACCACGACTACGACCCCGACCTGCTGCTCCTCGGCGCGCGCTCGGCGCTCTACAAGAACGCCGGCGGCGCCTTCACCGACGCCACCGCCGACTTCCCCTTCGCCGACGGCACCGCCGTCGCCGCCACCGTCTTCGACCTGGTCGCCGACGCCGACGGCCGCGACCTGGCGGTGGCCTACGACGACCGCCCCGGCGTCCTCTACCGCGACCGCCTGGGAGGGCGATACGACGCCGTTCCCCTGCCGCAGCTGGCGGCGGGCAGCTCCCCCGTCGCCGCCATCGACCTCGACGGCGACGGTTGGACCGACCTGGTGGCCGGCGGCCGCTCCCTGCGCGTGCTGCGCAACGACCGCGGCCGGCGCTTCGCCGCCGGCCCGGTGCTCGACGGTCGGACCTTCGCCGTCGCCGACCTCGACAACCGCGGCCTGAGCGACCTGGCGAGCGACGCCGGCGTCTACCGCAACCTCGGCCTCGGCCGCTTCGCCGCCCCCTCCTCCCCCCTGCCGGTGACGGCGGTGGCGGCGTTGAGCGCCGACTTCGACGGCGACGGCCGGGCCGACCTCGCCGCGGTCAGCACCACGGGGGAGCTGATCCTGCTCGCCAACGCCACCGCCAGCGCCAACCGCTGGTTGGAGGTAGCCCTCAAGGGGGTGAAGAACCCGCCCCTGGCGATCGGCGCGGAGGTCGAGATCAAGGCCGGCCGCCACTACCAGAAAAAGCTCTACCAGGGCGTCCCGCTGCACTTCGGGTTGGGATCGTACGAGCGGGTCGACACGGTGCGCATCACCTGGCCCAACGGCCTGATCCAGAACCAACCCCAGGAAGCGGCGGGGCGGCGCGTCACCATCGAGGAGGCGGCGCGGCTGTCCGGCTCCTGCCCGATGGTCTTCGCCTGGGACGGCGCCGGCTTCGCCTTCATCGGCGACGTCCTCGGGGTGGCGCCGCTGGGAGCGAGCGCCGGCGACGCCCAGGTCTTCCCCGCCGACCACGACGAGGTGATCGCCCTCGGCAAGCTGGCACCGCGCCGCGGGTACTACGAGATCCGTCTGACCGAGGAGCTGCGCGAGATCGCCTACCTCGACGCCATCCGCCTGCTGGCGGTCGACCACCCGGCCGGCGGGGAGCTGGTGACCGGCGAGCAATTCCGCGGCCCGCCCTTCCCCGACTTCCGGCTCTACGGCGTCGCCCAGCGCCACCGCCCGACGTCGGCCCGCGACCACCGCGGCCGCGACCTCCGCCGGCAGCTGATGGCGCGCGACGGGGTCTACGCCGGCGGCTTCGCCCGCGATCACGCCGGCGTCGCCGAACGCCACAGCCTGGAGCTCGCCTTCCCCCCCGGGGCGGCCGGCGACGGCAACGCCGTCCTGGTGCTCCACGGCTGGGTCGACTGGGCCGACGGCAGCACCTTCCGCGCCGCCTCCCAGGGCGTCGGCTCGGCCCTCAGCCTGCCCCGGCTCGAGGCCCGCGACGAGGCGGGACGCTGGCATACGGTGCTGGCCGAGATGGGCATCCCGGCGGGCAAGCCGAGGACCATCGCCATCGACCTGAGCGGCAAGCTGCCGCCGGGCTGGCAGGCCCTGCGCTTGACCACCAACCTCTGTCTCTACTGGGACGAGATCTACCTGAGCCCGGACGTCGCCCCGCCGGCGGCCAAGGTCCACGAGCTGGCGGCGGCCGGCGCCGAGCTGCGCTACCGCGGCTTCTCACGGGTGGTCGTCCACCCCCAGCGCCTCGAGCCCGAGCGCTTCCTCTACGACGAGCTGGTACCGCTGGCGATGTGGAATCCGACCCCGGGCCTCTACACCCGCTACGGCGAGGTCGGCGAGCTGCTCGAGACGATCGACGACCGCTTCGTCATCATGGGCGCGGGGGACGAGCTGCGCCTGCGTTTCGCCGCCGGCGCCCTGCCGCCGCCGGCCCCCGGCATGCGCCGCGATTTCCTGCTCTTCGTCGACGGCTGGGCGAAGGACGGCGACGCCAACACCGCCCATGCGCGCACCGTGGAGCCCCTGCCCTACCACGCCATGCCGTCCTACCCCTACGCGCCCCCCGCCGCCTACCCGTCGGACGAGCCCCACCGCCGCTACCGCGAGCGCTACAACACCCGTCCCGCCCTGCGGATCATCCGCCCCCTGGTCGAAGCGTCCCCGGAGCCCCGCTGATGCCCGCCCCGCCCACCGCGACGACACCCCCGACCCAAGCCGGCGGCGCGGGGCGGAGAGCAGGGAGCGAAGCGCGCCTGGCAACCTCACCCAGGCCCGGCAACCCGCCTGGCACG
>RFGL01000396.1 GCA_003697015.1 Acidobacteriota bacterium | reverse complement strand
GCGGGGGAACGTACTGGCTCGAGTACCGCCTCGTCGGCCCCGGCACCGGCCTGGCGGTGGCCGGCCCGGTGAGCGGCGCCTTTCCCCTCGCCCAGAGGCGGGTGGTTTTCGGTCCGGTGCCGCGCGGCTTCTGGAACGATCTCGCCGCCTACGGTCCCTACCGCGTGCGGGTGATCGACGCCGCCGGCCGCCGGCGCTCGCCGTGGATCACCTTCACCGTCGAGTAGAGCCGGGCGCTCCGGCCAGCCACTCGCCCATGCTGTCGAGCAGGAGCTCGGAGGTGGAGACGATCTCGAAGCCGCACTGCTCCGAGATCTGGCGGGTGAAGGAGGTCTGGTCGAAGCAGCGCGCGACGATCTTCGATTCGGGCATGCGGTGGGACAGCCCCAGGGCGGTGCGGATGTTGACCCCATCGTCCCCCGAGCCGAGGACGAAGACCGGCCGGGTCTGGATCTCGCCGAGCAGCTCGCGCACCCGCTTCCAGGTGCCGGGGTGGCGCAGGTCGGCCTGCAACACGTGGTGGCGGTAGCCGCGGTCGAATCCCAGTTGCTCGTCGAAGACCTGCGCCCGCTGCTCGGCCTCGAGGTCGATCACCACCACCACCTGGAACTGGCCGCCGGCGGCGCGTTGCAGCTCGTCGAGCACCGTCTGACCGAAGCGGCCGAAGCCGGCGAGCACCACCGCGTCGGCGCGCTCGGTGAGGTGGAAGTGGGGCAGCAGGGTATTGGCCACCAGGTGGCGGGCGGCGCTGCGGTAGCCGTTGAACTTGGCGACCTGATCGAGGATGCCGCCATGCTCCAGCACCCGCAGCAGGCGGATGTCGGAGACGTGGACCAGGGTGCGGCGGGCGAGCTGCGGGCGGATGCGGCAGATGCGCGAGGCGGCGTCGAGGTTGGCATGGTCGTCGCCGGTCAGGAGGATGACGCTCAGCGCCCGTTCGAGACCGAGGGATTGGAGCACCGCGTCGCTGGCGACGTCGCCGTAGAGCACCTCGGTCCGCGGGCGCTCGGCGATCACCCGCGCATGGGGATTCTCCGCCCGCCGCTCGACCACCAGCACCGGCGTCTTGGGGCTCGTCTGGCGCAGGCGGTCGAGGTAGCGCAGGGCGAGACGGCCGCAGCCGCCGATCACCACGTGGCCGCGCAGCCGCCGCAGGCGCCAGGCCTGGGGGCTGAGGATCAACAGCAGGCCTTCGATCAGGGCGGTGGTGGTGATCGCCGGGGCGGCGAAGTAGACCAGCCACAGCAGGTCCCGGGCCCACGGCGGGCCACCCGACGGCACCCCGAGATCGAGGCCGCCGAAGACGAAGAGCCCGAGCAGGTAGTAGAGGCGGGCGGGCAGGGGAGCGCGGCCGATGCCGGGCCGCTCGCTGAGCTCGACGCCGGCCTCGAGGGCGACCAGCCCGAGGCCGATCACCAGCGCCAGCACCAGCATCCGCCACCACAGCCAGCGCAGGCCGCTCAGGCGTGCGAAGCGTCGGCTGGTCACGTCCATGGGCAGGGCGCTCGGAGCAGGGCGCCGCTCAGCCGTCCGCCGGCGCTTCCCCGCCGTCATCCCCCGCCGCGTCCTCGGGCCAGATGCCGATCTCGCGGTAGTAGCGCACGGCGCCGGGGTGGAAGGGGGTGCCGCGGTCGGCGACCACGTTGGCGGGTTGGATCGCCTTGCCGGCGGGGTGTCGCTCGACCACCTGATCGCGGTGCTCGTAGATCGCCTTGGTGAAACGGTAGACCAGTTCTTCGTCCGCCGCTTCGCTGGTGATCAGGTGCATGGCACCGGTGACCAGGCCGGCGAAGTCCCGCTCGAGGCCGCGGTAGGTGCCGGCGGGGATGGTGAAGGGACGGAAGAAGGGGTAGCGGGCGATGAGCCGTTGGCGCGCTTCGTCGGCATAGGGCACGAAGGTCAGGCCCATCGACGCCGCCGCCTGGACGATCGAGGCGGTGGGCACCGCACCGCCGAGAAAGGCGGCGTCGGCGCTGCCGTCGGCCAGCATGTCGACGGCACCGGCCTGGGTGTTGTTGAGCGGCGTCAGGTCGGCGTAGGAGAGGCCGTGGGCCTCGAGGATGGGGGCGACGAACATCTCGAACCCCGCCCCCGCCGGGCCGATCACCACCCGCTTGCCCCGCAGGTCGGCCAGGCTCTCGATGCCGGCGCCGCGGCGGGCGATGAAGAGAGCGACGTTGGGCGCCAGGTTCATCACCGAGCGCATCGGGTAGGCGCGGTCCCACCCCCCTTCGCCGCGCACCGCGAAGTAGGTGATGGCGGCGTTGGAGAGGGCGAAGTCGAGATCCCCCTGGGCCAGCCGGCGGATGTTCTCGCGCGATCCCTTGGTCGCCTCGGCGGTGACCTGCCAGCCGTAGTCGCCGCCGTTTGCGGTCGCCACCTCGGCGAGGGCGCCGCCGACGACGAAGAAGGCGCCGCCGGGCGGCGCGGTACCGATCGACAGGAAGTGCCGTTGCGGGGCGGGCGGAGCGTCGGTGCTGGCGCCGTCCGGCCGGCTGCAGGCGGTGGCGAGGAGGACGGTCAGCAGGGCGGCGAGGCGGCGGTAGGGCATCTGAAGCATCGCGGTTATCGCTCGTTTCCTTTTGTTGATAGGGTGTGATCGGGCGTGCATGCTAGCACGCAACCGGCGGCGGGTCGGCCGCCGGAGCGCGGTTCCGCGCGGATTCGCGCGGATCCACGCGGGAGTATAGAATCGGTTTCATCGTGCCACGGATTCGCAGCCAACCCGAGGATTTCATCGTCGATGAGATCCCCCGCACCCCGCCCGCGGGCGAGGGCCAGCACACCTACCTCCTGATCGAGAAGCGCCTGCGCACCACCGACGAGGTGCTGCAGGAGCTCGCCGCCGTCACCGAGGTGCCGCGGCGGGAGCTCGGCTGCGCCGGCCGCAAGGACAAGTACGCCCTCACCCGCCAGTGGTTTTCGGTGCCCAACCTCGAGCCGAAGAAGGCGAGCGCCCTCAGCCTGACCACCGGCCGGGTGGTGGCGGTCGACCGCCATCCCCACAAGCTGCGCACCGGCGAGCTCCTGGGCAACCGCTTCCGCCTGGTGGTGCGCGGGGTGAGCCAGGCCGAAGCGCGCCGCGCCCAGGAAGCCCTCGACATGGTGATCGAGAAGGGCTTGCCCAACCGCTTCGGGCGGCAGCGTTTCGGCCGCGACGGCAAGAACGTCGAGAAGGGGGTGGCGATCCTCCGCGCCGACCGCCTGCGCATCGATCGGCGCACCGCCTGGCTGCTGGTGTCGGCGGTGCAGTCGGCGGTGTTCAACGAGGTGCTGGCTCGGCGCCCCTTCCCCCTCGACCAGGTGATCCTGGGCGACGTCGCCCTCGACCACCGGACCGGCGATCTCTTCCTGGTCGACGATCTGGAGGCCGCCGGACCGCGCGCGGCCCGCTTCGAGATCAGCGCCACCGGGCCGATCTTCGGCACCAAGATGAAGCGCCCGGAGGGAGCGGTCAAGACCCTGGAGGGAGCCGCCATGCGCTCCTTCGGCCTGCCGGACGTCAGCGAGATGTCGCCGCCGGCGGGCATCCGCCTCTACGGCAGCCGCCGTCCGCTGCGCGTCCGCCTGACCGAGATCGAATGCCATCCCCTGGGTCACGAAGACATGCTGCTCGAATTCGTCCTGCCCGCCGGCAGCTACGCCACCACCCTGATCGAGGAGCTCTTCCCCGGCGGCTACGACGAAGGACCGCCGCCGCGCCGTTGACCGCCGGTCCCTGCGCCGGGCTCAGCGCTGGGGGTCGCTGGGGGGCGGCGGCGGGGGCAGGGCGTCGCCGAGGAGGGAGAGGTTGAAGCGCGCCGCCAGCCGGCCGACGAGGGCCGGGTCGATCTCGCCGACGATGTTGACGAAGACCGCTTCGCCGCCGTCTTCGACGAACATGCCGGCGAGTCCGACCGGGCGCCGGCGGTCGTCGCCGAAGCGGAAGTAGAGAAAACCCTGGTTGTCTTCCAGCCGCAGGTCGATGGCCGCATCCCAGCCCTGCCGGCGCAGGCGCCGGGCGGTGTCGCGGATGGTGCGGGAGACCGCCGGCTCGGTCTCCGGAGCGACTTCGAAGACCCGTACCTCGATGCCCTCGAGGCCGGCGATCATCGCCGCCAGCTCGGGCTCGTTCTCCGCCGCCGCCGCCGCCACCAGCTCGAGCATCGCCTTGCTGATCGACAGGTGAACCTTGAGCTCCTGGCGGTCGAAGATCGAGCCCGGTCCGAGCTCGACGTAGCCCGGATGGGTGGTGATCCCCGGCTCGGCCGGCGCCGCGGCGGAGGCGGGCGCCAGCGCCAGGAGAGCGGCGGCCAGGAGGAGCCACGGAACCCTCATCGATCCTCCTCCGGCGGTTCGTCGCCCGGCGCCAGAGCGCCGCGGAAGGAGCGGGCCAGAGGCGTCGCCAAGCGCTCGGCGAAGACCTCCTTGCGCACCGCGGTGCCGGCCTGGGCGCCGATGCGGCCGAGATAGGCGAGCGCGAGCTTGACCTCCTCTTCCGCCTGCGCGACGTCGGCGGCGGGCACCGGCGGCGGCGTCGCCGGCGGACGCCGGAGGACGGCGAAGCTCAAGGCGGCGAGGAGCAGCAGGGCGAGCGCGGGCCGCCAGCGCGGCGGCGGTGCGGGCAGCAGGCGGCGCCAGAAGCCGCCGCTCTGCGCCGCCCTTTCGGCCTGCGCCAGGACGGCGCGGGTGACCCGCGGCGGGCAGCTCTGGGGCGGCAGGGCGCGCAGGCCGGCGCCGACGCGGCGGGCGAGCTCGAGCTGCTCGGCGCAGGCCGGGCAGCTCGCCAGGTGACGGTCGATCCGCGCCCGCGCCGCGGCGTTGAGCTCGCCGTCGACGTAGGGCTCGAGCAGCTCGTCGATCGCCGCGCAGGCGGCGGGGACGTGGAAATCACGATGCTCGGACATAGGGTTCCACCTCCGCCAGCGCCTGGCGCAGCAGGCGCCGGCCGCGGTGCAGATAGACCTTGACCGTGTTGAGCGGCCGGTCGAGGACGTCGGCGATCTCACGGTAGGACAGACCTTGGATCTCGCGCAGCACCACCGCCGAGCGGTAGGGCTCGGGCAGCTGGCGCAGGGCGGCGGTCAGGCGGCGCCGGAAGTCCGCCGCCCCGGCTTCGCCCTCGGGGTCGGGACGGGGGCTCGGCACCTGGGCGAGGAGCGACTCCTGGTCGCCGCTGGCGTGCACCGCCCGCCGCACCTTGCGCTTGCGGGCGAGGTCGTAGCAGGCGTTGCGGGTGACGCGGTTGAGCCAGGCGCCGACCCGCTCGAGGTCGAGTCGCTTGCCGTTCTGCCACAGGCGCACCAGCACGTCTTGGGTCACGTCTTCGGCATCCTCCCGGTGACCCAGGGTGTAGAAGGCGAAGGTGAAGATCCGGTCGCGATGCTGGGCCACCAGCTGGTGGTAGTCGTCGAGCCCCATCTTCTGAGAAACGGCCCGCGAGGTCAAAAGGTTACAGACGCCGCGGCGGCCGGATAAGATCGCCGGCGGATGGCGACGGAACGGACGATGGCGAAAAGGGACGGCGATCTCTGGCGTTGCTACTGCGAGCAGCTGGTCGACTGCGACGGCTTGGGGCTGCGTCTCGACGTCAGCCGCATGGGGCTTACGGCCGACTACCTCGACGCCATGGCCGCGGCGATGGAGCGCGCCTACGACGAGATGGAGGCCCTCGAGCGCGGCGCGATCGCCAATCCGGACGAGAACCGGCGGGTGGGGCACTACTGGCTGCGCGCTCCGTGGCTGGCGCCGACCGCCGCCCTGACCCGCGAGGTCGAGGAGGCCGCCGCCCGGGTGAAGCGCTTCGCCGCGCGGGTCGCCGACGGCCGGCTGGCGGCGCCGGCCGGCGGGCGATTCAGCGATCTCCTGCTGATCGGCATCGGCGGCTCGGCCCTCGGCCCGCAGCTCCTCGCCGATGCTCTGAGCGACGGCGACGGCGGCCTGCGGCCGTGGTTCTTCGACAATACCGACGGCGACGGCATGAGCCGGGCGTTGGCCCGCCTCGGCCGCCGCCTCGACCGCACCCTGGTGCTGGTGGTGACCAAGAGCGGCACCACCCCCGAGACCCTGAACGGTCTCAAGGTGGTCGAGACGGCGCTCGAAGCCCGCGGCCTGGCCCTGCCACCGCAGGCGGCGGCGATCACCGGCCGCGGCACGGAGCTCGACCGGCGGGCGGCGGCGGAAGGCTGGCTGGCGCGCTTCCCGCTGTGGGATTGGGTCGGCGGGCGCACCAGCGTCACCAGCGCCGTCGGCCTGCTGCCGGCGGCGCTTCTGGGCCTCGACGCCGACGACTTCCTGGCCGGCGCCGCGGCCTGCGACGAGCTCACCCGCCAGCGCCGCACGGCGGGCAATCCGGCGGCGCTCCTCGCCCTCGCCTGGCATCACGCCGGCGACGGCCGCGGCCGGCGCGACATGGTGGTCCTGCCCTACCGCGACCGCCTGCTGCTCCTGTCGCGCTATCTCCAGCAGCTGGTGATGGAGTCCCTCGGCAAGGAGCGCGACCGCGACGGCGAGGTGGTGCACCAGGGGCTTACGGTCTACGGCAACAAGGGCTCGACCGATCAGCACGCCTTCGTCCAGCAGCTGCGCGACGGGCCGGACGACTTCTTCGTCACCTTCGTCGACGTGCTGGAGGAAGGGGCGGCGTGGGAGGTCGAGCCGGGGATCACCTGCGGCGACTACCTGCGCGGCTTCCTTCTCGGTACCCGCCGGGCGCTTGCCGAGCGCGGCCGGCGATCCCTGACCATCACCCTGCGCCGTCTCGACGCCTGGTCGCTGGGGGCCTTGATCGCGCTCTTCGAACGCGCGGTGGGCTTCTACGCCAGCCTGATCAACGTCAATGCCTACCACCAGCCCGGGGTCGAGGCGGGCAAGAAGGCGGCGGCCGACGTGCTGGCGCTGGAGCGTGCCGTCGTCGATCTCCTGCGGCGGGCGCGGCGGCCCTACCGCGCCGATGAGATCGCCGCCAAGCTCGGGGCCCGCGACCAGGCGGAGACCGTCTTCCACCTGCTCGAGGCCCTGGCCGCCAACCGCCGCGGGGTGGTGCGCGAGGCCGCTCCGGCGCCGTGGCAGGCGCGCTACCGCCGGGGGCCGCAGTGAGGCGCGCCGCGGCGCGGGGCTGAACCGATCATCGCTCGATCTCCCGGCTCGTCGCGCCGGAGGGCGGCGGGCCCTCCTCCGGCTCGGCGTGCAGCTGGCGCAGGGCGCGCTCGAAGCGTTGCTGCTCCGGGGCGAGAGCGCGGGCCAGGCGGGCGCAGGCCTCGAGGTCGCCGGCCTTGGCCCGCTGCTCGATCTCGGCGTAGCGCGCGGCCAGGGCGGCGGCGCCGAGAAAACCCAGGCTTCCCTTGGCGCTGTGGGCGGTGCTGGCGACGGCGGCGGCGTCGCCGGCGGCGAGGGCTTCTTCGATCCGCTCGAGGGGAGCCTGGGCGAGCTGGCTGTCGACCAGCCGGTCGAGCATGGTCCCGCCGTCGTGCAGCACCAGGGTGCGCAGGGAGTCGAGGGCCCGGGGGTCGAGCGCCGGCGTCGCAGGAT
>RFGL01000038.1 GCA_003697015.1 Acidobacteriota bacterium | reverse complement strand
CCGCCGGGCGAGCCGGCTGGCGAGCCGGCCGGCGAGCCGCAGGAGGAGCCCCAGGCGCCGCCCCCGGACGGGGACGGCGTCATCGAGCCGCCCCCAGGCGGTGACGGCGACGCGGCGGCCGCGGATGCTGCGGGGAACGGCGAGCCGCGGGGCGACGGGCGCTGAGGCGCCGGCTCAGCGGTTGAGCAGCTGCTCGACCCGCGCCGCCACCATCCCCAGGGCGACCCGGTTCTCGCCCCCCTCCGGCACGATGACGTCGGCCCAGCGTTTGGACGGCTCGACGAATTCCAGGTGCATCGGCCGGACGGTGCTCAGATACTGGTGCAGGACGTCGTCGACGCTGCGGCCGCGTTCGGCGATGTCGCGCCTCACCCGCCGGGCCAGGCGCACGTCGGCATCGGTGTCGACGTAGATCTTGAAGTCGAGCAGGGAGCGGATGCTCGGCTCGGCGTAGAGCAGGATGCCCTCCACCAGCACCACCGCCCGCGGCTCGATGCGCTCGGTCTGCGGCAGGCGCCGGTGGTGGACGAAGTCGTAGCGCGGCGCGTCCACCGCCCGCCCGGCCTTGAGCGCCTGAAGGTGCGCGACCAGAAGCTCGGTATCGAAGGCGTCCGGGTGGTCGAAGTTGTAGTCCTGCAGCTGTTGCTCGCTGGACCATTCGACGTCGCGGTAGTAGCTGTCCTGGGCCAGGAAGGCGATGCGCTCGGCGCCCACCGCGTCGAGGATGGCGTGGGCGACGGTGGTCTTGCCCGAACCGGTGCCTCCGGCGACGCCGAGCAGGACGGGAGCAGGGGGGGTCATGGGCTCATTGTAGCCTCATCGCTGGCAGGCGGAGCAGTAGAAGGTGCTGCGGCCGCTCAGGGCCAGGCGGCGGATCGGCCGGCGGCAGCGCGGGCACGGCTCGCCCTCGCGGCCGTAGACCGCCAGGGAGACCTGGAAGTAACCCGCGTTGCCCTCGCCGTCGGCGAAGTCGTTCAGGGTGGTGCCGCCCTCCTCGATCGCCGCCGCCAGCACCTCCTTGATCGCCGCCGCCAGCCGCTGCCAGCGACGCAGGGCGATGCGCGCCACCGACCGGCGGGGATGGATCCGCGCCCGCCACAGGGCCTCGCTGGCGTAGATGTTCCCCACCCCGACGACGACGCGCCCGTCCATCACGAAATTCTTCACCGGCCCGCGCCGGCCGCGGGCGCAGCGCGCCAGGTAGGCGCCGTCCAAGGCGGCGTCGAGGGGCTCGACGCCGAGGTGGGCGAGATGGGGATCCTCCTCCAGCTGCGCCGTCGGCCGGGCGAAGATCAAGCCGAAGCGGCGCGGGTCGACGAAGCGCAGGCGCTCGCCGCGGTCGAGGTGGAAGGCGAGATGCTCGTGGGGGGCGAGGGGCTCGTCCTCGGCGACCACGGTCAGCCGGCCGCTCATCCCCAGATGGACGATCAGGGTGGCGTCGCCGTCGAGGTCGATCAGCAGGTACTTGGCCCGCCGCCGCAAGGCGCGCACCCTGCGCCCCGCGACCCATCGTTCGAGCTCGGCGGCGTCCACCGGCTCGCGCAGAGCCGGCGTACGGACCTCGATGCGCTCGATAAGCCTGTCGAGCAGGCGCCGGCTCAGGCTGCATCGCAGGACCTCGACCTCGGGCAGCTCGGGCATCGCCAGGCATTGTACCCGCCGTACCGTGGTATGGTGAGGACGCGTTGATCAGGCTCCGTGGACGCGACGTCGATGCCGACCCCTGAAAAGAGCAGCTCCCCGCGGCCTGCCGAGATCGATGCGGCGCTGATCGCGCGCATCGCCGGCGGCGACGAGGACGCCCTCGGCGAGCTCTACGACCGCTACGCCGGCCTGCTGCTGGCCCTCGCCCGGCGGGTGCTCAAGAGCAACTCGGACGCCGAGGAGGTGTTGCAGGAGGTCTTCCTCCAGGTCTGGAACCAGGCCGGGCGCTACGACCCGCAGCGATCCTCGGTCAGCACCTGGCTGGTGCTGATCACCCGCAGCCGCTCGATCGACCGCCTGCGCAGCCGCCAGGTCATGGATCGCACCCTCGGCGCATTGCAGCAGGAAAATCGTCTTTCCCATACATCCCCCGAAGGGGTTCGATCCGTATTGTGGGAGCAGAGAAGGCGGAGGTTGGCGGCGGCGCTGAGCGATCTCCCAGCAGAGCAGAAACAGGTTCTGGAGTTGGCCTTCTACCGCGGCATGACCCAGAGCGAGATCGCCAGCGCCACCGGCATCCCGCTCGGCACCGTCAAAACCCGTACCTTGTTGGCGATGAAGAAGCTGCGCAAGGCGTTACGCGACGAGATCCGAGACCTGCTATGAACGAGCGCAACGATCACGACCACGCCATCGCGCGCGCGATCGAGGGGCTCACCGCCAGCGATCCCGCGGCGCCACCGCCCACCCTGCCGCCGAGGGGCGCCGGGGAGGAGGCCGATGCTTTGACCCGCGAGTACGTGGAGGCGCTGGCGCTCCTCGCCTTCAGCGACGAGCCCGCGGTGCCCGATCCGGCGATCCGCCGCCGGCTGATGAGCGAGGTCGCCAGGGCCGCGCCGGTCGCCGAGACGCTGCCGCCGGCGCGGGCGGACGTGCCGCCGGCGCCGGTGGTCAACCTGGCCGAGCGTGCCCCGCAACCGGCTGCGGTCAACCGCTGGTTGCTGGCGATGGCGGCGATGTTGGCCCTGGCCGTCGTCGGGGTGTCGTTCCTCGCCGGCCAGGTGAGCGCCCAGCGGGTGGCGATCGACCAGCTGCAGGCGGCGGGCGGCTTGCTGTCGCAGCAGACCTACCTGCTGAGCGAGCTGCTGGCGCAGAAAGAGCAGAACCTCAAGATGGTGACGGTGACCGCCAAGCGCGTCTATCCCATGCGCCCGGTGGCCAATGAGCGAGGTGAGATGCCGGAAGGGCGGATCTACGTCTGCGGGCGCCACCAGCAGTGGTACCTGAGCCTGAGCGATCTGCCGCCGCCGCCCGAGGGCAAGGAGTATCACCTCTGGTTCAACACCGACCAGGGACCGATCGACGGCGGGCCGATCAACGTCTTCGCCGAGCGGCCGGCGGAGCGCGCGGCGCCCTACATGCCCCCGGGCACGCGCAGCTTCAGCATCACCTTGGAGGCGAAGGGGCCGCACAACGCGCCGGAAGGTGAGCTGATCCTGGTCGCCGACCGCTCGATCCAGCTCTGAGGCGCCCGCACCGCCGCGCCAGCGGCAGACGCGACGGCAGACTCCAGTACCGTGGCCGGGGAGACGCTCCCCGGCCTTCGTCTTTCTGCGCGGCCGGCGGCGTCGCCCCGCGTCAGCCGCCGATGCGGAACATCTCGACCTTCTCCGCCGGAGCGAAGCCGCCGTCCTCGAGCGCGGCGGTGCGCTGCTCGGAGTAGCGGTCGTCGCGCCGCCGCCAGAGGGCGGCGACGCGGGCCTCGAGCTCGCCGTCGCTCGCCCCGCCGCGCAGGGGGGTCTTGAGGTCGTGGCCGGTGCGGGCGAAGAGGCAGGTGTAGAGCATGCCGTCGGCCGACAGGCGAGCCCGCGAGCAGCCGCCGCAGAAGGGCTCGGTGACCGACGGGATGACGCCGATCTCGCCGCCGCCGTCGCGGTAGCGGTAGCGCCTCGCCACCTCTCCGGGATGGGCCGGGGGAAGCGCCTCGAGGGGCCAGACGCGGTCGATCCGCCGGACGATCTGCCGTGCCGAGACCACCGCCGACGGATCCCAGTGGTTGACCGTGCCGACGTCCATGTACTCGATGAATCGCATGACGTAGCCGTGCCGGCGGGCGAAGCGCGCCAGGTCGACGATCTCCCCCTCGTTGGTGCCGCGGATCACCACCGCATTGAGCTTGATCGGCCGGAAGCCGGCGCGCTCCGCCGCGGCGAGGCCGTCGAGCACCGAACGCAGCTCCACGTGGCGGCCGCTGAGCGCGGCGAAGGTCGCCGGGTCGAGGGAATGGAGGCTGACGGTCACCCGCTTGAGCCCGGCGGCGCGCAGGGCCTCGGCGTGGCGCGGCAGGAGGTAGGCGTTGGTGGTCAGCGCCAGGTCGTCGATCCCCTCGATCCCGGCGAGCGCGGCGACCAGGACGTCGAGCTCGGCCCGCAGCAGGGGCTCGCCGCCGGTCAGGCGGATCTTGCGCGCCCCGAGGCGGGCGAAGATCCGCGCCAGGCGTACGATCTCCTCGAAGCTCAGGATCTCCGGCCGCGGCAGAAAGCGGTAGACGCGATCCCCCGGCATGCAGAAGGAGCAGCGGAAATTGCACCGGTCGGTGACCGAGATGCGCAGATCCGACAGCGGCCGGTCGAAGAGGTCGCGAACGTCCATCCGCCTCAGCTTACGCCAAGCGCCGCCGCCGGGCAACGCGGCTCAACCGTCGCCGGCCAGGGCCTCCTCCGGGCTGCTGCCGGCCCGGCGGGCCTCGGCGCGGGCGAGGGCGTAGCCGGCGCGGGCGGGCAGACCCAAAGGATCGTAGCCGACCGATTCGGCGGCGGCGTCGCCGTAGAGACAGGCGAAGCAGGTCGGGAAATGGCGGCGGGAGCGGTGGCGATCGACGATCGCCCGCACGCGGCTCAGCTCCTCGCCGTCCAGGGTCGGAGCGCCGTCGCCGGCGAAGACGGCGGCGCGGCCTTCCTGCAGCATCATCTCGCCGAGGGTCCGTGGCCAGCCGAAGCGGCGGACGTGCAGGGTGCGGTAGATCGCCGCCAGGACCGCGCGCCGCACCTCGCGGCGCGCCGGTACCGGATCGCCGGTCCATGCCAGAGCCACCGCCCAGCCGCGTTTGACCTCGGCGTTCTTGGGATCGAAGCGGTGGCGGGTCTCGGTGAGGTAGCGGTTGGTCCAGCCGCCGGCGGCATCGTCGGCGACGACGATGGCGGTGCGCAGATGCCCGTCGATCGCCGCCAGCCGCGCTGCGGCGACGGCGACCGCCGCGGCGCCTTCGTCCTCCGCACCGGCGTCGAGGAGGGCGTCGAGGAGCGCCGGCACGTGCGCCTTGCCCATCGGGTTCATCAGGGTCAGGGGCAGCTCCAGATCGTCGCCGCCGCCGGTCAGGGTGGCGACGTAGCGGCGGAAGCGTTCGCCGCCGCGGGGCAGGTCGTAGAGCCGGCGCTGGACGTCGAGCAGGGGGACGTGCTCGAGGTGCATCGTCACATCCGCATCAGCACGGTGCCGTAGTGCAGGCCGGCGCCGAGGGCGGTGAAGGCGACCAGGGCGCCCTCCGGGGCCTTGCCCTCCTGGCGCGCTTCGTGGAAGGCGAGGGGGAGGGTGGCGGAGGTGGTGTTGCCGTACTTCTGGATGTTGTTGTGGACCTTCTCGTCGGGCAGCCCGAGCTGTTTCTGCGCCGCCTCGTTGATGCGCAGGTTGGCCTGGTGCATGATCAACAGGTCGAGATCCTCGACGCCGTAGCCCCGATCCGCCAGCACCCGGCGGGTGGTCTCGGGCATGCGGGTGACCGCCAGCTTGAAGACCGCCCGGCCGTCCATGTGGGGCACCGAGTCGCCGCGCTCGAGCATCGCCGCATCGACCCACGGGCGCTTCGCCGAGCCCACCCCCGGGACGAAGAGGATGTCCTTGTTGTCGCCGTCGCCGTAGAGCCGGCTGGCGAGGATGCCGCGGCCGTCGTCGGCGCGGTGGGCGCGGAAGACCATGGCGCCGGCGGCGTCGCCGAAGAGCACCACCAGGTGGCGGAAGCGCAGATTCCACTCGCGCCGCGCCTGATCGATCTTCACCTCCGGATCGTAGAGCGCCCGCCAGGTGAGCTCGTCCCAGGGGATGAGGGAGGAGTGGACGTCGCAGCCCACCAGCAGCACGGTGCGGGCCAGACCGCTGCGGATCAGGGCGTCGACGGTCTGCAGGCCGTAGGCGAAGCCGGCGCACTGCTGGCGCAGGTCGAGGGCGGGGATCGGCGGCAGGCCGAGCTTGGCCTGGATCAGGGTGCCGCTGCCGGGGAAGTAGTGATCGGGGGTCATGGTGGCGCAGACCAGATAGTCGACCTCCGCCGCCTCGATGCCGGCGTCGTCGAGAGCGGCACGGGCGGCTTCGACCCCCAGGTCGGACGAGCCGACCCCCGGCTCGACGAAGTAGCGCGTGCGGATGCCGCTGCGTTCGCGGATCCACTGATCGCTGGTGTCGACCACCCGCGCCAACATGTCGTTCGTCACCTCGACCGGTGCGACGCATACCCCGGTACCCGCGAGCAAGGCTCGGACCTCGGTCATGATTCCCCTCTCCCGTCGTCGCCCCGAGCGCCGGGCCGTCAGTTGCCGCCGCGGGGCAGGCGGCGGCGCAGATCGCGCAGCCGCGGGTCGTTCTTCATCTGCTCGGTGTAGAGCACGGTTCGCTCGCCCAGCTTGACGAAGCGGTAACGGCGCTTCGGCTTCTCGCCGTCGAGCCCCGGCTCGGCGTCCTTGGGATACTCCCACACCTCGGTCACCGGCTCGTCGACGCGCCGCGGCCTGTCGTAGTACCGCTTCTCCGGCTCGCCGTAGAGCACGTAGATCGTGCCGCGGTCGCTGTGGCTGCCGGGGAAGGTGCCCTCGGTGAAGAGCTTGTCGGCTTCGGCGACGCGGCGCTCGAAGATCTCCTGCGGCGTGTCGGTGAAGACCGGCGTGCCCTCGTTGCGTTTCTTCCAGAACTCCTCGATGAAGGCCGCCGCTTCCTCGTCGGAAGCCAGCTGGAGGTAGCGTTCGATCTCTTCCTCGGTGGCCATCCGCGCGATCGGGCCGACCAGCCAGTGGCTGTACTCGATGCCGAGCAGGGGATTGAAGAGCTCCTCCGGATCGGTCGGGAGCTTCTTCTTCTTCGCCTCGCCGACAGCGGCGAACAGCAACACGGCGAGCGCCGCCGCAACCGCCTTAGCTCTTGCGCAGCAGATCAAGGAATTCCTCGCGTACCGGACGTTGATGGAAGATGCCCCGTATCGCCGAGGTGGTGGTGATGCAGCCCGACTTCTTCACCCCCCGCATCTCGACGCAGAGATGGCGCGCCTCGATCACCACCATCACGCCCTGGGGCTTGAGCTTGTCCTCCAGGAATTGGGTCACCTGCTCGGTGAGGCGTTCCTGGAGCTGCGGTCGTTTGGCGTAGAACTCGAGCACCCGCGCCATCTTCGACAGCCCGATGATGCGGCCGCTCGGGATGTAGGCTATGTGGGCGTGGCCGTAGAAGGGCACCAGGTGATGGGAGCATAGGGAGTAGAAGGGAATCTCCTTCTCCATCACCATCGCCGAGTAGCCCTCGTCGTTGGGGAAGGTGGTCACCCGCGGCTCGTTGCCCTCCCGCAGGCCGTGGAACATCTCGCAGTACATCTGGGCGACGCGGACGTCGGTTTCGCAGAGGTTGGGGTCGGAGGTATCGAGCCCCAGCTCGCGCAGGATGCCGCGGACGTGGCCGGCGATGCGCCGCAGCCGCGCCTGCTCCGCCGGCGGATAGCCCGCCAGGCGCTCCGGCCGCACGGCGCCGTCGTCGCAGGGCGGATCGAGGATGGCGATGTCTTTGCGTTCCGTCATGGTCGCGCTCTCCCCCTCACCTACGCCCGCCGGGCGGGCGCGGATGGGCATTGTATCCCAGGGGCGGTAGACTAGGTGCACGTCTTGTGGCCGGGCTTGCCGCAGCCGGCGGTGAACCGGCGTCACGCACGAACCGAATATCCCGGCGGAGCCGCCCGCTCCACCGTACGTCAAGGAGTCCGACATGGCCGATCTGAGCATCGAGTACTGCGTGGTTTGAAACTACCACCCCCGCGCCGCCGGTCTGGCGGCCGAAATCGAGCAGCGATTCGGCATCAAGCCGAAGCTGGTCAAAGGACGCAACGGCGTCTTCGAGGTGGTCCTCGACGGCGACCTGATCTTCTCCAAGAAAGCCAGCGGGCGTTTCCCCGAGCCCGGCGAGGTCGAGCAGGAGATCGCCAAACGCGTGGCCTGAGCCACCGCCGATGGACCGGATCTCCATCTCCGGCCTGATGGTCGATTGCATCGTCGGCCTCTACCGCCGGGAACGACGGCGGCCGCAACCGGTGCGGGTCGACCTCGTGCTCGAGGTCGACGCCCGCCGGGCGGCCGAGTCGGATCGCCTGCGCGATACCATCGACTACGGCAAGCTCTGCGGCGACGTGCGCTTTCTGCTCGAGAGCTCGCGCTGCCTGTTGCTCGAAAGCGCCGGCGAGGCCCTCGCCCGCTACGCCCTGAGCCTCGGCCACGGCCGCGGACGGCTGCCGGTGGAGGGGGTGCGGGTCAAGCTGACCAAGAGCCGCGCCCTGGGCGGGGCGGCGCTGCCCGCGGTGGAGATCCGCCGCCGGCGGGCGCAGGTCGCCTTCGAGATCGAGCGCCGGCCCTTCGGCGAGGTCGACGTGATCTACGCCTCCCGTCGCTGCGGCATCTACCGCCTGCGCATCGCCCCCGGCCGCTCGATCCCGACCCACGTCCACCAGCGCATGGACGAATCCGAGCTGGTGCAGAGCAGCGGACTGCTGCTCCAGGGCCAGCCGGTGCCGGCGGGCAGCGCCCGGCGCTGGCCCAAGGGCTTCCCCCACCGCTACGACAACCCGACGCGGCGCGAGCGAGCGATCCTCTGCGTCGACTGCCCGCCGTTCATGCCGGGGGACGAGATCCTCGTCGACCAGCCCCCGGCTCCCCTCGACGACCTGCCGGCGGCGTTCTACTACGACGCCCGGGCCGATCTCGAGCCGGAGGCGGACGGCGCCGCGCCGTCGTGAGCCGTGGCCATGGCCGGCCTCGCCTTTCGCGAGATCGAGCACAAATTCGTCGTCGGCGACGGCTTCGACCTCGCCGCCTTCCGCCGCCGGGTCACGGCCCTCGGGCCGCGGCGCACCGCGACCCTCGACACCCGCGACGTCTACTACCGCATCGCCGGCCGGCCGCACCACGTCTTCCGCCACCGCTACGATCCGCAGCTCCAGCACCTGAGCGTCAAGTCCGTCGGCGGCGACGGCGAGGAGCGACTGGAGGTCAACCTCGACCTCGGCGCCCACCGCGGCGATCAGAGCGCGGCGGTCGAGGCCTTCATGGCGACCCTCGGGGTGGCGTGGCGGGGGGTGATCCACAAGCGTACCGAGCTCTTCGAATTCGCCGACTGCGAGGTGGTCTTCTACCGCGCCCAAGGCGCGGGGCGACGGGTGTGCTGCGTCGAGGTCGAGGCGATCGGCGCCGGCTCGCTGGACCAGGCCCGCGCCGTCCTCGAGCGCTACGAGCAGGCCCTCGACCTCGCCGGCCGCCGGCGCAGCCGGCGGCCCCTGGTCGCCCTGCTCTACCCCGAGTTCGACGCCGCACCGGCGGCGGCCGAGTAAGCCCCCGCCCGCGCGTCCCCCCTGGGGGAGGCCGTCGATCGACGCCGGATCACCCCTCGGACCGCCGGCGCCCGCCGGCTCGCGGGCGGCGTTCCTCGGCGCCTTGCGCTTCCGGGCTCTGCGCATCGGCCGGGCGGGCGGTGAGCTGGGCCACCACTTCCAGGTGGCCGGTCTGGGGGAAGAGGTCGAGGAGGACGAGGCGCTCGAGCTCGAGCACCCGGTGGAGGATGCGCAGGTCGCGGGCCAGGGTGGCGGCGTGGCAGGAGACGTAGGTCAGGCGCTGGGGCCGGCAGGCGAGGAGGGCACGGCGTACCGGCGCCGACAGGCCGGCGCGCGGCGGATCGACCATCACCCGCGGCGGCCGCTCGGGCAGGGAGGCGGCGAAGCTTTCCACCGATCGGTTGTCGACGGTGAGGTTGGCGACGCGGTTGTGGCGGGCGTTGATGCGGGCGTAGCGCGCCGCGATGCGGTCGCCCTCGACCGCCACGACGGCGCCGTAGCGCGCCGCCAGGGGCAGGCTGAAGAGGCCGACGCCGGCGTAGAGATCGTAGGCCTTCTCCCCCTCCCACGGACCCACCGCATGCTCGATCAGGCTCGCCAGCAGCTGGCGGTGGGCCTGGAAGAAGCAGCGCGCGTCGTAGCGGTAGGTGAAGTCGCCGGCGCGCAGGCTGACCGGGCCGTGGGGCAGGCCGGGGATCAGCGGCGCGCAGGTGATCGCGCCGCCGTCGCCCGCCGTCAGGTCGATGCGCTTCCGCGGCTCGTCGCGCAGGGCGCGGGGCAGGCGCGGCAGGAGCGCCTCGAGCTCCGGCACCAGCACCGGGCAGTCCTCGACCGGTACCAGCCGGTGGCTGCGCCGCTCCAGGTAGCCGACCTCGATGCCGCGCTCGGTGGACTCGGCGTGGAGCTGCGCCCGCAGCCGGTACTGCCAGGGATCGCCCGCCACCACCTGCACCCGGGGCGGGGCGTCGACTTTGCCGATGCGCGCCAAGGTCTCGCGCACCGCCGCCACCTTGAGCCGCAGCTGATGCTCGTCCTCCAGGTGCTGGAGGTCGCAGCCGCCGCAGCGCGCGAAGTGCGGGCAGGGGGGCGTCCTGCGGCCGGGACCGGGGTGGAGCAGGTCGACGATCTCCGCCCGCCCGTAGTCGGGCCGCCGCTCCACCACCCGCACCCGCAGGCGGTCGCCCGGAGCGGCGCGCGGCACGAAGATCGGGATGCCCTCGTAGCGCGCCAGACCGTCGCCGCCGGCGACCAGCTTCTCGATCTCGACCTCGATCTCGTCGACCTCGATCAGCTTGACCCCCGGCGGCGGCGGGCCGGAAGCCGGCGGGCGGACGGGGGGCGGCGGGGTCCGCTCGCGGTCGCGCCGGCGGCGCCGGAACGGCGTCGGCGGGCGGCGCCGGGGACCGCCCCTGCCAGGGCGGCGGGGCGGCCGGTTCGATCGCGAGCCGGACATGACGTCCCCTGTCGCCGGCGCGGCGTCAGATCTCCTGGTAGACCCAGCGGCTGAGGGGCTCGAGCCGCCGCTTGACGCTCTGCCAATCCGGCTCGATGCGCCACAGGGCGCCGGCCACCGACGACAGCAGGGAGTTGCCGTCCTGGGGGGTGAAGCAGAAGCCGTAGATCTCGCGCTTGCGGCGCACCATCAGGGTGGGGACGACGACCACGGTCTGCGACAGGATGCGGCCGTAGTACCCGTGGTCGCGGCCGAAGCTGAAGATCAGGTTGGCCTGGCTCTTGTCGGTCACCGCCACCCAGGGGCTGTCCTCGAACCGCCGGCGCACCTCTTCCAAGCTGGTGTCGCGGCGCAGCACCAGGTTGAACCAGATCGAATGCATGTACTGGGTGTTGAGCTTGACCGCGCTGGAGAAGAGGTCGAGCTCCTGCCCCAGGGTCTTGAACAGATGGTAGGCGTCGCGGGCATGGTGGGTGCCGAAGAGCTCGTCGTCGTGCTTGCCGACGTTGGGCGCCGGCACGAAGCCGCTCGGCTGGGTGACGTCGTTGGCGCGGCGCATGCAGACGAAGCTGGCGCGTTCGAGGCTGAAGTCGCCGTCGTCCTCCCGCGCCAGGGTGCGCACCAGGGTGGTGATGTTGTGGGTGTTGCAGGAGACGATCTGGAGGAAGCGGTCGGCGTCGCCGTCGAGGGCCTCCTCGTTGACGCCGCGGGCGTAGGGCTTGCCGAAGCCGAAGGCGCTGCCCTGGGCGAGGAAGCCCTTGACGTGGCCGAGCTCCGGGTCGCTGTAGATGGCGTCCTTGTTGTCGTTGCCGGCCGGCGTGCAATCGATGACCACGGTGGCGCGCTGCAGCGCCTCCTCGGCGGTGTAGCTCACCTCAAGGCCCAGCGCCTCGAAGTCGGCGACGCGGTCTTTGTTGGTCGCCAGGCGGGCGCCGCGGGCCATCAGGTGCTTGATCTTGGAGCGATCGGACAGCAGCGGCGTGCGCTTGTGAAAGGTCACCTCGTCGATGCCGAGATGCTCGCGAAAGTCGGTGAAGAGACTGATCAGGGGCTCCCCGATCGTACCGGTTCCGATGATGTGGACAACGGTGCTCATGACGTCCTCTCGTGGTGCCTGTGCAGGCGACGGGTCAGCGGGTTCGACGATCGTGCCGGCTCGTGCACGAGCCGGGGCGGAGACCGGCGGGCGGCAGGCGCCGCCGGCGCGGCTCCGGAGGGCACGCCGATGCTAGCACGCTCGTCCGGCCGCCGGTGGCAAGACGCCGCTAGCCCTCACCCGGCTCGGCGAAGGGATCGTACTCGAAGACCTGCGGTTCCTCCGCTCCGGCATGGCCGCCGCCGGCGTGGCGTTTGCCGCCGTGCCAGCTCGGGTCGCGACGGGCGAACTCGTCGAGCTCCGCCGGTACCTCGAGGTAGGTGCGGGTGACGGCGCGATCGCAGACGTCGTTCTCGCACTCGTAGGTGTAGACGTTCCAGCCCTCCCGCCGGGCGAAGTGGGCCAGGGTCTGGTAGGTGTTGCAATGGCCGCATTTGACCGACAGGTTGCGGACGTTGATCATGCTCGGCTTGCTCATCGCGTCTCCGCGGCGGTGGCGGGTCCTTCCCCGGCCAGCCTAGCAGAAGGCCGGGCGTCTGCGGCGGCGGCGCCCGTGCTATCGTCGCCTCATGCGGGCGGAAGCGGACGGCAAGGCGACGGCTCCCGAGCCGGCGTGCGAGCGTTGCGGCGGCATCGGCTTCATCGTCGAGCCGGACGGCGGCAACGGCATCGCCCGGCCCTGCGACTGCCGCAAGGAACGCCGCGGCGACGATCTGCTGAAGCGAGCCCGCATCCCGGCCAAGCACCGCGACTGCCGGCTGGAGAACTTCTACACCCGCAGCCGCACCGCCAGCCCCGGCGACCGCCGTTCCCTGCTCGAGGCCCACCGCGCCAGCGAGCTCTACGTCGACCACTTCCTCGACCCGGAGCGCGGCGCCTTCCGCTCCTCCGGCCTGATCTACGTCGGCCCGCCGGGGACCGGCAAGACCCACCTGGCGACGGCGGTGCTGATCGCTTTGATCGAGCGCTACGGCGTGCGCGGCCGGTTCGTCAACACCAGCCATTTGGTCTTTCAGATCCAGTCGACGTTCGACCCCGGCTCGCCGGAGACCAAGCGCCAGATCCTCGACCCGATCACCCGCGCCGAAGTCCTGGTGCTCGACGAGCTCGGCGCCACCAAGCCGAGCGACTGGGTGCAGGACCTGCTCTACCTGCTGATCAACGAGCGGTACATCAACAACCGGCCGACCATCTTCACCACCAACTACCGCCTGGAGAGCCTGGCGCCGCCGCCGGACGACGGAGCGCGGGAACGGCGTCCGGCCGACGAAGTCACCGACGGCGCCGTCGCCCAGGTGCTGGGCGGAGCACGGCCGCGGGCGGCGCCGCCCGCGCTCCGGCGCGACGGCCGCTACGAGCTGCTCGAGCAGCGCGTCTCGCCGCAGGTGGTGAGCCGCATCTACGAGATGGCCCAGCCGATCCAGCTCGGCAATCGGGACTACCGCCGGGCGGTGATGATGCAGCAACGGATCCGGGGTCGCTAGGGTGAGGGGATCGTTCGGGAGGCCGGGATCGGTGCGTAGGACGGAGGCGCGCGGCGGCATTCGGTTGCGGGTCTACGCCGGCAGGCGACGGCGACGGCGCTCCCCTGCGGCCCTGCGGCTGGTCGTCCTGGGGCTCCTCGCCGCTCTGGTGCTGGCCGGCACGGCGCGCGACGACGCGGCGCCGGCCGCCGGTACCGCCGCCGGCACCGCGCCGGTGATGCTGCGGGTCGGTCTGGCCACCGATCTCGAGTCGGTCACCCTGTGCTGCGACCGGCGGGTGGTGGTCGAAGCCGGCGCCAAACCCTTCCACCTCGAACGGCCGCTGCGGGTGACGCCGGCCGGCGCCCTGCGCGGCCGCGCCACCTACCGGCTGCAGGTGGCGGCGCTCAAGGACGAGCAGCAGGCGCGCCAGATCGCCGCCTACCTGCGGCGCGAGACCGGCGAGCTGGCGGACGTCGTCTTCGACGCCGACCGCGACCTCTACCGCGTGCGCTGGGGCCGCTTTCCGCACCGCGACGCGGCGGCCGAGGCGCGCGGGCGGCTCGCCGTCCTCGGGGTGGAGGAGGCCTGGGTGGTGGGCGAGGGGGGCGCCCTCGAGGGCGCCGCCTTGCGCCTCGAACAAGGCGGGCGCAAACGGGAGATCGAGGGCCGCTGGCTGACCATCCTGGCGCCGCCCGACGTCGGCATCCCCTTCGCCCGCCGGCGCTACCGCACCCGGCTCCTGATCCACGTCAACGACCGCGGGCGGCTCAACGTCATCAACGAGCTGTCGATCGAGGATTATCTGCGCGGCGTGGTGCCGCGGGAGATGGGACCGGAGCTCTACGACAAGATCGAGGCGCTGAAGGCGCAGAGCGTCGCCGCCCGTACCTTCACCGTACGCAATCTGGGCGAGTTTCGCGAGGAGGGGTACGACATCTGCTCGACGCCGCGCTGCCAGGTCTACGGCGGCATGGACGTCGAGCATCCGCTGTCCGATCAGGCGGTGCGCGCCACCGCCGGCCAGGTGCTGCTCTACGACGGCGAGCCGGTCGAGACCCTCTACAGCGCCACCTGCGGCGGCCATACGGAGAACGTCGAGGTCGTCTTCCCGCTCAAACGCGGGCCCCATCTGCGGGGGGTGCCGTGCCTGGAGGCCGGCGTCTTCAAGCTCGCCGGCGACATGGCGGCCGGCACCCCCTTCGCCACCGGCCTGAGCCGCCGCCTCCTGCCCACTCTCCCCGGCACTCCGGCCCAGGTGCTGGCGGCCCGGCTCGAGCACCTGGCGCTCCTCGCCGGCCTGCGGGTGCCGCACGACGAGCTCGCCTCCCTGCGCCGGCGGGAGGTGCGGCGCTACCTCCTGTCGGTGCTCGACATGGCCCTCGATCCGCGTTTCCTGGCCGACGGCGGCGAGCTCCAGCGCCTGGTGGCCCAACCGCCGGCGAGCTGGGGCGACGACGACCGCCGCTTCGCCGTCTACCTGGCGCGGAGCCGGTTGCTGGCCGAGCCGCGCGACGCCGAGCTCAGCGAGGCCGAGGCCGACGATCTGCTGCTCCAGCTCAGCCTTCACCTCGGCGTGCTGCGGCGCGAGCGCGCGGTCTACCTGGCGCACGACGAACGCCAGCTCGAGCTGCGCCGCGACGGCCGGGCGCAGCACCTCCTGCGGCCGCCGAGCCTCGCCACCTTTCGCCGCCAGGGCGATCGCCTGGTCGCCGGCACCCTCGAGCTGATGGCGGGGGATCCCCTGGAGCTCTACTGGCAGGGCGACGACCTGCTGGCGATCGTCCTGCCGAACGAGCCGTCGCCGGTGCACCTGGGGTCGCGCAATGCCCGTGGCGTATGGCAGGAGGTGCGCACCCTGGCGCAGATGCGCTCCAGCGTCCAGGCGCGCTACCCGGGCTTTCCGTTCGAGGATCTGCAGATCCTGTCGCGCGGCGTCTCCGGCCGGGTGGGGAAACTGCGCCTCCTGGGCAGCGACGGCAGATCGCTCCTGGTCGAGGGACTGGCGGTGCGTTGGACCCTCGACCTGCCCGACACCTGGTTCGAGGTCGAGCGCCGGCCCGGCCCCAGCTGGCGCTTCCGCGGCCGCGGCTGGGGGCACGGCGTCGGACTCTGCCAGTCCGGCACCTACGGCATGGCCGCCCGCGGCGCCAGCTACCGCGACATCCTCGCCCACTACTACACCGGCGTCGAGCTCGGCCGCATCCGGGTGGGCGCCGGCGAAGTCGGCGCGCGGTAGGCCTCGCACCGGCGCCCCGGTCCGCCGGCGGCCGCATCCTGGCCGCCGCCATGGAGGCCCCCACCGGGGATCGCGTCGCACCTCGGACGCTCGTTCGGTTGCGATAGTCTGACCCGCCATGAGCCGCGCCGTCGCCCACAGCCTGTTGGCCCTGAGCCTGTTTTTGTCGATCGTTCCGCTGGTGCTGCCCAAGCCCGGGCTGCCCGCCAGTCTCAAGGCGGACGAGCCGGCGTATCTGCTCGCCGCCCTCAGCCTGGCCTTCGACGGCGACCTGCGCTGCGAGACCCGCGACCTGCTGCGCGCCTTCGACGATTTCCCCTACGTCACCAGCCACAACCTGATCCTGGCGTCGGACGACGGCTGGCATACCCTGACCTTCGGCAAGCCTTTCCTCTATTCGCTCGCCGCCGCGCCCTTCGTCGCCCTGGCGGGGGCCAACGGCATGACGTTCTTCAACATGCTGCTCTTCGTCGCCATGCTGTGGATGGGCACCGACTACCTGCGGCGTCACAACGGCAGCGGCGAAGCGGCGCTTTTCTGCGCCGGCTTTCTCTTCCTGAGCAACGCCTTCGTCTACGTTTTCTGGCTCCATCCGGAGGTCTTCCTGATGGCCGCCGGCATGGCCTGCCTCTACTTCGGCCTCGAGGTCGCCGGGCGCGAGGTCGAGCGCGGCGCCCCCTGGTGGCGCTGGCCCCTCGACCCGCGGGCGGCACCCGCCATCTCCGCCGCCTGCCTCGCCTGCGCCGTCTACCACAAACCGATGATGGCCGCTTTGGGGGTGCCGGTGCTGGTGCACCTGGGGCGGGCGCGGCGGCTCAAGGACGCCGCCGCCTGGCTGGCGAGCGCGGTGCTGGTCACCGCCCTGATCGCCGGCACGTCGTGGCTGCTGGCGGGCTATCCCTCCGCCTACCTGGTCGACGCCCGGGCCGGCTTCCCGATCGAGTCGCCGGACCGCCCGCCGGTGGAGCCCGAGCGGCTGGCACCGGTGGAGCGGCAGGTGCTGGAGGAGCGCGCCGCCGGCTGGTGGTGGATCTTCCGCCTGCCCGACCTGCACTGGGGCGAGCTGCGCGAGAACGTGACCTACTTCGTCGCCGGCCGCCACACCGGGCTGGTGCTCTATCAGCCCTTCGCCGTCATCGCCCTCGGCCTCTTCCTGCTCCACGGCCGGCGCAGCGTCGAACGCTGGCTGATCCTCGCCGCCCTGGCGGCGGTGGCCCTGAGCTTCCTGCTGTGGATTCCCTTCAATTGGCACGGCGGCGGCGGATTCGTCGGCAACCGCTATTTCGTCGTCGTCTACCCGGCCTTCCTCTTCCTGGTGACGCGCCTGCGGCCGGCGTGGACGATCCTCGCCGGCTACGCCGCCGGCGGCCTGATCCTCGGCCCGCTGGTGCTGGCGCCTTTCGGCGCCATCGTGCCCCAGGGCACCCTCCAGGCCCACGCCCGCAGCCGGGCGTTCCAGCTCTTTCCCTACGAGCTGTCGCTCAAGGAGATTCCCGGCCATCACGGGGTGGTGGTGCGCGGGCTCTACGTCCTCGGCCGCAAGGACCAGATGCGGGTCATCGACGACGTGATCTGGACCCAGGGCGCCGATCGCGTCGAGCTGTGGCTGCAGAGCGCCGTGCCGCTCGCCGAGCTGGCCTTCGAGGTGCGCAGCCAGGCGCCGGAGAACCACGTCGCGATCGAGCTCGAGGATGCCCGCGCCAGCCTCGATCTCGGCGGCCGGCCGGAGCGGGTCGTGCTGGCGCCGTCGCGCCCCACCAAGGTCCGCAGCACCTACCAGCCCGGCAGCGACGAGCGGGTCTACAGCTACGCCTACCGCATGGTGGTGGAGAGCCGCACCGGCGAGCTGCCGGCCTGGCGTGGCGGGCCGGCGCACACCTTCTACCTCGGCGCCGGCCTGCGCTACCTGGGGCCGGCCGGCGACGGGGAGCCGGACGTGCCACAATCGGGTTGACGCGGCCGCCGCAGCCGCCGGAAGGAGACGCGAAGATGGCAACCCCCGACCTGCCCGTAAGCGGCCACAACCTGACGTACGTCGAGGAGCTCTGGGCACGCTTCCTGGACGACCCGTCGTCGGTCGGCGAGGACTGGCGGCGCTTCTTCGAGCAGCTCGACGGCGACGCGCCCCGCGCGCTCGCCGGGCCGGCGTTCCGCCCGGCGAGCATCTTCAACCCGCCGTCCGCCGCCGCGCCGGCGGCGCTCCAGCCACTGGACGACGGCGACGTGCCGCAGCTGCCCGAGGCGGAGCTCGAACGGCGCCTCGCCCTCTTCGAGGAGGTACGCCTGTTCAGCGGCGTACCGCGTGCCGAGGTCGCCCTGGTGGCGCGGCTGGCGGTCGAGCAACGCCTCGACGACGGCGAGTACCTCTTCCGCGTCGGCGATCCGGGCAACACCCTCTACCTGCTGGCCGACGGCCACCTCGAGGTCTACCGCAAGGGCCACCTGGTGGTGACCAAGAACCCGGGGGACGTGGTCGGCGAGATGTCGGTCCTGAACGCCGAGAAGCGCTGGGCGGACGTCGTCGCGCACGGGCCGGCGACGGTGCTGCGCCTCGACGGCGACGTGCTGCAGGCGTTGATCGAGCGCCGGCCGGCCCTCGCCCGCAGCATGGTCGCCATGCTGTCGAGTCGCCTGCGCCAGAGCAGCCATCGCCAGGATCGGGTCAACCGGCTGATCCACGCCTACCGGGTGCGCGGCCACCTCAACGCCCAGCTCGATCCCCTGGGCAGCGAGCGACCGCCCTTCCCCGAGCTCGAGCCCGAGCACTACGGCCTCGAGGAGCATCTCGACGCCATCTTCTCCTTCTCCTCCACCAGCCGCTCCCCGGGCACCGCGTTCACCCTGCGCGAGATCCTCGAGCTGCTGCGCAGCGTCTACTGCGGCTCGATCGGCGTGCAGTTCATGCACATCGACGACCTGGAAGCCAAGGAGTGGCTGATCGAACGCCTGGAGAGCCCCGAGCACCACCGCCACCTGAGCCGCGACGAAAAGCTGCGCATCTTCACCAAGCTCACCGACGCCGAGCTGTTCGAGCAGTTCATCCACCGCAAGTTCCTCGGCGCCAAGCGCTTTTCGCTCGAGGGGGCGGAGACCCTGATCCCCCTCCTCGACCTGGCGCTGGAGGAGGCGGGGGAGCAGGGGGTGCGCGAGGTGGTGATCGGCATGGCCCACCGCGGGCGGCTCAACGTGCTGGTCAACATCCTCGGCAAGAGCCCGCGATTGGTCTTCCGCGAATTCGCCGAGAGCGGCGATCCGGAGCTCCAGCGCGGCCGGGGCGACGTCAAATACCACCTCGGCCACAGCAGCGACCGGCTCACCTCCGGCGGCCGTCAGGTGCACCTCTCGCTCTGCTTCAACCCCAGTCATCTGGAGTTCGTCGATCCGGTGGTGGTCGGCCGGGTGCGGGCCAAACAGCAGCGCTTCGGCGACCGCGAACGCCGCCGCTGCCTGGGGGTGGTCATCCACGGCGACGCCGCCGTCGCCGGCCAGGGGGTGGTGCAGGAGATGCTCAACATGAGCGATCTGCCGGGCTTTCGCACCGGCGGCACGCTGCACGTGGTGGTCAACAACCAGATCGGCTTCACCACCCCCCCGGAGCTCGGCCGCTCGACCCCCTATGCCACCGACGTCGCGCGCATGCTGCAGACGCCGATCTTCCACGTCAACGGCGAGCAGCCCGAGGCGGTGGCGCAGGTGGTGCGCCTGGCCATGGACTACCGCGCCGCCTTCGGCAAGGACGTGATCATCGACATGTACTGCTACCGGCGCTACGGCCACAACGAGGGCGACGAGCCGGCCTACACGCAGCCGCTCCTGTACGACAAGATCCGCCGCCGCAAGTCGGTGCGCGACGGCTATCGCGAGAGCCTGCTCGCCGCCGGCATCGCCGCCGAGGAAGCGCAGGCGATCGAGGACAAGCGCCGCCAGGACCTGGAGGCGGAGCTCGCCGCCGCCCGGGCGCCGGACGAGCAGGCGCAGGAGGGTCCGTCGAGCGGCGAGGGCTTGTGGCGTTCCTACCGCGGCGGCCCGGACAGCGAGGTGCCGGAGGTTGAGACCGGCGTCGAGCGGCAGCGTCTATCGGCCCTGCTGCGCTCCCTCACCGAGCTGCCGGAGGGATTCCATCTCCACCCCAAGCTCAAGCGCTTCATCGCCGGCCGCGCCGCCATGGCCGAGGGCGAAAAACCTCTCGACTGGAGTGCCGCCGAAGCCCTGGCCTTCGCCACCCTGCTGGTCGACGGCACGCCGGTGCGGTTGACCGGCCAGGACACCCCGCGCGGCACCTTCAGCCACCGCCACGCCAAGCTCGTCGACGTCAAGACCGGGGAGCCCTACGTCCCCCTGCAGCATCTGGCGCCGGAGCAGGCGCCGTGCGAGATCTGGGAGAGCCCGTTGTCCGAGGTCGGGGTGCTCGGCTTCGAGTACGGCTACAGTCTCGACTCCCCGGACGCCCTGGTGGCGTGGGAGGCGCAGTTCGGCGACTTCTGCAACGTCGCCCAGGTGATCATCGATCAGTTCATCACCTCCGGCGAAGACAAGTGGCGGCGGCTGAGCGGCCTGGTGATGCTCCTGCCCCACGGCTTCGAGGGCCAGGGTCCGGAGCATTCGAGCGCCCGGCTGGAGCGCTTTCTCGAGCTGGCGGCGGAGGACAACGTCCAGGTGGTCAACCTGACCACCCCGGCGCAGTACTTCCACTGCCTGCGCCGCCAGGTCCTGCGGCCGTGGCGCAAGCCCCTGGTGGTGATGTCGCCGAAGAGCCTGCTGCGCCACCCGGAGGCGGTCTCCCCCCTCGACGAGCTGGCGGACGGCGGCTTCCAGCGCATTATCCCCGACGGCACCGACCTCGACCCCGGCGCGGTGCGCAAGATCCTCTTGACCAGCGGCAAGCTCTACTACGAGCTGGCGGCGGCGCGCCGGGAGCGCGGGGTACGGGACGTGGCGATCGTGCGCCTGGAGCAGTACTATCCCCTGGCGCAGGACCGGCTGGCGGCGGCGCTGGCCCCCTATCCGGCGGGCACGCCCCTGGTCTGGGTACAGGAGGAGCCTTGCAACATGGGGGCTTGGAGCTTCCTCAGGCTGCGCCTCGAGCCGGAGCTGGTCGAGCGCTGGCCCCTCGAGCGGATCAGCCGGCCGGAGTCGGCGAGCCCGGCCACCGGCTCGGCCGCCGCCCATCAACTGGAGCAGAGCGAGCTGATCGACCGGGCACTGGCCTAGGAGGCCGCAACGGGGGCCGTCCGGCAGCCTGCGGCACGGACGGCCGAGCGGAAAGGAACGAGCATGGCGTACGAGCACCAGGCCGGCGGCGGCCGGCGCGGGGGTGGGCGGTGAAGGCGGTGATCCTCGCCGGCGGTCGCGGCACGCGGTTGGCGGAAGAGACCACCCTGCGGCCCAAGCCGATGGTCTCGATCGGCGGCAAGCCGATCCTCTGGCACATCATGAAGATCTACTCCGCCTACGGCATCCACGACTTCATCATCTGCTGCGGCTACCGCGGCTACATGATCAAGGAGTATTTCGCCAACTACTACCTGCACAACGCCGACGTCACCTTCGACATGACGTGCAATGAGATGATCGTCCACCAGAATACCGCCGAGCCCTGGCGGGTGACGGTGGTCGACACCGGCGACGAATCGGCTACCGGCGGCCGCCTGCGACGGGTGCGCTCCTACCTCGAGGGCGAGGAGAGCTTCTGCTTCACCTACGGCGATGGCGTCAGCGACGTCAACGTGCGGGATCTGATCGCCTTCCACCAGCAGCACGGGCGGCTGGTGACCATCACCGCCATCCAGCCGCCGTCCAAGTACGGCGTGCTGGCCCTCGAGCGGGATCGGGTGATCGACTTTCAAGAGAAGCCGCCGGGGGAAGGGGGCTGGATCAACGGCGGCTTCTTCGTCCTGTCGCCCAAGGTGATCGATTACATCGACGGCGACGACACCCCGTGGGAGTACGCGCCGATGCGCCGCCTGGTCGACGAGAAGCAGGTGGTGGCCTTCTTCCACCGCGGTTTCTGGCAGAGCATGGACACCCTGCGCGACAAGAACGTGCTCGAGGCGGCGTGGGCGAGCGGCAAGGCACCGTGGAAGGTATGGGACTGAGCGACCCGCCCCGCCGGCGGCTGGCCCACGCCGGCGCCGGGCTGGCGCTCCTGGCCTTGGGCTCGGCGGTCGGCCTGGCGCTGGCCGAGGGCGCGGTGCGGCTGCTGCGCCCGCAGCCCTTGACCCTCGTCACCCCCGGGCTCTACCAGAGCGACCCGCCGCTGCGCTACCGGCTGGCGCCGGGGTATCACGGCACGATCTCGAACCTGACCGAATTCACCACCGAGGTGGAGATCGATCGCCACGGCATGCGCGGGCCGGCGATCGCCGCCGTCGCCGCCGGGCCGCGCCTGCTGGTGCTCGGCGACTCCTTCACCTTCGGCTGGGGGGTGGAAAACGATCAGACCTTCGTCCACCTGCTGGCCACCGGCGAGCGGCCGTTCGTCGCCATGAACGGCGGCGTGCCCGGGTACGGACTGCCGGACGAAGCCGACTGGTTCGAGCGCTACGGGAAGAAGCTCCGGCCCGACCTGGTGCTCCTCGCCGTCTTCGCCGGCAACGACCTCCTCGACGCCACCGCCAAGCACCGCCGGGTGGTGGTCGAGGACGGCCTGGTCGGTGCCGCCGCGGCGCCGACGCCCTGGCGCCGGGCGCTCGATCGGCTGCATCTGGTGCGGCTGGCCAAGCGGGCGTTGCCGCCGGCCGTCGAGAGCCGGCTGCGCGCCGCCTTGGGCCTGCCCGAACCCTGGGCGACGTCCTACCTGCGCGACACCCTGCAGAGCTTCGCCGTCGAGCCGCCGCCCCTGATCGTCGAGGGACGGGCGGCGAGTCGCCAGGCCTTCGACCGCCTGCGAGCCGCCGTCGAGGCGCAGGGGGCCGCCCTGGCGGTGGTGCTGGTGCCCGCCGCCCTGCAGGTCGACGAGAGGCGCTGGCGTGCCGCCCTGACCTATGCCGGCGGCGATCCCGCGGCCTACGACCCGGCGACGCCGTCGCGCTTCTTCGCTGAGCTGGCGGCGAGCCGGCAGGTCCCGGTGCTCGATCTGCTGCCTGCGTTCCGCGCCGCCCGGAACGCCGGCGAGGAGCTCTACTTCCAACACGATCCGCATTGGAACGCCGGCGGCCACCGCCTGGCGGCGTCGGCGCTGGCCCGATTTCTCGCCGCCGGCAGCTGGCGGCGTGGGACCGGGGCCGGCCGCGAGACCAGGTATGGGCATTCCGCGCGGTAGCGCCCGCCTGCTGCTGGAGGAAGCGCGCCGGCGACCCTTTCGCGGCGCCCTGCTCGAGCTGGGCAAGATGCAGGTCTTCTTCGGCGCCGACGAGCTCGCCCGCTGGGCCCAGCAGCACCGCGTCGCGCTCGCCGAGGTGCCGCAGCTCAGCCTCTCCGCCGATCCGCGGCTGGCGGCCCAGGGCTGTCTGAGCGACCGCAGCTTCTTCTCCCTCCTCGGCTTCGACGAGGTGACCAGCGCCGACATCTCCCGCTGGGAGGGGGCCGACGTCACCTGGGACTTCAATCAGCCGGCACCGGCGGAGCTCCACCAGCGCTTCGACGCGGTCTACGAAGGCGGCACCCTGCAGCACGTCTTCGATCTGCCGCAGGCGCTGGAGAACGTCTTTCAGGTACTCAAGCCCGGCGGCCGGGTGATCCACGGCATGAGCCCGTCGTCGAACCACGTGGACCACGGCTTCTATATGTTCTCCCCCACGTTCTTCGCCGACTACTATGCCGCCAATGGGTTCACCATCGAGAAGTTCTACTTCTTCGACTACGTCCCCTACTGGATCGACGGCCGCTTCTACTCCACCCGCTGGCGCATTCGCCCCTACCGCCCCGGCTGCCTCGACCATCTGAGCTACGGCCGTTGGGGCGGGCGCCAGACCGGTCTCTTCGTCGTCGCCACCAAGGGGGAGAACGCCACCGGCCACGTACGGCCGCAGCAGGGGGCCTACCGCGCCGTCTGGCGGCAGGAAGGGGAGCGCCAGGCGGTGGAGACGCCGGTCGCCGGCCGCACCCGGCCGGCGTCGCGCCTGCTGCGGCTGTGGAAGCTGGCACGCGAGATCCTGCGCCGCTGGGGGCCCAAGCGCCTGCCGCCGGTGGTGGCGCGCTACTGAGGCCGCCGAGCCATGACCACCACCGCCCACCTGATGGTGCGTTCGGCCGGTGCCGCCACCGTCTCTCAGCTCTGGCGGCTGGCGGTGACGTTTCTCACCCACCTCCTCCTGCGCCGGCTGATCACGCCGGAGGAAATGGGGATCTGGGCCTGGGCCGAGCCCCTTTTCCTGATCCTCGCCCAGGTGCGCGACGTCGGCCTGCCGGGGCACGTGGTGCGAGCGCGCACCCGACCCTACGGCAACTTTCTCCGCGTCGAGCTGCTGTGGGGCGGCTTTCTCGCCGCCGCCGTCTTCGTCGCCGCGCCCCACCTGCGCTTGTTCTACGCCGGCGCCGGCGACGATTTCGTACCCATTCTGCGCACCCTCTGCCTCTTCTTCTTCATCCAGGGCCTGGGAGCGGTGCCCCTGACGTTCCTCGAGGCGGAACTGCGGGTCGACCGCGCGGTGCCGGCGGAGCTGGCGCGCAACGCCGTCTTCGCCATCCTCTCCCTCGGCCTTGCGGCCTCGGGCTTCGGAGTCTGGTCAGTGATCGCCGGCCATCTCGCCGGCGCCACGCTCTACGCCGCCATGCTGTGGCGTGCCGCCTGGCCCGAGCTGCGCCGGCACCTCACCCGGATGCGCGGTGCCACCGCCGGCCTGCTGCGCCTGTCCTGGCCCCTGGCCCTGCTGTCGCTGCTCGAGCTGGCGGTGCTCAAACTCGACACCTTCGTCCTCGGGCCCTATTTCCGCGCCGAGATCGTCGGTTTCGTCGGCCTGGCGACCTACGCCGTCTTCTTCTTCCCGCGCCTCCTCGCCGACCCGGTCGGCCGCGCCCTCTATCCCGCCCTGGTGCGCTACCGCGACGACCCCCCCCGCGCCTTCGAGGCCTTCCGCATCGCGACCCTGCTGCTCCTCGCCTTCGCCGCCCCCACCGCCTGCTTCCTCTTCGTCAACGCCGAGTGGGCGGTGCGATTCCTCGGCGGCGAGCGCTGGCTCGGCGCCGCCGCCTACCTGCGGGTGCTGAGCCTGGTGCCGTTGATCCGCCCGCTGTCGATGTTCGGCTTCGAGCTGCTGCTGACCCGCCACCGCGACCGCCTGCTCCTGCTCTATACCACCACCAACCTGGTGGCATTGAGCGGCCTCGGCCTCTTCCTCATCCGCACCGATCTGCGCGAGCTGGGCATGGCGGTGGCCGGCTACTTCCCCCTCGGCCTGCTCTTCCTCGCCTGGGGCATCTACCGGCTCGATCCCGTCGCCTTCCGCCGCCTGGCCCGCGACGTGGTCGAGCTCTATGCCGTCGCCGCCCTGCTCTTCGGCCCCATCGCCGCCTTCACCGCCCGCGCCGGCTATCCCCGCCTCCTCCTCTCCTGCCTCGCCGGTGCCCTGGTCCTCGCCTGGGCCTGGCGGCGCTGGGGCGCCAGCTACGCCCGTTTCATGCGGGCGGAGACCGCGCCGTAACCTCGCCGGCGGCGGCCGCAAGAGCTCGAAAGAGACTTTGCCAAGAAGCGCCCGATTGGTATACGCTCCGGCCGCTTTTCATTTCCGTGGGATCGTTGCCGGACCCCGCCGCCGGTGATCGGCGACGGGTGATTGACCCGGGAGGTCTTGTGATGAATCGTTTTCCGTTTGCGTTTCTTTGGACTCTGATCGCTTTCGCCCTGCTCGCGTACCCGCAGCCGGCCGCAGCCCAGCCGGGCATCGTGCTCGGTCTGGCGGGCAAGTGCCTCGACGTCCTCGAGGCGAATCCGGCGGACGGCACGCCGCTGGTGCTCTTCCCCTGCACCGGCAACCTCAACCAGAGCTGGTCCGTCGAGACGGTCGGTTCGCAGGTACGTCTGCGCGGCCTGGCGGACAAGTGCCTGCGCGCAGGCGCGGTCGGCCCCGGCGGCCTGCCGCAGGCCGAGATCGGCTCCTGCGACGGCTCGGCGGCGCTGTGGATCCTCTCCGGCTGGTTCCCGGAGTACTTCACCCTGGCGCAGATCGACAGCGGCCGATGTCTCGACGTCCTCGGTTCGTCGGTGGAAGACAAGACGCCGATCGTGATCGCCGATTGCACCGGCAACGCCAACCAGACCTTCGGGTTTCGGCCGCGCATGATCAGCGGCCCGCCCCTGGTTCAACCCGGGGCGATGCTCGGCATCGACAACGTCTGCCTCGACGTTCTCGGGGCGAGCGCCGCCGACGGCACGCCGGTGGTGATCTTCGGCTGCACCGGCAATGCCAATCAAACCTGGACCTTCGAGCTGGTCGGCGACCGCCTGCGCTTGCGGGGTCTGGGGGATAAGTGCCTGCGCCCGGGTCCGGTCGGCGCTTCGGGCTTCATCGAGCTGGTGATCGGTACCTGTGACGACGGCGCCGCCCTGTGGGACCTGGCGGCGACCGAGAGCGCCGCTCCGGCCTTCGCACTGGCGCACGTCGACACCGGTCAATGCCTCGACGTCCTCGGCTCGTCGACGGCGGACAAGACGCCGACCATCCTCTTCAACTGCACCGGCAATCCCAACCAGGCCTGGCGGTTCGATCCGCGGCCGGTAGCAGGGCGCTGCATCCCGTCGCAATCGCGTCTGTGTCTGAACGGCAACCGCTTCCAGGTCGAGGCCACCTGGCGCGATTCGCGCGGCCGCACCGGCATCGCCAGCGCCCTGCCCCTGTCGGTCGACGACTCGGGTCTGCTCTGGTTCTTCCGTTCCGACAACCTGGAGATGCTGGTCAAGGTGCTCGACAACTGCAACGGACCGACCAACCGCTTCTGGGTCTTCGCCGCCGCTACCACCAACGTCGAGTACACCCTGCGGATCACCGACACCTTCACCGGCGCGGTGCGGGAGTACCACAATCCCCTCGGCGTGCAGGCCGCGGCGATCACCGACACCGACGCCTTCGCCACCTGTCCGTGACCGCCGTGACCGACCAACCTCCGGCGGCGCGGCCGCAGCGGTCCGAGCCTGCGGCGTCATCCAGCCGCGGCGGTGGGGCTTGATCCGGGACGCGGCCGGTCTCGGCGATCGCCTCGGTCGCCTGGACGGCTCGGCCGCGCCGTCAACCGCCGCCGTCCTCGGCCGGGGCATCCTCCCCGGCGCCGCTCGCCTCGTCGCCGTCATCGCCACGCCGGCGCCACAGGAGGGCGCCGGCGATGGCGGCGATCACCAGCAGGGTCATGCCGATCGCCGGCCCGACGAAGGGGATGAGGAAAATCAGCACCACCCCAGCCCCGACGACCAAGAGACCGCAACCGAGCCCGCATCCTTTCTCCTGCTCCATAGCGCCTCCTTCAGGGTGGGCCCATCATACCGGTGCCGGCGGCGCCCGCAAGACCGGATGGGCGCTCAGTCGCCGGCCGCGGCCGCGTCGCCCGTACGATGCTTGTCGAACCAGGCGCGCAGGTAGAGCTGCTGCAGCAGGCGGTGAGTGGGGCGGCGCCAGCCGTGGTACTCCTCGGGCATCCGCACCAGCAAGGTCTCCTTCTTGAGCAGCTTGAGGGCACGGTAGTACTCCTCGCTCTGGCTGATCGGGGTACGCAGGTCGGCCTCGCCGGTCATCACCATGGTCGGGGTCTTGACGTTGGCGACGTAATGCAGCGGCGAACGCACGGCGAATTCCAGCGTATCCTCCCACGGCCGCTTGATGAACTGGTCGTACCACAGAGGGCCGTCGGTGGTGCCGACGAAGCTGTGCCAGTTGGTCACCGGCCGCATCGAGACGGCGGCGCGGAAGCGGTCGGTGTGACCGACGATCCAGGCAGTGAGGACGCCGCCGCCCGAACCGCCGCAGACGAAGAGGTTCTCGCCGTCGATCCACTCCCGCTCGAGGGCGGCGTCGACCATCGCCATCAGATCGTCGTAGTCCTTGCCCGGATAGGCGTACTGGATGCCGTTGACGAAATCCTGGCCGTAGCCGGTCGAGCCGCGCGGATTCCCATAGAGCAGGGCGTAGCCTTCGGCGGCGAAGTTCTGGAAGGCCCAGTTGAAGCCGACGTCGTACATCGCCCACGGGCCGCCGTGGATCCACAGCACCAGGGGATACTTCTTGCCCGGCTCGAAGCGGGCCGGACGGATCAGCCATCCCTGGCTCCGCACCCCATCCGGGGCCTCGGCCCACAGCTCCTCCACCGGCCCCAGGGCGACGCCGTCGAGGACGTCGGCGTTGAGGTCGACCAGGGGGGTCGAGGCGGCGGGATTCGCCAGCTCGAAGGCGACCAGCTCCCCGGGCTGGTGGAGCTGGAACGCACGGCGGCGGCGCGGCCGCTGCGCGACAGGGAGAATCCCTCCAGCACCTGCACCCCTTCGGTCACCGGCCGCGGCGCACCGTCCAGGGGAGCGAAGTGCAGGTTGCGGCTGCCCCGCTCGTCGACCAGGAAGTAGACGCCGCTTGAATCCGGCGCCCAGACGAGATCGCCGGGAGAGGCGGGCAGCCCCGCCGCCAGCACCCGCTTGCCGCCGCCCTGGGGGTCCATCAGATAGATGCTCGACAGGTGGCGGGTCCAGCGCCGGTCGTCGTAGCCGGTGTAGGCGATCCACTTGCCGTCCGGCGACGGCAGGGGCTGGCGATCCGGGCCGCGACGATCGGTCAAGGTGGTGAGCTCCAGGCTGTCGAGGTCGACGGCGTGGATCTCCGAATCGCCGCGCAGGTACTCGGCGTCGGGCTTGCGGATGGCGGAGAGGTAGATCCTCCGGCCGTCGGCGGAGAAGACCGGGTCCTCGTGATCGTAGTCGCCGCTCGTCACCTGGCGCGGCGTACCGCCGAGGACGGCGTCGACCACGAAGACGTGACGAAAGCCCGGCGGCAGGAAGCCGCGACCGTCGCGCGCCCAGCTCAAGCGGTCCACCAACACCGCCGGCGGGGCGGTCTCGGCACCCTCCGGCCGCGGCGGCAGCTCGACCGTAAGCGGTGGCTCTTTCTTGGGCACGAAGAGCGTGAACGCGAGGCGCTTGCCGTCCGGCGACCAGGCGAGATCCTGCGGCTCGCGATCGAGGTGGGTGAGCTGCGCCACCTCGCGGGTGTCGAGCCACAGCACGTGGATCTGGCGGCTTCCGTCGCGGTCGGAGATGAAGGCGATGCGACCGCCGTCGGGGGAGAAGCGCGGCGCGCCGTCCTGCCAGTCGCCGTGGGTGAGCTCACGCACCCGCTCGCCGTCGGCGTCGACCAACCACAGATTGGTGCGGAAGCGGTCCGCCTGCCGGTCGACCCAGCGGCGGGTGAAGACGATCCTCCCGCCGTCCGGCGAGAGGATCGGGTCCTGGACGCGCTCCATTTCCATGAAGGTGGCGTCGTCCAAGAGCCGCGGCTCCCCGGCGACGACGGCGGTGGCGGCACAGATCAACGCACAGAGCACGAGCACGGGCTTTCGCATCGGCATTCCTCCGTGAAATCGCGAGGCTTGGTCAGGCTCCGACAGAGGTGGAATGTACCCCATCCGGCGCAGGAATCTGCGTTGCAGCGCAGATTCCGCGTGGTCTCGGCGTCTAGGTAGGGGTGTTATGCGAGAGAACCGTGACCGCACCCCACGCCACGACGGAGGCTACCGCCTGCTGTTCACCCACCGGCGGATGGTGGCCGACCTCCTGCGGGGCTTCGTCCGCGAGCCCTTCGTCCAGGAGCTTGACTTCACGACCCTCGAGCGCGTTCCCGGGAGCTACGTCTCCGACCGGCTCGAGGCCCGGGCCCAGGACGTGGTCTGGCGCCTGCGCTGGCGCGACCGGGCGCTCTACGTCTACCTGGTGATCGAATTCCAGTCGACCGTCGACCGCTGGATGGCCTTGCGGCTGCTGGTCTACGTCGGCCTGCTGTACCAGGACCTGATCCGCCGCGGTCAGACCCTCGAGGGCGGCCGCTTGCCGCCGGTCCTGCCGCTGGTGCTCTACAATGGAGAGCGACCCTGGGAGGCGGCGGCCGACGTCGGCGAGCTGATCGCGCCGGGGCCGGAGGGTCTGGAGGCGTACGCGCCGCGCTTGCGCTATGCGCTGATCGACGAGGGGCGCCTGCCCGACGCCGCGCTGGAGCAGCCGGAGAACCTGATGGCGGCCCTCGCCGCCCTCGAGCGCAGCGCGGCGCCGCTCGAGGTCGCCGCGGTGGTCGCCCGCCTGGTCCGCTGGCTG
>RFGL01000395.1 GCA_003697015.1 Acidobacteriota bacterium | reverse complement strand
GAAGCGCGCGACGTCGACGGCGACGGCCGGCCCGACCTGCTGGTCGCCGGGCCCGTACGCGGCGCCGCCCGGCCGCACGTCCTGCGCGGTCTCGGCGGCGGCCGCTTCGCCCCTCCGATCGAGCCGGCGGCCGCCGCCGGCGACGCGGCGGAAGAGGACGAGGAGGTGGTCTACTTCGGCGATCTCGACGGCGACGGCGTCGCCGAGTGGGTACGCCGGGAGCTGCTGATCGACGAGGACGCCGGCTGGCGCAAGGGGATGCGCCAGGCCAAGCGTCCGCCGGCGCGCTACCATCTCTACCGCGCCGCCGCCGACCTCGCCCCGGCGCCCCAGCCCTACGCCACCTTCGAGGCCACCGGCTACGCCTTCGTCCCCGGCGGCGAGGACGGCGACGGCGAGCAGGAGATCCGCGTGCCCGGCGGCTTCCAGGATCTCGACGGCGACGGCCGCCAGGATCTGATCACCCTGACCCTCGACTTCTCCATCCTCCAGGCGGTGCGCATCCTCGCCACCCGCAGCCTCTCGATCGCGATCGATTTTCACCTCTGGTGCCAGGACCGCGACGGCGCCTTCCGCCCGGTGCGCGACCTCGACCTCTCCGGCCGCTTCAAGATCGATCTCGACAACTTCCGCATCGGGCAGCTGTCGCAATTCGCCGGCGACTTCGACGGCGACGGCCGCGCCGACTTCGTCCAGCTCGGCCGCGGCAAGAAGGTGAGCATCCACCGCGGCGGCGACGGCTGCCGCTACCCGCCGGCGCCGGATCTCGAGATCGAGCTGGCGGCCGAGCCGAAGAATCTCGCCCTGGTGCGCATCGGCGATCTCGACGGCGACCGCCTCGCCGACCTGCTGATCATCCAACCGCAGGAGGTGGTCGAAGCCGGCGTCACGGCGCCGGTGCGCCTCGACCTCTACCTGAGCGGGGGTTCCCGTTGAGCCGCCGGCGCGCAGCGCTGCTCCTCGCGGCCCTGCTGGCGGCGGCGCCGGGACGAGGGCAGGAAGACGGGGACGCGCCGCCCGCCGGGGTCTACGCCGCGGCGGACGCCACCGCCCGCCACCTCGAGGCGGTGGTGCCCGGCGCCCTCGTCGCCCACGCCCTGCCGCCGGCGACCCCCGGGCGCGACGTCCTGCTGTTGGTGGCGCCGGAGGAGAATCCCGCCGGCCCGCGGCGGCTCTACCGCCTGCGGCCGGCGGCGGCGCGCCTGGAGCCGCTCCTCTACCATCTTCCGGCCAAGGCCGACCGGCTGGTCGTCGCCGGCGGCGAGCTGCTGCTCGGCGAGCCGGGGGCGATCTACCGCCTGCATCTCGACGGCGTGCCCCGCCTCGAGCGCCTGGCCGAGGGGCCGGGCCTCGAGCCGGTGGCGGGCGGCGCAGGGCCCGGCCTCGCCCTGGCGGCCGCCGGCCGTCTGCTGCTGATCGACGGCGGCGGGCCCCGCGTCCTGCCCCTGCCCTTCGACGCCGCCCGCCGGCGCCACGGCCTGCTGCTCTCCACCCCGCCGGTGACCGCTCTGCACCACGCCGGCGGTACCCTCCGCTTCGCCGCCGGCCCGCAGGCCGCCGGCCGCCGCCGGCTGCTCACCGTCCTGATCGATCCCCGGGCGCAAGCGGACGCGGCGGAGCGCCAGGCGTGGTCCCTGCTGCCGCAGGCCGAGCGGGTGCACGAGAGCCGCTACCTGATGCTCGACCGCACCCCCCTGCTGGCGGTCGCCACCAGCAACGCCGAGAGAATGGTCATCCTCGGTCGCAAGCGCCTGCGCCTCTTCCCCCTCACCGCCGACCGCACCCGCGCCGGCCGCCCGCCGCTGCTCGCCGCCGAGCTCAAGGCGCGCCTGTGGCAGCCGGTCGAGCTGTCGGCCTTCGACGCCGACGGCGACGGCGACGACGACCTGGTGGTGGTGGAGCGCGCCGGCCTGGGAGACGGCAAGCTGCACCTCGGCGTCTTCCCCGGCCGCGGCGGCGGCCGCGTCGCCGCCGGCAGCCGCGACAGCACCATCGACATCATCGACGGCCCGGCGTCGGGCTGGCACTACGGCGCCGACCTCGACGGCGACGGCGAAGCCGACCTGCTGCTGCGTCAGGGCGGCGAGCTGCGGATCCACCGGGGTCGGATGCGGCGGGCGCGGAAGGGGGTGGTCGAAGGCCGGCCCGCCCTCGTCGTCGCGCTGCTGCCGGCCGGCGGCGGGGCTGGCGCGGCTCCGCCCTGGGGCCACCCGGAGCTCGCCGACGTCGACGGCGACGGCAGGGACGACGTCGTGCTGGCGGCGGCCGGCGCAGGCGGTCGCGGCCGCCTGCGGCTGATCGTCCTCGAGCGGCCGCCGCCGGCGCCAGCCGGGCGCTAGCGAGCGCCGTGCTACACTGACGTGGGGCCGGGGGAGCATTCTTCGCTACGGTGACGCCACTCGAGCGCTATCGCGACGTCGTCGATGACTGGCCGGCGTTCTGTGCCGCCTTGGCGCGGCCCCAGCCGCCGTGCGTGATGACCAACCGCCTGCGGCTGACGCGGCGGCAGCTCGCCGCCTGGCTGGCGCGGGAAGGGATGCCCGCCTCGCCCATCCCCTGGCTCGCCGACGGCCTGCGCCTGGCGCCGGGGTCGCGCCCCGGACGCAGCGTGCTGCAGCTCACCGGCCTGCTCAACATCCAGGAAGAGATCGCCATGCTGCCGGCGGTGCTCCTCGACCCGCAGCCGGGCGAGCGCATCCTCGACCTCTGCGCCGCGCCGGGCAACAAGACCGCGCAGATCGCCTTCCTGATGGGCGACCGCGGCACGGTGGTGGCCAACGACCGCTTCGCCGACCGCGCCGGCCTGGTGCGGCGCACGGTCGAGCGCCTGGGGCTGACCAGCGTCGCCGTCACCTGCTGGGACGGCACCAGCATGCCGCCTGAGATCGGCTGCTTCGACCGGGTGATGGTCGACGTACCGTGCAGCTGCGAGGGCACCGCGCGCAAGAACCCGGCGATCCTCATGCGCCTGCAGATGCGACCGCCGGGGTGGCCGCGCTACGGCCAGCGCGCCCTGCTCGACAAGGCGCTCCAGCTCTGCCGTCCCGGCGGGCGGGTGGTCTACGCCACCTGCACCTTCGCGCCGGAGGAGAACGAGCAGGTGGTCGCCGAGGTGCTCGACCGCCTGGGGGACGCCGTCCGCCTGCTGCCGGCGGATCATCCGGGGATCAACGCCGCCCCCGGCCTCGTCCGCTGGGGCGGGCAACGCTTCCCCGCCGACCTGCGCCATTGCCGCCGCCTCTACCCCCACCACAACGACACCGGCGGCTTCTTCGTCGCGGTGCTGGAGAAGCTCGCCTCCACCCACCGCAGCGAGCCGCCGGCCGAGCCCGCGCCCCTGGAGCTCGAAGAGCTCGCCCCGGAGCCCTACCTGGCCCATCTGGAAGAGGTCTACGGCCTCGATCGCCGGCTCTTCGCCGGCCACCGCCTGGTGCGTTCGAGCCGCGAGCGCCTGGCCCTCGTCCGCCGCCACGCGTCCTTCGCCGCGCGGCCCGCCCCGGTCGCCGCCGGCTGCTCCCTCCTCCACCTCGGCAGCGCCGTCCCCCGCCTCACCACCGCCGCCACCTGCGCCTGGGGCCGCCACGCGACGAGAAACGTCGTCGAGCTCGACGCCGAGCAGGTCGACCGCTTCTTCACCCGCCAGCCCCTCGAGCTGCGCGCCGACCAGCTCCGCGACTGCCGCCACGGCTACCACGTCATCACCCGCCACCAGGGTCACGCCCTCGGCCTCGGCCACTTCCAGAGCACCGCCGCCGGCGGCATCCTCGAAAGCTCCCTTCCCCGCCGCTGGTACGCCGAACGCGCCCGCGCCCGCCGCGCCGCAACCGCCCTCACGGGGGATTGAGGCTGCGGCGTTCACCGGGCAGCGCAACGGGCGGTAGGGCACGTCGCCGCGGCGCTGCTTGCGCCGGTCGCTACGTCACGCCGAATCTCAGACCCGCGAACCACCGGACGAAGGCGAACCAGGCGGCGGTCGTGCCGTACGTCCAGTACCCGACGTGCATCATGCCGAGCACCCCGGTGACCACCCAGAAAGGCGACCGCCGGATCCCCTTGCGCCAATCCATGGCGATAAAAGCCGCCAGCAGCAGCGTCTGAAAGGTCCAGGTTGCGGCCACGATCCCGCCCAGATTCTCCGGCTCGAAAAACGGCAACCAGGTGAGCCAGTTCAGGGCAATCCTCACCAGGATGGCGGTGCTGACCGCGAACGCAGTAGAGATCATGAAGCGTGCGTGAAGCGGAATTCGCTTGCGATAGGCGATCGCGAATCCCCACGTGACGGCGAACACCAAGATCTGCGGAATTCCGAACACCTCAAGCCTCGCAACCTCAGCGCTGATGCCCTGCGGCGCAGCGTTGAGCGCTTCGTGCTCCGCGACGAAGACGTTGACGATGATCAGCGGTGCGATCATGAACGAGGAACGCCCCACCCAACGGTGTACGGCGAACCGCTTCGTCCGGATGAACCACCCCTGGGCGACGAGCATGATCACCCACAAGCCCATCAAGGCACCGTGAAGGAGAACCGCGGGCGTCAACGGCCGGTCGGAGAGCGTCACGCCGCGGAGAAGAAACGGTACAAAGCCGAGAAGCGTTGCCGGGATCAGCAGTGCGAAGTAGACATGAACGTTACGGAACTCGCTCATTCCAACCTCCAGACGCCTTCGTCCGCCGTCGCCACGGCTGCCTCAGCCTTGCGGCCGAGCGTCGGGCTCGCCGCAGCGCGTTCCAACTCGCCCGCCCCCCGTATCCCAAGCGGATCGGGCACACCTCCCGTGGATCCTGTGCCGCCGAAGGTCCCGGCGATCAGCCGCCGGAACGGCACGGGCGGCGGCGGAGCCGTGTTCGGCGCTGGCTCGCCCGGCCCGGCAGGCCTTCTCAGAGCTGCATCGGCTTGTACGTGCGCGCCTGAGCGACGACCGCCTCGGGACTGAGGTCTTGCCAGAAGATGAGGTCACGGATCTTCGGACAAGGGATGCTCTTCTCGAGCACGGCAAGCCAGTAGTTCACCGCATGCTCGGGATGCTCGCCACTGGCGATGCGCGTCACCAGCCGCCTCTCCGGGCGGAAGCCGGACGATGGCGCCTCCGAGCCATCTACTGTCCGGAAACTCCCACGCTTGCCAGAAGCTCATCGAAGAACTTCTGGTCCTTCTTCGGCTTGAAGCCAGATTTTGAAATGTGGACGTCGACGCAATATCCTTCATGTGCGAGAAAAGCCTTGAGGTTTCTTTGGTTCACCCGTTGGCCCATGAACTTCTTCACGGTCCATTCTACCACACGCAGCTCACCCCGTTCCGTCAAACGGACGTCATCTTTAGCTATCGGACTCGATTGATCCTTGGCCCAGTAATAGGCCCTGCATTCCTCAGCCGTTTGGAGACTTGGTTCCTTTTCGAGGAATACCGAGACTACGATATCGCGCTTGCCATTCTTTGCACGGACCATCTTTCCCAAATCGTCCTCCAGCGCCCCCTCTGCCTGGATGTCAAATCCGGTCAGGTCAATCTGCACAGACCAGGTGCGACCTGGCGCGGCGAGTCTGTAAATCGACCCGTCCGCCGTTCTCCCAAAACCGACGACCTCTGGAGTTATAGATCGTAGAGTCGCAATAGCACGCTCCGGGGTTGCCGAATCCTCCGAATGCGTCAAGATCGTGACCGATGCTGCATATTCACCTATTCGTAGCATGCCTTGGTGCGCTTCACGGTAGTCATCAGGACCTTTTTCGGGATTTCTGTCGGTCAGGTGATAGATATAACCATAAACATGATCGCCTCGAACTTCAGTGAGCTCGATGGCATCCTGAAGAGCGGCATTGAGTTTCTCTTCGCCGGAGCGAAGGACAGCCGCCCGAAGCTCCTGCGGGCTGGAGGGCCCGCTATCCGACATCACCGGTATGATCGCTAGGACAATGAGGAAGTCGCCGCTCTCGGCGGGCGCGGGCGCGAGCTCGATCTTGATAGCAACGCCGATTGCCTGAGTGGTGATTCGCCAGCTTTCAGGAAGAGTGAAGGCGAGGCGCCCGCCATCGGGCATAGTGGCCACGAAGCTTCTCACATCCGCCACTGGAGCAGCTGCGATCGAGAAGAGAAGAGCGAATAGAACTGATATACGCTTCACGAAGATACCTCACTTTCTGACCGACTGACGTGTCAAACTGACGGACGACCACGACCGCCGGAGCCTGAGCCACCGACGGCACCACCCAGCCACGCCAAGCCCGACGATGGCCGGCGATGGAGACTTCCCCATTGCTGCCCCTCGCTGCGGTCGCCGGCTCCTACCGGTAGCACCCCGGCAAGCCAGCCCTCTGGCGTCGTGCCGCTGGCTTCGGCTGCCGCTACGAGCGCGGCGTAGAGCTCATCGGGCAATTCGATCGTGCGTCCCATGATCAACCTCCTGCATCCTAGTATAGGGTGGGCGTTTCGCCGCGATCTTGCCTTCAAGCGGCGGCGAGCTCGGCCAGGAGCTCGGCGTAGAGGCGGTGGCCGTGACGGCTGAAGGCTTCGAAGTAGCCGGTGAACCAGCCGCAGAGGGAGGCGCCGGCTCCGAGGGCGGCGGCGACGTCGGCGGCGGTTTCGAGGCCGCCGGTGGCGATGAGGTGGAAGTCGCCGGCGGGGGCGAGGCGGTCGAGGGCGGTGCGAGCGGCGGCGATCAGGTCGCGGGCATCGGCGCGCAAGGGGCGGCCGGAGAGGCCGCCGCCGAAGCGGCGTACGACGTGGTCGTAGAGTCGCCGCTCGGCGCGGGCGATCGCCGGCCGGTGGCGGTCGTAGGCGGTCGAGGTATTGCCGAAGTTGAGGCCGTCG
>RFGL01000394.1 GCA_003697015.1 Acidobacteriota bacterium | reverse complement strand
GGGCGCGAAGCTGCCGGCGACCTCCGCCAGCGCCGGCCGCCCGCCGTCGTCGTCGAGCCGGGCGACGCCGCGGGCGCCGAGGGTGGCGCGCGCGGCCTCGAGGAAGGCGCGCCGTGACGCCGGCTCGTCGACCGCGAGGCCGGCGTAGCGGCGGACGAAGCGTAGGGCGTCGCGCGCCGAGATCGCGTCGCCCGCGGCGCTGGCGGTGTCGCCGCTCACCGCGACCGCGGTCGACGACGCCGCCGGATGGAGATGGAGCGCCAGCTCGGCGTCGGCGCTCGCCACCTCCTCGAGGCTGAGGAAGACCTCGCCGAGCTGCACCGCGCGGCCGGGCAGGAGCCTCGCCCGCCGCCGTCGCCGCCGGTCGACCCACAGGCCGTTCTTGGAGCCGGCGTCGACCAGCAGCAGGGCGCCGTCGCCGGGCTCCAGCCGGGCGTGGTGGCGCGACACCCCGGGGTAGGCGAGGACTACGTCATTGTCCCGCGCCGCCCCCAGACGCAGGGGCAGGGGGCGATCGAGGGGAACGATCTTCACGCGGTGCTGGTGCTGGACGATCAGCCGCAACATGGCTGGACGAGCCTCTCCTCAGACGTGATGGAGCCTGCATGGGATCTGCTCCCAGTCTACACCCTCGGCGCCCCCCACCGCCGCATCAGGGCGAGCGCGCCGGCTGAGCGGCGCGCCAGCGGGCGTAGCGCTCTTCGGCGGCGCGGGCTTCGGCTTCGAGGCCGGTGGCGCGGGCGGCGCGGGCGTAGCGCTCCACCACCACGCCGAGATGGGCGCGGGCGGCGGGGAAGTAGGCGGCGTAGGCCCAGATCTCATCGCTGGCGGCGCGGGCCGCGGCCACGGCCTCGCCGGCGCGGCCGAGCTCGAGCAACGGCGCCGCCTCGAAGGCACGGACCAGGGCGCGCACTTCCTCCGACGTCTCCTCCAGCTCGGCGCGCGCCGCCCGGTAGAGCTCGCCGGCCGGCACGCCGCGCAGGCGCCGCCACTCCAGGTGCCAGTAGCGCGCCAGGTCGGGCGCCAAGGGCCAGTCCTCCAGCTCTTCGCCGTCGTAGGCCGCCCCCCGCTGCCGCCAGTCGAAGTAGATGCGGCAGTGGAGGGCGAAGCCTTTCTGTTGGGACGCCGCTTCGAAGGTGCCGATCGCCTCGGCGGCGCGCTGCCACCGGCCGAGCTCCCCGAGGGCCATCACCAGGCCGTATAGGGCCTCGTAGCGCGGCCGGCCTTTGGAGGCTGAGGTCAGGGCTCCGAGGGCTCTCTCATACCAGGCGACGGCGCGCTCCAGGTCGCCGGCCAGGTGGAAGGCGCCGGCGGCCTGGAAGGCGACGTCGGCGGCCGAGGGAGCGTCGGGCAGGAGCTCCTCGAAGCGCTGCTCGGCCTCCTCCAGCTCGCCCGCCCGGGCCTTGCAGGTGGCTTCCAGTTGACCGGCCCAGAGGGCGATCAGCGGTTGATCGATGGCCCGGGCTTCCTCGGCCGCCGCCGCCGCCCTCGCCGCCGCTGCCGCCGGCCGACCGCCGCGGGCGATGCGCTTGGCCTCGTAGAGCTCGGACCACAGGCGTCGGCGCCGCGTCCGGCGCTCAGAGGCCGGCAGCTCCGACGGCAGGTCGCGGCGGAAACCGTCGAAGCCGACCTCCAGCCGACCGTCGCCGGCGCCGACGAGGATCCGCCGCCGGCCTTCGTCGATGCGGATGCAGCGGCGTTCGATGCAGGCGCCCGGCGGCAAGGGCGCGTACCAGAAGAGCGAGCCCCAGTGCAGGCCATCCCGGCCGGGAGAGAGCTCATCGGGCACCACGGCGGAGACGGGGGAGGAGGCGGTGCCGGCGGCGCCGAGGGGCGGATCGAGGAAGACCGCGGCCAGGCCGTGGAGCCAGCCCATGCGGTTGTTGATGCCGGCCCACAGCAGCTCGAGGCGGCCATCGCCGTCGAGGTCGGCGGCGCCGGCGAAGCGGTGGTGACCCGGGGCCATCAGCACCAGCCGCTGGCGGCCCCTGAGCGGCTCGTAGAGCACGGCATAGCTCGGCCACTGGTAGGCGTGGGTGTAGCTGATCACGATCTCGTCGGCACCGTCGCCGTCGAGATCTTTCGCCACGAGATCGATGGAGTAGCGGTCGGAGAAGCCGAGCTGGGCAAAGCGCGACCTCGCGGAGACGAGCTCGACGGCGTCGATCGGCGCGCCGCTGGCGGCGTCGAAGATGCTGAGCGTGTGGGGGCGCGCCGGCTTCCGTGCGGCGGCGGAGAATTCGAAGCCGACGATCCGCCGGGGGCCGCCGGGTCTGAGGGTCGCCGGGATCAGGTAGCCGCCGCTCCTCTTTCGCCACAGGACGTTGCCGTCGGCGTCGATCGCCGTCACGGCGCGTTCGGCGCCGACGACCAGGTGGGAGAAGACCGGCCGGTGGCGTTCCTGCCACAGCCGGGCGGCGCCGAGGGCGGCGAGGAGCAGGGCGGCGGCGCCGGTTCCTGCCCGGGCCCAGCGCCACCGGCGGCGCCGCCGGTGGCCGGCGGGCGCTGC
>RFGL01000393.1 GCA_003697015.1 Acidobacteriota bacterium | reverse complement strand
GGTCTCGGCCAGGGCGCGGTCGAGGGCGGGCGCGGCGTCCTGCGCTGCGCCGGCGGCGGGCCGGCGAGCGAGCCAGCCCTGGCTGCGGGCGACCTCGACCTCGATCGCCGCCAGCGACCGCCACAGGGCCAGCTCTTCGGCCGCCGCCGCGCGCCGCAGGCGGTCGACCGCCGCCAGCGGCAGCAGGGCGGCGAGGCCGAGCGCGAGCACCGCCGCGGGAGCCCGCCAGCTCCGCTCGGGCGTAGCGCGGCGCCGCGCGCTCTCAGGATTCGCCACGCTCGGTCCGCAGGACGTAGCCGACGCCCTTGATGGTGTGCAGCAGCTTGGCGCTGCGGCCGCCGTCGATCTTCTTTCGCAGGCGGTACATGATCACGTCGACCACGTTCGACATGGCGTCGAAGGAGTCGTCCCACACGTGCTCGGTGAGCTCGGTGCGGCTGACGATCTCTCCCGCCCGGCTGAGCAGGTACTCGAGCACGCCGAACTCCTTCGGCGTCAGCTTCAGGGGTTCGCCGGCGAAGGTCACCCGTCGACTCGCCGGCTCGAGCACGATCTCGCCGGCGCGCAGCGGCCGCAGGGTGCGCGAGCGCCGGCGCAGCAGGCTGCGCACCCGCGCCATCAGCTCCATCATCGAGAAGGGCTTGGTCAGGTAGTCGTCGGCGCCGGTGTCGAGCCCGTCGACCCGGTCGCTCACCTCGCGCCGGCCGGTGAGCATCAGCACCGGCTCGTCGCGCCCGGCGGCGCGCCACTGGCGCAGCAGCTCCAGCCCGTCGGGCGCCGGGATCTTCCAATCGAGGATCACCAGGTCGTAGCGGTTGGCCGTCATCAGCTCCTCGGCGGCCCCGCCGTGGCGAGCCAGGTCGACGGCGTAGCGCGCCTCTTCGAGGGATTCGACCAACACTTCAGCCAGATCCTCGTCGTCCTCCACCACCAGGATGCGCATCGTCCTAGTCTATCCGCACCGCCAGGGGTTCTCCGGCATGGGGGAGGGTCACCGACCGGTGCCCGGAGACGGCGCTGCCGGCGGCGTCCGGCTCCGGCGCTCGAAGCGCTCGAGGTCGAGGGCTTCTTCGACCGCACGCTGGAAGGCGGCGGCGGGCATGGTGGCGGCGCGGCCGCCCCAGCGCTCTTCGAGCTCGGCGATCAGCTCGGCCCAGATCTTCTCCCGCCGCGAGATCTCGTCCGGGTCGCGGATCTTGCCGAACTCCTGCACGTAGCGGTTGTGACGGCAGAGCATGCGGAAGGCGAGGCGGGCGTCCGGGCGCGCCGGCGACAGACCGAGGACGCGCACGTCGTTGCCCACCGCGTGCACCGTCTGCCCCCACTCGCTGTAGCCGCCGAAGATGGTACCCAGCTTCTCCAGCGCCCGCGCCAGGCGCTCCTGCTTGAGCCGGCACAGCACCGTGGTCAGCACCGGCAGGGTGACGTTGCGGTGCAGGGTCGGCTCGGCGAGCTTGACCTTGACGCCGACCTCCTGCTGCACGATGCGCTGGATCTCCTCGGCGCTCACCCGATTGTCGGTCGCCAGGTGGACGCGCTCGCCGATCGCCTGCGGCCGCTTGAGGCTGGCGAGGATGCCCTCGACCACCCGGTCGACCGGGATCAGGTTGATCTCCGCCGACGCATCGCCGGGGAAGACGCAGGCCATGCGCGCCAGCATCGAGGTCTTGGAGCGCTCGAAAAACGACCCCTTGCGCTCGCTCAGGGCGGCGTGGGCGCGGCCGAAGAGGTTGACCGGCGCGTTGACCACCTTGGTGTCGCCGCGGTTGTTGCCGGTGCGCGAGTCGCCGATGACGATCGCCGGGCAGAGTTGGATCACCCGCAGGCCCTTGCTGAGCATGAAGCGCTCGCTCTCCAGCGACGCCATCGCCTTGGTCAGCTCGTAGAAGTTGTTGTAGAAGTTGCGCGGAAAGACGATCTCGTCCTCCCGCGCCACGGCCTTGACCTGGCGGCCGTGGATGTAGGAGGTCTCGATGCTGACGTGGGCGACGAAGGGGCTGCCGGGGGTGGTCTGCAGTTTGTGGGAGAAGCGCAGGGCGTTCAAGGTGCCGACCACGTTGGCGCGGAAGCTCTCCTCGTAGGGAGCGTCGAAGGCGACGCTGGCGGCGCAGTGGACGACGTGGGTGATGCGGCGGGCGAGCCGCGCCAGGTCGTCCCCGGCGAGCCCCAGGTCCGGTTCTTCGACGTCGCCGGCGACGAAGCGGAACTTGCGCCGCAGGGGGTCGTCGTCGAGCCATAGCTGGCGCAGCAGCCGGGCGCCGCGCTCCTCGGGGGAGAGCCGCCGGCGCACCTCGCCGGTCCCGCGGTCGCGTACGATCTTGGGGCGGATCAGCACCACCACCTCGGCGATCGCCTCGTCGTGCGCCGCCTGCCAGAGGATCTCTTTGCCGATGAAGCCGGTACCGCCGGTCAGCAACAGGCGGATCGCCGGCTCGCCGCCGGCGCGGGCGGCGGCGTAGCGCTCGGCGGCCTGGCGCCGCAGGCGCTCGAGGGTGGCGCGGATCTCCTGCTCGCCGTAGGGATGCTTCTTGAAGCGGAAGAAGTACTCCTTCGACTTGAGGCCGAAGAGGGACTTCGACACCGCCTCCGGATCCGCCCGCAGGGCCCGGGCCAGGGCTTCGGAGGCGCGTTTGCCCAGGGCGCGGATCTCCTTCATCCGCCGGCGCGCCAGCTCCTCGTCGCCGGTGGCGCTGACGATGCGGCTCATCAGACGCCGCGCCTGCACGTCGACCACGTGGTAGTCGCGGTGCTTGTGCACCAGCAGCTGCTCGGGCAGGATCGGCTCGTCGAGCACCTCGCCGGTCGCCAGGCTCACCTTCTCGACGTAGCGCGAAGGATCGAGCTCCGGCGGCAGGCTTCCGCTCTCGGCCATGGCGGCCTCCTCCTATGCCACCCCTGAGCGCCTCAGGCGGCGCTCGGGTTCAAGCTGAGGCCAGCAGTCTACATCGACCGCCGTCGACGGCGGCGGGGCCGGCCGCCGCGACCCGCCGCCTCAGCCGAGGGCGGCGATCAGGTCGGCGGGGTCGGCGTTGTCGCCGAAGGTCCGGCTTACGTGGACGAAGCGGTCGACGTCGCCGGGGCCGAAGACGAAGCTGCCGCCGAGCTGGAAGGGGTTCTTGCCCAGGCGATGCTGGCGGTGGCCGGCGGCGCGGGCGCGGTTGCGGGCGGCGAGGTTGTCGCGCCTCAGCAGGTGCAGCAAGGAGCCGTGCTTGAGGCCCACCGCGCGGTAGGCGCGGCGCTCTTCGTCGATCAGCAGGGGGAAGTCGATGCCGGTCTCCTCCCTGAAGGCGCGGGCGTAGGGCCGGTCGCCGAGGCCGATCGCCGCCAGCTTGGCGCCGGCGTCGCGAATCCGTTGGGCGTGGTCGCGCAACTGCGCGACGTGCTCGCGGCAGAAGATTCACCCGTAGTGGCGCAGGAAGACCACCACCGCCGGCGCCGTCTGCCACAGGGATCCTAGACGCACCTCCCGGCCATCGACGTCGGGCAAGGTGAGGTCGGCGAGGGCGGAGCTGAACGTCGTGCTCATGGCGGGAGTCTACCCCACGTCGCCGCCGCCGCGCCGGGCGGAGGTCCAGGCGCCGGACGCTCAGTGATAGCCGGCGCCGGGGTAGAGGAGGTTCAGGGCCAGCAGATGGATCGGCCGGAAGACGGGGCCGAAGAGGTTCCAGGCGACGATCAGACCGAGGAGGCCCATCATCGGCTGGCGCATGAAGGCGAGGTAGCGCCGCGCCGGCTCGTCGCCGATCACCAGGGGCAGGGCGCCGCTGCCGTCCAGGGGCGGCAGGGGCAGGAGGTTGAAGGTGCAGAGGATCAGGTTCAGGGAGAAGGCGACGGAAAGGAAGGTCGCCAGGGCGGCGGGGAGGCCGGGGGAGGTGGCGGCGACGGCCTCGTCGAGGCCGCGGATCACCTCCGGCGGGGCGAAGACGCCGAGGGCCAGGCCGGCGTGGACCAGGATTCCGGCCGCCACCACCAGCAGCAGGTTCGAGGCCGGCCCGGCGAGGGCCATCCAGGCGGCGCGGCGGGGGTAGCGGTCGGCCCACAGGGGGTCGTAGGGGGCGCTCGCCCAGCCCAGGGGCCAGCCGATCAGGGCGAGGGAGATCAGCGGCACCAGCACCATGCCGAAGGGTTCGCGCTGGACGTGGGGCAGCGGATTCAGGCTCACCTGCCCGCCGTGGTAGGCGGTGGGATCGCCGAGACGCAGGGCGGCCCAGGCGTGGGCCGCCTCGTGCAGGGTCACCGAGAAGAGGAAGACGGCGTACCAGATCGGCGCCAGGGCGAGGGTCTCGGACATCACGGACCGTGGTGGCTGGGGGCGGTGGCCAGGGCGACGCGTTTCTTCAACCGTTTGGAGGGGAAGCGGGCGGCGGCGGCGACCTTCTCCAGCGCCAACTCGATCTCCGCCTCGTCGATGACGAAGGGCAGGCGGAAGCGGATCGAGCGCTCGCCGGACGGCAGCAGCAGCAGCTTCTGCTCGTAGCAGTCGCGCACCAGGCGGTCGCGGGCCTCGCCGTCGGGGAGGGTGAAGGCGACCAGGGAGCCGACGCCGCGGACGTTCTCCAGCAGGCCGTGCCGGCGCGCCAGCCGGCGCAGGCCGGCGATCAGCTGCTCGCCGCGGGCGGCGACGTTGCGGGCCAGCTGCTCGCGCTCGATGATCTCGATGAAGCGCCGGCAGCGCACCATGTCGGTGAGGTTGCCGCCCCAGGTCGAGTTGATGCGGCTGGAGCGGGCGAAGACGTTGTCCTCCACCTCGTCGACCCGCGGACCGGCGTAAATGCCGCACACCTGGGTCTTCTTGCCGAAGGCGACGACGTCGGGCTCGACGCCGTGGATCTGCCACATCCAGGGTTTGCCGGAGCCGTAGAAGCCGGTCTGCACCTCGTCGAAGATCAGCATCGCTTCGTGCTCGTCGGCGTAGCGCCGCAGGCGGCGCAGGAACTCGGGGCGGAAGTGGTTGTCCCCCCCTTCGCCCTGCATCGGCTCGATGAGGATCGCCGCCACCCGCCGGCCGTGACGGCGGAAGGCGAGCTCGATCTCCTCGCAGGCCCGCGCCTCCTCCGCCTCGACGTCGTTGGCGACGTTGCCCTCGAGGTCGTAGACCACCGCCGGGTTGTGCACCCGCGGCCAGGGGAAGCGGGGGAAGAGGCCGACCTTGTCGGGCAGGGTGTTGGTGACGCTCATGGTGTAGCCGCTGCGGCCGTGGAAGGCCTGGCGGAAGTGCAGGATCACCAGGTCGTCGACGTTCTCCAGCATGTCGTGGCGGCCGAGCTTGCGCGCCTTCCAGTCGAAGGCCACCTTCATCGCGTTCTCCACCGCCAGGGCACCGCCGGCGATCCAGAAATGGTGCTTGAATCGAGGCGGCGTCACGCGGCCGGCGAAGGCGTCGACGAAGGACGCCATGGCGGTGGTGTAGAGGTCCGAGTTGGCGGGATTGTTGCGCGCCACCATGGCGATCTCGCGCACGAAATCGGGCTCGTTCATCAGCGGGTGGTTGAAGCCGATCGGCCAGGAGGCGAAGCCGGTGAAGCAGTCGAGGTACTCCTCGCCGCTGCGGGCGTCGACGAGCCAGGCGCCGTGGGAGCGCTCGAGGTCGAGGACCACCGAGAAGCCGTCGGTCAGCTGGTGGCGGCGGAGGATCTTGTGGACGTTCTTGGGGTCGATCATGGGGCTCGATCTCCTCGGCTTGGGGCGCCGCATGCCGTCGCCGCGACGGTACCACAGGAGACGCCGCCGGCGGCCACCCGGCGGCGCCGCTGGGGGGCAAGGCTGGGCAGGGGCGCTCGGACGCGACCTCAGCCGCCGAAGGTATCGCAGGCGTTGGGGTCGCCGCTCCGGTAGCCGCGGCGGAACCACTCCATGCGCTGGGCGGAGGAGCCGTGGGTGAAGGACTCGGGGTTGACGTAGCGCTCGCCGGCCATGCGCTGCATGCGGTCGTCCCCCACCGCCGCCGCCGCCGCCAGGCCCTCCTCCAGGTCGCCGCGCTCGAGCAGCTCGCGGCGGGCGGTGGAGTGGGCCCAGACGCCGGCGTAGCAGTCCGCCTGCAGCTCGAGGCGCACCGACAGCTGATTGGCCGCGTCCGGCCGCTGCCGCTGCGCTCGGCGTACCTGCTGGGAGGTGCCGAGGAGGGTCTGCACGTGGTGGCCGATCTCGTGCGCCAGGACGTAGGCCTGGGCGAAGTCGCCCGGGGCGCCGAAGCGGCCGCGCAGCTCGCGGAAGAAGCCGAGGTCGACGTAGACCTTCTCATCCGCCGGGCAGTAGAAGGGGCCGGTGGCGCTCTGGGCGAAACCGCAGGCCGAGCGCACCGCGTCGCGGAAGAGCACCAGCTTGGCGTCGCGGTAGCCCTGGAGCTTCCGCCCCCACACCCCCTGGGCGTCGTCGAGCACGTAGGAGACGAAGGAGACCAGCTCGGCCTCGGGATCGTCGCCGGCGGCGCCGCCGGCGCCGGCGCCGGCGCCCACCGGCGCGGTCGACGCCACCGAGCCGGCGCCGGCGTCGAGGAGGGAGAAGAAGTCCTGCTTGAAGACCACGCTCAGCAGCAGCAGCAGCAGGATGCCGCCGCAGCCCAGCTGCGCGCCGCCGCGGCGGCCGCCCAGCCCGGGCAGGCCCATGCCGCGGCGGGCGAAGCGGCGATCTTCGACGTTGACGCTCCGATGACCTCGTCTCCAGCGCATGATGATTCCTTTCGTCGCCCGATCGCCGGTCGCTGCCGCCGCCGCTCAGCCGTGACGGCGGCCGCGATGCCCCGTTCCGCACCCTACCCTGCGGTCCCGGCCTTTCATCCCAGCTAACGGGTTTCGGCGTCCTCCTCGACTTCGGCCCCGGCGGCCTCCGGCGCGCTCGCCTCCGGCTGTGCCGGGCGGGTCCAGAATCCGGGGTGGGGCGGCGTGACGGCGGCGAGCCGGCGGCCGTAGAGCACCGCGTTGAAGAGGATGCGGAAGGTGCCGAAGGGCTGGCCGCGCCACTGCGGCCGCAGGCCGAGGAGGACGGCGCGGCCGGCGCCGTGGCGTACCTCGACGGCGCTGGCGTAGCCCGCGAGGTGCTTCTCGCCGAGGAGGTACCCCGACAGCAGCGGCGAGCCGGCGGCCGGATACTTGGCCAGGACGGCGCCGGCGAAGTCGTCCCGCGGCGCGAAGACCGGGCTGCGGTCGACGAAGACCTTGGCCCGCTCGGGCATGCCGCTCATCACCGGGTGGGCGGGATCGACGATCATCTCGAGGATCGAGCCGCCGAGGAAGAAGTCGGTGCGCTTGAGCTCCGCCACCACGTCGTCGACCGGCAGGTGGAGCGCGTCGATGGCGTAGAGGGTGCTGCGGTTGATCGCCACCAGGGTGCCGCCGGCGCGGACGAAGGCGTCGAGGGCCCGCGCCCCCTCGGCTCCCAGACCGCCGGCGTAGCGCGGCGGCACGCTGCCTTTGGCGAAGCCGTCGCGGATCAGGCGCGGCGCGACGTCGGCCAGCAGGACGACGTCGAAACGCTGCGCCAGACCGCCGGCCACCACCTCGCCGTTGGTCAGGCCGTCGAAGGCGAAGCCGTAGCGCTCGAGCAACCAGCGGGTCCAGCCCTCGTCGATGCTCGGCGCCCACGGCCGGTAGAGGCCGATGCGCGGTCGCTCGAGGCGCTGGCCGCCGCCGGCGCCGCGTTCGGCCTGGAGGGCGAGCTCGTCGACCAGGGCGCGGGCGTCGCCCTCGGCGAGGCCGGAGATGGCGAAGACGCCGCTGGTGCCGGCGTCGCTGCCCGCCGCCCGGCCGGGCTTGAAGGAGACCGTCGCCCCTCGCTCCCAGGCGCGGTTGATGGCGCGGTAGGCGTTGAGCTGGGCCGGATCGACGAGCAGGGCCGGTCCGCTGCCGCGCAGGCTGCCGGCCGGCGGCACGACGGCGACCGCCACCGGGTGGCTGTCGAAGCCCACCCCGGGGACGCTGTCGAAGGGCGCGGCGTCGGCCACCGGGTCGTCCCACCGCCGGGGCTCCCCCGCCAGGGGCACCATGGCGCGGCGCAGGGCATCGTCCAAGGGGGCGTTGGCGGCGATCGTCCGCACGTCCATCTGGTAGGGCAGGGTCCAGCCGGCGACGTCGTAGGGCTGATCGGGGGGGCCGTCGGGATACTCGCGCAGGTCGGGATAGGTCTGCACCGCGAAGAGCTGGCGCACGAAGTTGGCGAAGGGCTGGTCCATGGCGATCACCCAGGTGCCGGCGGGATGGCTCTGCCCCTCGAAGCGCACCGCCTGCGCCAGCTGGTGGATCTCGACGTCGTTGAACGCCAGACGGCGCAGCAGCTCGACCGCCGCCACCGGATCGCGCTGCTGGCGGGGGATGAAGTAGGCGTAGGGCGGGTTGCGGCGGTAGTAGTCGATGACGTCGCGGCCGGCCTGGTAGCGGTTGTAGAGCAGGTCCTCCTTGTACTTGGCGGCGACGTCGAGCACCGATAGGGAGGCGGTGAGCATGTAGTCCACGGCGTCGCGCAGGCGCCACCAGCCCCCCGGCCAGGGACTGGCGTAGAGCGAGCGCGGTCGCAGGTCGCGCTCGCTCTGGGGAAAGTCGGCGACGGTGTAGAAGTGGGGGGTGGCGTAGCGGTAGAGGCCGGTCTCGGTCAGGAACGCCGCCACGTTGTGGAAATTGTTGGCGTGGTCCATGAACCCGGGGTACCAGTTGTCGAAGCCGGTGCCCATGTGCACCGCCCCCTCCTGCCCCCGTTCCTCGAGGGCCTGGGCCATCGCCATGCCGATCAGGTTGACGGTGCGCCACATCAGCGGGTGGACGAACTCCGAGATCGGCTCGGCGAAGGGGGGGATCCAGATGCGCGCCGGGAAGGGGGCGGTCTGGTGGTGGTTGTAGAGGATCTGCGGTTCCCAGTGGCGGATGACGCGGGTCGAGATGCGCGACTCGATCATGTCGAGCATGTAGCCGTCGCGGTTGTTGTCGTGGCCGACGTACTTCTGGTACAGCCGCGGCAGGGGGGCGACCTCGTAGGGGGTGCCGAGATTCGAGCGGTACCACTCGGCGACGATGGTCTGGCCGTCGGGGTTGATCGACGGCCACAGCAAGAGCACCACCCGGTCGAGGATGGCCTGGATCTCGTCGTCGTCGTCGCCGGCGCTGGCCAGGTCGTAGGCCAGCTGGATGGTGTGCTGGGCGTGGGCCACCTCGGTGGCGTGGAGGCCGCCGTCGACGTGGACGATCGCCTTGCCGTCGCGCGCCAGCCGGCGGGCCTCCTCATCGCTCAGGCCGTCGGGGTGGGCGAGGCGCCGGGCGATGGTGCGGATCTCCTCGAGGCGCGCCAGGTTGGCGGGGGAGGAGATGATCGCCAGGCGGCAGGGACGGCCGAAGGAGGTGGTGCCGACGGTCTCCAACCGCACGCGGTCGCTGGCCGCCGCCAGGGCCTCGAAGTAGGTGATCGACTCCTCGTAGGTGGCGAGGAAGAAGTCGGCGCCGACGCGCTGGCCGAGGACCGACTCCGGCGTCGGGATCTCGGCCGCGGCGACGGACGAGGCGGCGAGGGCGATGAAGAGCAGGGCGAAGGCCCGGCGGGCATGCGACATGGTTGACCTCCTTACGGCACTGCGGCCGGCGCCAACGCCGGCATCCGCGGCGAGAACCTACGAGCTGACCGCATTGTGGAGCCTTGGTTATAGACCAGCCTTCGGCCGGCCGCAACCCCCGCCCCGCCCGGAGCGCACGCCGCCGGCGCAAAGAGGCCGGCCCCCGTTACCGGGAGCCGGCGAAAACAAAGGAGACGAACGAAAGAGAGAAGAGAGGAGGAGGAAGGAACGTCCGCGTGCGCGACCACAACGCATCGGAGTCAAGGTCTTGCGACCGTCGAGAACCTCCCATTCAGCCGGTGCGCATCGCTAACTCCTACACTCGTCCCCTATAGGCGCCCTTGCCCCCGTTTCGTTACAGGCGGGATGAAGAAAATTTCGCCGGCGTGGCGGCGGAAACCCGGCTGCCGCCGGCGACGTAGTGGGGTCTGGAGGTGTTGACGATGTGGAGCTTTCTCCTCTGGCTGATCCTGCTCGTCCTGTGCTGGCCGATCGCTCTCCTGGCGCTCGTCCTCTACCCGCTGGCGTGGATCCTGTTGCTGCCCTTCCGCCTGATCGGCATCACCGTCGACGCGGTCTTCGCCCTGCTCAAGGGCCTGCTCTTCCTGCCGGCGCGGATCCTCGGCGTGCGCCCTTCCCGCGCCTGAGCCGGCCGGCGCGCGCTCAGCGCCGGCGGCCCATGGGGATGAACGGCACCGCGATGCTTCTCGCGTCGATCAAGTCGTGACGCAGAGACGGCTGGACGAAAGGTGGGCCTGTCGCTCTTCTGGCGATCTGCTCGAGCTTGACTTGGTCGTATGCGGCCCCGTACGCTCGATGCCGTGGCTCAGCATCAAGCGAACGATCACTGTATCCGAAGCGCGGGCGAATCTCTACCGGCTGCTTGACGACGTCAACGCGAACAGCGAACCTGTGCAGATCACCGGCCGCCACGCCAACGCCGTGCTGCTCTCGGAGGCCGACTGGCGGGTGATCGAGGAGACCATCCACCTGCTGTCGATCCCCGGCATGCGCGAATCCATCCGCGATGGCCTCGCGATCCCGGTCGAGGATTGTGCCGAGGAGCTCGATTGGTGAGCCGCTGGCGCGCGCTCAGCGCCGGCGGCCCATGGCGACGAACGGCACCGCGATGCTGGTCACGTCGATCAACGCTTCGACGAAACGTCCGGCGCTGGAGTCGGTGCGGACCTGGTGCAGGACCTTGACCCGATCGCCGCAGCGTACCTGGAACTGGTAGTAGTACTCGTCGGGCAGAAAGGGGATCTCCTTGACCACCGGCATGCCGACGATCTGAATCGATTCGAGGGTGTCGATCTTGCCCTCCCGGTAGGCGCCTTCCTCGGCTTCGGCGATGCGCGCCAGGCAGTCCAGGCGCCAGCGCTGGGCGTCGCGTCGGGCCTGCTCTTCGTGCTTTTGCCGTCGCCGCTCCTGGTCGGTTTCGCAGGCCAGGCGGCGTTGGCGTTCATCCTTGAGCGCGGCGAGCACGATCATCGGTTCGGTATTCGACAAGGCCGCCAGCTCCTGGCGGCAGTCGGAGAGCTGAACTGCCAGCTGATCTCCCTGATCCGCCAAGACCCGTTTCTCCTGCACCCGCCGTTCGATCTCCTGCCGGCAGCGTTCCTCCGCCGCATCGAGCTGGTGCTGTCGGCTGCTGCGCAGGGCATCCAGCTGGGAAAGCGCCCGGTCCAGCCGTTCGTTGGTCAGGGCGAGCTGTTCGAGCAGGGCCCGGCGTTCCCGCTCGAGCTTTTCGATCAACTTCTTCTTGCCGGCCGAGGCCGGCTGGACGATGAGGAGGACGGAGAGAATCGCGGCGACGGCGGAGAGGACGTTGCGTCGAGTCATCATGGCCTCGTGGCTGGACGTGGGTTGACCTGGGCTCAAAAAGCCGCCGGGAAAGGACGCCGTCCTGCGGTGGCGGGACGATCCGTCGTACATAGTCTTGACGCCGGCACGGCCGGAAGAGAGGGGTAGGAGTTGATCAGGCAAAAACCTTTCTGTCCCTACCGCGGGGTCGATCGGCGTCCTTTCCCGACTGGATGAGGCAAAGAGCAAAGGGCGTGCCGGCGCCAGCGGCGCGGTTTCGCGGGCCTTTGCCCGGCGGGCGTCCAGCACCTTGACGCCCGCAACGTCAAGCCGCTCGACGCTCCGTCAAGCGCCTTGACGCTCGGCCGTGGCAGCCAGCGGCTCAGGAGCGGGCCGGATCGTCGTCGAGGCCGAGGCGGCGCAGCTTCAGGTAGAGGCCCTGGCGGGAGATGCCGAGCTCGGCGGCGGCGCGGGCCTTGTGGCCGCGGTGGCGGCGCAGGGCGCGGCGGATCGCCCGGCGTTCGACCGCCTCGAGCTGGGCCTTGAGGGTGAGCGGCGACGCGCCGCCGGCGCCGGCTCCGTCGACGGCCGGCTGGGGCTCTTGGGCCGGCGGCGGCGCGACGAGGTCGCGGAAGTGGCGCCGTTCGAGGGTGCCGCCGTCCGGGCAGCGCAGCACGGCGCGCTCGACGGCGGTCTGCAGCTGGCGCACGTTGCCCGGCCAGGGCTGGGCGAGGAGCAGCTCGAGGGCGCCGCGGCTCAGGCCGCGGACGCGCTTGCCGGCCTCCCCGGCGGCGCCGGCGGCGAAGGCGAGGGCGAGGGCGGGCAGGTCGTCGCGTCGCCGGCGCAGGGGGGGCACGCGGAGCTCGAGCTTCTGCAGCCGGTAGTAGAGGTCGGCGCGGAAACGGCCGTCGTCGACCCGGGCGGCGAGGTCGCGGTTGGTGGTCGAGATCAGCCGCGCCGCGATCGGCCGCGGGCGGCTGGCGCCGAGGGGCAGGACCTCGCGTTCCTGGATCACCCGCAGCAATTTGGCCTGGAGCGCCGGCGGCAGCTCGCCGATCTCGTCGAGCAGCAGGGTTCCCTCCCCCGCCTCGAGGAAGAGCCCCGGCCGCGGATCGACCCCGGTCGCCACCCGCGCGGCGACGCCGAAGAGCTCCGCTTCGAGCAGCTCGGCGGGGATGGCGGCGCAGTTGATGGCGAGGAAGGGGGCGTCGCGGCCGGCGCCGGAGCGGTGCAGGAGGCGGGCGGCGAGCTCCTTGCCGCTGCCGGTCTCCCCCAGGATCAGCACGTCGTGGCGCGAGCCGGCGGCGATGCGCGCCTCGTCGACGAAGGCGCGGGTGGCGGGGGACGGGCCGAGCACCATGCCGGGGGGAGGATCGAGCTCGAGCGGCGCCTTCTCCCCATCCCCGGCTTGCCGCCGCCGGACGTCCCGTGCCGTGCCGGGGCGTTCGCCGAGGCGTTCGTCGAGGCGTTCGCCGAGATACAGCAGGAAGTCGCCGGCCCACGACGGCGCCGGCGTCGCGCGGTCGAAGGCGGCGGCGACCAGGGATCCCGCCAGCCGCACGGCCACCCACCGCCCGCCGTCGTCACCGGC
>RFGL01000392.1 GCA_003697015.1 Acidobacteriota bacterium | reverse complement strand
GAGATGCGGCGCATCGCCGGCGTCCTCGCCGAGCGCGGCGCCCGTCCCTTGGCCGCCGCCCCCCTGCGCGCGGCGATCGCCGCCGACAACCGCCGCCGCGCCGCTCTCGCCCGCCTCGACGCCCTGCGCCGCCGCCAGCCCTGGCGGCTGCCGGCGTCGGAGGCCTACCTGGCGTCGCGCGCCGGCGCCGTGCTGCCCGCCGCCGAGCACGCCCAGTTGTTGGAGGATCTGCTGGCGGCGGTGGCCGAGCGCCCGGCGCCGGTGCACGACAACGTGCGGGTGGTGGTGCGCGGGGCGTTCTGCGAGCAGCCGCCCTTCGCCCTCATCCGCACCTTGGAGACCGCCGGCTGCTACATCGTCGACGACGACTTCCAGCTCGGCCTGCGGATGATCGAAGGGCCGGTCGAGGTCGGGGAGGACGAAGACCCCCTCGAGGCCCTGGTCCGGGCCTACCTCGAGCAGGGGGCGGCCACCGCCTCGCGCTTCCTCGAGCGGGGGGAGAAGGGCGCCGACCTGGTCGAGCGGGTGCGCGCCGCCGAGGCCGACGGGGTGATCTTCGCCGCCGCCTCCTTCTGCGATCCGGCGCTGCTCGACCAACCGATGCTCGAGGCCGCCCTGGAGCGCGCCGGCATCCCCTATACCAGCTTCAAATTCGCCGAGAACACCGGCCAGTTCCAGGTCATCCGGGAGCAGGCCGGAACCTTTTCCGACGCGGTCAAACTGTGGGGAGACAGCCCATGAGCACCGAGGTCGCGAGCACCCCGAAGGCGGCCAAGCCGCCGCCCCCACCCATCCCCAAGGACCCCAGCCAGCGGCGCCAGAAGCGCATGATCGCCGAGCATTTCGCGCGCCTCGAACGGGCGCGCGAGGAGGGCCGCAAGGTGGTCTACACCTTCGTCCCGGGGAACCTCACCGAGCTGATCGGAAGCCTCGGCATGCTGCCGGTGCTGCCGGAGATCAACGCCCTGCAGAGCGGCATGCGCAAGAAGTCGGCCGGCTTCATCGCCGAGGCGGAGAAGGCCGGCCATTCGGAGGACGTCTGCACCTACGTCAAGTGCGATCTGGGCATGGCCAGGAGCGGCAACGTCGGCCCCACCGGCCGCAAGCTGCCGTCCCCCGACCTGCTGCTCCTCTCCTACACCGGCTGCTTCACCTTCATGAAGTGGTTCGAGCTGCTGCGCCAGGAGTACGACTGCCCGGTGGTGATGCTGCACGTGCCCTATCAGGCCGAAGGCCGGATCCGCGACGACATGCGCGCCTACGTCGCCAGCCAGCTGCGGGAGAAGGTGATCCCGGCGATGGAGGAGGCGGCGGGACGGCGGCTCGACCTCGACGAGCTCGCCGGCCGCCTGGAGCTGTCGCGGCGGGCGGAGGAGGATCTGGTGGCGGTGTGGGAGTCGGCGCGCCACCGGCCGTCGCCGATCGACGGCTATTTCGGCGGCGTCTACTACGTCGGCCCGATCTTCTCCGCCTTCCGCGGCACCGAGGAGGCGGTGAGCTACTACCGCGAGCTGCGCGCCGAGGTGGAGGCGCGGATGGCGCGGGGCGAAGGGCCGATGACGCCGGACGGCAGGTTGCTCGAGGAACGCTACCGGCTGGTGGTCGAAGGGCCCCCCAATTGGACCCACTTCAACGACTTCTGGCGCATGTTCAGCCGCGAGTCGGCGGTGGTGGTGGCGTCGACCTACACCCGGGTCGGCGGCCTCTACGACACCGGCTTCCGCCACGATCCGTCCCGCCCCCTCGACAGCCTCGCCGAGTATTGCCTGGGGTGTTACACCAACCTCAGCCTGCCGGCGCGGGTCGACCTCCTGGCGCGCTACGTCGAGCGCTATCGGGCCGACGGCTTCCTGATCAACAGCGTCAAGTCGTGCAATTCGTTCAGCGCCGGCCAGCTGATGATGCTGCGCACCTTGGAGCAGCGCACCGGCGTGCCGGGGGGCTTCATCGAATCCGATCTGGTCGATCCGCGGTATTTCGGCAAGTCCAACATCGAAAACCGCCTGCAGAGCTTTCTGCAGATGCTCGACGCCCGCCGCCGCGGGGCCTACGCCTGAGGAGGGGATCATGAAGTGCGTCGTCGGCATCGATCTCGGCTCGACCACCACCAAGGCGGTGCTCCTCGACCCGGAGGGCGGGGTGCTCGGCCGCGGCATCACCAACAGCCGCAGCAACTACGAGGTGGCGGCGGCGGTGGCGCGGGAGGAGGCCCTGACCTCGGCCCGCTTCGCCCTGCTCGAGCGCGCCGTCGCCGGCGACGGCGGGGCGGTGCAGGAGCTCTTCGCCGAGCTCGAGCGGGCCTTCCGGCTGGAGATCTACCTCGACCACCTGGCGGCCCTGCGACAGGAGATCGAGGCCTTGGTCGCCGCGCCGTGGATGAGCGCCGACCGGGCGGCCCTCGAGCCGGCGGCCGCCGAGGTGCTGGCGCAGGTCGAGGAGCGGGCGCCGTCCCTCTTCGCCGCCGGCGCCGAGCGCCGCAGCGACTTTTTCCGCGATCTCGCCGGCGCCGCCTACATGGCCGCCGCCGAGGCGGTGGCGGCGCGCCGCGGGGCGCCCTACGACCGCCTGTTGGCGCTCTACGACCGGGCGATCCTGGAGGTCGAGACCCGCTTGTTGCACCACACCTTCGAAGAGCTGGTGGAGCGGGCGATCGACCGCCTGCGGGCGGCGGGCGGCGACCGCCGGCCGGCGGCGTTGCGCCGCCGGCTGGCGCCGGTGCTGGCCGAGCCGATCGAGGAGCTGGCCTTCGCCGGCACCGGCTACGGCCGCCAGACCCTGCCCTTTCCCAAGGAGGCGATCCGCAGCGAGATCCTCTGCCACGGGCGGGGCGCGCACCGGATCTTCCCCGGCACCCGCACGGTGCTCGACATCGGCGGCCAGGACACCAAGGCGATCCAGGTCGACGCCGGCGGGGTGGTCACCGCCTTTCAGATGAACGACCGCTGCGCCGCCGGCTGCGGCCGCTACCTGGGCTACATCGCCGACGAGCTCAACCTCGGCCTGCACGAGCTCGGTCCCCTGGCCCTCAAGGCGCGCAAGACCGTCCGCGTGAGCTCCACCTGCACCGTCTTCGCCGGCGCCGAGCTGCGCGAGCGGCTGGCGCTGGGGCAGGCGCGGGAGGACATCCTCGCCGGCCTGCACCGGGCGATCATGCTGCGGGCGATGTCGCTCCTGGCGCGCTCCGGCGGCATCGACAACGAGCTCACCTTCACCGGCGGGGTGTGCAAGAACCCGATGGCGACCCGCATCCTGAAGGAGCTGGTGGCCGAGAGCTACGGCGACGGGATCACCATCAACGTCCACCCCGACTCGATCTACATGGGGGCGCTGGGCGCGGCGCTCTTCGCCCGCGACGACCTGCGCGCCGGCCGGCCCCGGCGCCTGCCGACCTTCGCCGCGGCAGCCTGAGGAGGAAGACGGCGATGAACGACGATCGACGCCATCTGACCGCCGGCATCGACGCCGGCTCCAGCGCCATCAAGCTGGTGGTGGCGCGCAGCCGGGCGGGGGAGGAGGTGGAGATCCTGGCGCGGCGGGTGGAGCGCATCCGGCGGCGCGACGTGCGCCAGGTGGCGCGGGCGGTCTTCGACCGGATCTGCGCCGACGCCGGGGTCGCCGCGGCGGCCCTCGACTACGTCACCTCGACCGGCGACGTCGGCGCGGTGAGCTTCCACACCGGTCATTTCTACTCCATGACCACCCACGCCCGCGGTGCCGTCCTGCTCGAGCCGGCGGCGCGGGCGGTGCTCGACGTCGGCGCCCTGCACGCCCGGGCGATGCGCATCGACCGCCGCGGCAAGGTCCTCGGCCAGCGCATGACCAGCCAGTGCGCCAGCGGCAGCGGCCAGTTCCTGGAGAACATCGCGCGCTACCTCGGGGTGCCCCTGGAGGAGGTGGGCGAGCGGTCTCTGGCCTCCACCTCGCCGGAGAAATGTTCCGGGGTGTGCGCGGTGCTGGCCGAGACCGACGTCATCAACATGGTCAGCCGCGGCATCGCCACCGCCGACATCCTCAAGGGCATCCACCTGTCGATCGCCAGCCGCCTGGTCCGCCTGCTGCGCGCCGTGCTGCCCGCCGGCGGGGTGTGCCTGGTCACCGGCGGCCTGTCCCAGGACGCCGGCCTGCTGGCGGCGATGCGCGAGATCGCCGCCGCCGACCTGGAGAAGGGCAAGCCGCCGCTCGAGCTGCGCAGCCATGCCGACGCGGTGCTGGCCGGCGCTCTCGGCGCCGCCGCCCTCGGCGCCTACCGTTTCGCTCAGCTCGCCCGCGCCGGCCGGCTGCCGGCGACGGCGGCGTAGGCGGGATCCCCCGCAGGAGGAAACGCTTCTTCGAGCCCGTCGACGCGACCACGGTCTGCGAGCACGAGGCGGAGACCAACCGCCTGTTCAAGCGCTACGCCTTCATGGAGCGCCACGCCCGACGGCAGCGCCGCCAAGCGAGAAGCCGCCACCGGGACGCGCCCCGCTGAACGGTCGCGGGCGACGGCGGCCGCGCGCGGCTGATACAGTCCGCGGGTGATGTGGCTGCTGGTTCAGGCCGGGGGAGGGGCCCGGCGGCGCTGCGCGGGCGCCGCCCTGCGCCGCCGGCTCGCCCGGGGGTGGCTCGTCGCCGCCGCCTGCACGGCCCTGGCCTGCGGCGGCGATCCGGACGTGGCGAGCGACGTCCTCCTGATCACCGTCGATACCCTGCGGCCCGATCATCTCGGCCTCTACGGCTACCCGCGGCCGACGTCCCCCAACCTCGATCGCTTCTTCGCCGCCGACCGCGCCGCGATCTTCGAACGCGCCTACTCGACGGCGGCGCATACCTCGCCTTCCGTGGTCAGCATCCTGAGCGGCCTCTATCCCCATCGCCACCGGGTGAGGCTCTTCTTCCAGCTGCTGCCGGAGGAGACGCGGCTGCTGCCGGAGCTCCTGCCCGGCGGCTTTCGCAGCGCCGGCTTCGTCTCCAACGTCGTGCTCACCGACGAGGCCCTGGGGATCGCCGAACGCTTCGACCATTACGACGACTTCGTCGACGAACGCGAGTCGCAACGCGCCTACTACGAGCGGGGGGCGCGGCGTACCACCGACGCAGCCTTGCGCTGGCTGCGCGGCCGCGACGCCGCGGAGCGCCTCTTTCTTTGGGTGCATTACATCGATCCCCACGGTCCCTATCGCCCGCCGGCCGACTGGCGCGATCGTTTCGATCACGCCGGGCGGCGCGAGATCCTGCCGGCGCAGATCTCCGACTACCAGCGCGAGCCGGGGGTCACCGACGGCTTGTACTACGTCGATCGCTACGACGAGGAGATCGCCTACGCCGACGAGCAGATCGGCCGCCTCCTCGACGCCTGGGCGGTGGCGCGGCCGCTCGACGGGACGCTGGTGGTCTTCACCGCCGACCATGGCGAGAGCATGATGGAGCACGAGCGCTGGTTCACCCACGGCTACCACGTCTACGAGGAGATCATCCGCGTACCGCTCATGCTCCGGGGAGTGGGGGTGCTCCCCGGTCGCCGGGCGCAAGCGGTTTCCACCATCGACCTGGCGCCGACGGTGCTGCGGGCGGTCGGCGCCGAGGTCCCCCCCGACATGCACGGCCTCGATCTGCGGCAGCCACCGCCGGCGACGCCGGATCGGCTGCTTCTCGCCACCGGCGGCGGGGGCGGCAAGGGCCGTACCGGCTGGCTGGCGGGAATCCAGGGGGGGCGCAAGGGCATCCTGGGGCTGGACGAGCACGGGCGGGTGAGGGAGAGCCGCACCTACCGCCTGGACCAGGACCCCGGCGAGCTCTCGCCCCTGCCGGCTCCCCCGGACGACGCGCTGGTCGCCCATCTCATCGAGCTGGCGGCGGCGGATCCCGATCCGGGGGGCGTACCGCTGGCGGCCCGCATGGGCCGCGAGCTCCACGCGCCCAAGGTGGCTCCCGGGGTGTCGGAGGAGAACCGCGAACGGCTGAAGGCCCTCGGCTACGTCGACTGACGGCGCCGCGGCGCTCGACCCTGCCGGCGGCCTTCGGGTAGACTGGCGCGCGATGGAGAATCTAGTACAGATCGGCGGCCGGCGAGAGACGGCGCCGCCGCCGCGCCAGCGGCGGCCGGACTGGTTGCGCATCCGCATCGCCACCCCCGAGCGCTACCGCGAGGTCAAGGGGCTGGTCCGCCGCTTGCGCCTCAACACGGTGTGCCAGGAAGCGCGCTGCCCCAACATCTACGAGTGCTGGGGGGAGCACGGCACCGCCACCTTCATGATCCTGGGGGACGTCTGCACCCGGCGATGCGGTTTCTGCGCCGTCGCCACCGGCAAGCCGGCGCCGCCGGACGCGGACGAGCCGGCGCACGTCGCCGAGGCGGTGGCGACCATGGGCCTGCGCCACGCGGTGATCACCTCGGTCGACCGCGACGACCTGGCGGACGGCGGAGCCGGTCATTGGGCGGCGGTGATCCGGGCGATCCGCCGGCGCAACCCGGCCACCGGCGTCGAGGTCCTGACCCCCGACTTCCGCGGCGTGCCCGACGCCCTCGACGTGGTCCTCGCCGCCGGCCCGGCGATCTTCTCCCACAACCTCGAGACCGTGCCGCGGCTCTACCGCCGGGCCCGCCCCGGCAGCCGCTACGAGCGCAGCCTGGCGCTGCTCGCCGAGGCCGCCCGGCGGCGCGACGCCGGTGCCTACGACGGGGTGGTCAAGACCGGCCTGATGGTCGGCCTGGGCGAGACCGCCGACGAGCTCCATGCCACCCTGCGCCAGATCCGCGACGCCGGCGTCGAAGTCCTGACCATCGGCCAGTATCTCCAGCCCAGCCGCCAGCACCTGCCGGTGGCGCGTTTCGTGCCGCCGGAGGAATTCGACGCCTACCGCCGGGAAGCCCTGCGCCTCGGCTTTCGTCACTGTCAGGCGGGCCCCCTGGTGCGCAGCTCCTACCACGCCCACGAACACGTCGGCGCCCGCCTGCGCGACGCGCCCCCGAGCGCCCCGGCCGCCGGAGCGCTCGCCCGCTGATCGCCCGGCGAGCCGCCGTGCCCCGGCGTCCTCAGCGCACCACCGCCCAGATGGCGACGGCGAGGACCCACCAGAAGAAGTGCCACTCGGCGTGCTTGAACAGCGGCCGCAGGGTGGCGGAGTCGATGCTCTGGCGCAGGAAGGTGGCGGCCAGGAGGACGGTGGCGACGAGGCCGAAGAAGGCACTGAGGCGCAGGTCCCAGGGGGCGAGGAGGGCGAAGAGCAGCGGGTTCAGCCGGTGGGGGAGAGGGAGCTTGCGCCAGTAGAGCAGGAGACCGATCAGGGTGGGGACGCCGACCGCGGCGACGAGGACGCCCTGGCCGGCGTCGAGCGGCAGGCGGTGCGGCTCGAAGGGGGCGAAGAGACCGCTGATCGCCGCCGGCCGCAGCAGCTGGCCGAGGACGCCGGCGACGGCGGATGCGGCGGTGAGCCACGCCAGCCGGCGGCGCAGGCCGGGACGCTCGGCCCAGGGCTCGCCGAGGTAGAGGGCGACGAAGAGCAGGCCGAGGAGCCAGCTGGGGGCGATCGCCCCCCAGAGAAAGAAGGCTGCCGGCAGGGCGTTGATCCGCCCCTGGCGCTTCTCCAGATAGCCCTCGAGGGCGTAGATCGCGAAGCCGAGGAAGAGGTACGGAGCCGCCCATTCGAGCTCCAGCACCGGCCGGCGGGCGACGGCGGCGGCGGTGAACAGCAAGATCGACGCCGACAGGTGGTCGCGGGTCTTCTTCTTCAAGCCGAGGAAGAGGAAGAAGGTGGCGGCGGTGGCGGTCAGGGACAGGCCGCCGTTGGCCGGACCGCCGAAGATCAGCCAGTAGATGACGGCGTAGACCGACGCCATGCCGACGTATTCCATCTTCATCCGCCGGCCGAAGCGCTCGACCGGACCGGGGACGTATTCCGCTGGGCTCTGGGATTGGGACATGGCGTCACGCGCAGGACGGTCGTTCCTGGTTCGGCGGCTGCAGGCGGCCGCCCGGGGCGCGGATTCTACCCGATTCGACGCCGCGCCGCGCGGGCCGCGGTTGACCCGCGGGGCGGCCGGCCGTAGGATCGTCCGCGGCCGCGATGGGGAGCGCGGCTCGGACATGCTCATGGCACAGACCAGGTCAGTGGCGCCGGCGGTGGCGGCGGACGAGCCCGCAGCCGAGCGGCTGCCGCGGGCGCCGCGGCGCGAGGAGATCGCCGGCGCGACGGTGTCGGTCCTGCGCCAGGGTCCGCCGTACAAGGCCAACGTGCTGGTGGTCGACGCCGGCGGCGGTCCGGTGGTGGTCAAGGACTTCGCCGCCAAGGCGTGGTGGGCCCGCCTCTTGGGGCGGGTCCAGATCGGCCACGAATGCCGCGCCTACCGCTGGCTCGGCCGCCGGCCGTCGATCCCCGCCTTCCTCGGCCGCATCGACGCCCACGCCCTGGCGATCGAGAAGATCGACGGCCGCTTGCTGGCCAGCGCGCCCGAGCGCCGGCAGCAGGCGCGGGCCATCTTCCGCCGCCTGCGGGCGGTGGCGGAGGACTTCGCCGCCGCCGGTTTCCTGCACCTCGACTTCCGGGCGCGCAAGAACGTGCTGCTCAAGGCCGACGGCCGGGTGGTGGCCATCGACCTGGCGGGCTCCCTGTGGCTGCGGCCGGGGAGCCCGGCCCACCGCCTCTGTGCACCGCTCATCCGCCGCATCTACTGGAACGCCCTCCGCAAGTGGCGCAAGCTCCTCACCACCGGCCGCTGGCCGGGGGACGACAGTTTCCTCCACCGCTTCCTGCTGCGCCTGCGCCGGCCGCACCGCTGGCGCGGCGGGCGGCCTCCGGCGGGCGGCACGCCTTGAGCGCGCCGTCGAACGAGGAGCTGCGCCGCCTGTTGGCGGCGCGGCCGGAGCGTCGCATCGCCGGCCGCAACGCCACCAAGGCGGACCTGCTTTTCTATCGCCGCGGCGAGCTGGCGGTGGCGGTCAAGACCTATGCGCCGCGGCCCTTCGTCGTCCGCCACCTGCTCGGCCGCTGGCTGATCCGACGCGAGGCCGCGGCCTACCGCGCGGCGGCGGGGGTCGCGGGCCTGCCGGCCTTCTACGGTCGCCTGGGCCCCTACGCCCTGGCCACCGAATGGCTGCCCGCCGAGCCCTTGCGCTCCTTCGCCGGCCGCCGCCTCGGGGGCGAGCTCTTCGACCGCGTCGGCGCCATCCTCGATCGCCTCCACGGCCGCGGCATCGCGGTGGCTGACCTCCACCATCGCGACGTGCTGGTGACCGCCGGCGGCGAGGTCTACCTGGTCGACCTGGCGATGGCCTGGCTGGCGGGGGAGAAGGCCGGCCCCATCCGTCGCGCCCTCTTCCGCCGCCTGTGCGATCAGGACCGCGTCGCCCTGGCGCGGATGCGGGCCCGCTTCACCGGCGGCGACGTGGCGGCGGCGGTGGCGGCGGTAGGCTCCTCGGCAGCGGCCTGGCACGCCCGCGGCCGGCGCGTCAAGACGCTCCTCGACCGCCTGCGCGGCAAGGGACGCAGCTGACGTCGACGGACGGCCCCGCATGCGCTATCCTTCGGCGCTCAGCGACACGACTCCGTACCGAAGAGGATACCCGCACCCATGAGCGAGCAACCCTACGACCGCTTCCGGGGCCGCCTGCGCCTGCTGGCGCTCTACGCTCTGGTGGCGTTTCTGCTGTACTTCGCCGAGCCCACCGTGCGCTCGGTGGCCGCCGGCGTCGGCTTCGTCGTCCTCGGCGAGGCGGTGCGCTTCTGGGCCGCCGGCCACCTGCTCAAGACCCAGGAGCTGGTGACCAGCGGCCCCTACCGCTTCACCCGCAATCCCCTCTACCTCGGCCGGCTGCTGATCTTCACCGGCCTGGCGATCATGGTCAATCTGCCCTACTACGGCAGCTGGATCGCGCTGGTCGGCGGCTGGGCGCTGTTCTTCGGCGTCTACCTGCGGCGCAAGGAGAGGGTCGAGCCGGCCCGCCTGGAGGCGTTGCACGGCGAGGCGTTCCGGCGTTACTTCGAGGCCGTGCCGGCCCTCTTTCCCACCCTCCGGCCCTATGCCCATCCCTCCGCCGGCCGCTGGTCCGCCGCCCGCATGGCGCGCAATCGCGAGCATTGGATGGTGATCGGCCTGGCCCTGGTCACCGCCTACCTGCTGTGGCGGGCGACCGGCGGCAGCCTGGGCTGACGGCCGGCGAGGGCCGCCTCAGCCCACGTCCTCGTCGCGGAACTGCAGCTCGTAGAGCCGGCGGTAGAGGCCGCCGCGGGCGAGCAACTGGCGGTGGTCGCCCTCCTCGACGATGCGTCCGCGGTCGAGGACGAGGATCCGGTCGGCGCGCCGCACGGTGACCAAGCGGTGGGCGATGACGATGCTGGTGCGGCCCTCGAGCAGGGTCTCGAGGGCCTCCTCGATCAGCCGCTCGGATTCCGAGTCGAGGGCCGAGGTGGCCTCGTCGAGGATCAGGATCGGCGGGTCCTTGACCAGCGCCCGAGCGATGGCGATGCGCTGCCGCTGGCCCATGGAGAGGCGGGCGCCGCGCTCGCCCAGACGGGTGTCGTAGCCCTCCTCCATGGCGGCGATGAATTCGTGGGCGTGGGCCGCCCGCGCCGCCGCTTCGACCCGTTCCCGCGGCACGTCGTCGCGGCCGTAGGCGATGTTGCCGTAGACCGTGTCGTCGAAGATCACGGTCTCCTGCGTGACCAGGCCGAACAGCGCCCGCAGGGAGCGCAAGGTGGCGTCGCGGACGTCGACGCCGTCGATGGTGATGCGGCCGGCGGTCGGATCGTAGAAGCGGGGCAGGAGGCTGACCAGGGTGGTCTTGCCGGAGCCCGAAGGGCCGACGAGAGCGATCACCTCCCCCTTGTGGATGGTCAGATCGACGTCGCTCAGCACCTTCTCGCCGCCGTAGGCGAAGTCGACCCGCTCGAAGCGCAGCCGGCGGTCGAAGGCCGTCAGCTCGACGGCGCCGGGACGCTCGACGATGGCCCGCGGCCAGTCGATCATCTGGAAGACGCGGTCGGCGGCGGCCAGGGCCTGCTGCATCTCGACGTTGACCCGATTGAGGCGGCGCAGGGAGATGAAGAGGAGGCCGAGGCCGCTCAGCACCACCGCCACGTCCCCCGGGTCGAGCTGGCCGGCGCCGATGCCGCGGCCGGCGACGTAGAAGAGGGCGGCCCCGGCCAGCGCCGCGACCAGTTCGAGCACCGGCGTGGTCAGGGCCTCGGCACGGCCGGCCTTGAGGTCGGCGCGCAGCATGCGGTCGAGGGCGGCGCGGAAGCGGCGGATCTCGTGCTCCTCCATGGCGAAGCCCTGCACCACCTTGATGCCGGTGACGGTCTCCTGCAGCAGGCTGGAGGCCTCGGCCATGGTCTCCTGCGAGCGCCGGGAGGCGCCGCGCAGGCGTTGCCCGAGGCGCAGCATGGGGTAGACCGCCAGCGGGATCACCACCATGGCGAAGAGGGAGATGCGCCAGTCGTGGATGAGGATGATCAGGAGCAGGAAGGGCACCATCAACGCCACCCGCAGCATGTCGGCCAGCACCTCGGTGCTGATGCGCTGCAGCCGCTGGACGTCGGCCAGCACGCGGGAGTGGATCAAGCCGGTGCTGTGGGCGCGGAAGAAGTCGAGGCTCTGGTGGACGATCGACTCGTAGAGCTTGAGACGCAGGCCGCGGATCATCGAGGCGCCGCTCTTGGTGATCAGATAGCGGCCGAAATAGAGGCAGATGCCGCGCGCCAGGAAGACGACGATCACCAGCAGCGGCACGGCGACGAAGGCGCGCTGGCGCAGCCAGGCGGTCCAGGCGGCGGTGGGCAGCATGGCCTGCACCCGCTCGAGGACGTCGCTGCCGCCGGGCTCGACCTCGCCGGCCGCCGGCGTCTCCGGCCGGGCGAGGAAGACGTCGTTGACCAGCGGCTTCATCGTCGCCACCACCACCGACATCAGGCCGCCGGCGACCGCCAGCAGGAGGGTCGCGATCACCATCTGGGCCGCGTAGGGGCGGAGGTGACCCAGCAGGCGGAAGAGCAGGCGCATCGGCGCATGGTAGCAAAGCCGGGCCCGCGGCTTGCGGCATAATGCGGGAGATGCTGCACCACCGAAGACCGCTCCGGCGCCGCCCGGCGCCGTCGTCCCGCCGTGCCGTCGTCCCGCTCGTCGTCCTGCTGCTGGCGCTGCCGGCGCCGCCGGCGGCGGTGGGGGAGGAGACGCCGCCGGGCGGCCGCGCCGAAGACCGAGCCCCCGCGCCCTACGGCCTGCACCAGCTGCGTCTCGACCTGCGCTACATGCTGCGCCGTCCCTTCGAGCTCGACCGCCGCGACAAGCGCCACCTGGCCCTCACCGGCGCCCTCACCGCCGGCCTCTACCTGCTGCGCGACGACATCCGCGACGAGGTCCAGGACAGCCGCAGCGACGGCCGCGAGCGGCTGCTCCAAGACGCCCGCCTGGTCAGTCGCGGGGCGGTCGCTCCCGGCCTCGCCCTCGCCGCCTACCTGGCCTCCTTCGCCACCGGCGAGGCGCGGGAGAAAGAGACCGCCCTGATGCTGCTCGAGTCCGCCGCCGCCGCCGCGGTGATCAGCGGCGTGGGCTCCTTCGTGCTGGCGGCGGAGCGGCCCGAGGACGGCGACGCCATCCGCAGCCTGCGCATCGACGGCCACGGCGTCTCCCTCGACGCCGCCCTCGCCGCCGCCATCGTCGAGCCCCTGCGCTGCCAGTATCTGCGCCCGCGGCCGGGCTCGCGACCGGCGGCGCGGGCGGGCAAGCACGCCGCCAGCGCCGTGCTCTACCTCGCCGCCGCCCTGACCGCCTTCCAGCGCCTCGACCAGGACAAGCATTGGGCGCCGGACGCCTTCCTCGGGGTGGCCGGCGCCCTGGCCGCGGGCCGTACCCTATGCGAGGCACACGGCAAGCGGCCCGCCCGCCGCCTCGCCCTGGCGCCGCTGGCGGTGCGCGGCGGCGGCGGCGTCGCCCTGCGCCTCCGCCTCGGCCGCTCGCCGCCGGCCGGGAGTCCCCGAGACCCTGCGCCGCGGCCGCCGTCGTGGTAGGCTGCGCGGTCGACCCGCCGGAGATCCGCGGGCTGCGCCCCGCGTCAGCCCCCGTCGAGAGCCAGAACGCACGCCTGGAGGAGTCCGACCGATGATCAGGTTGACGAGGCCCACCGGCCGCGCCGCCGTCTTGCTCGCCCTGCCGCTTCTCGTCGCCGCCGCGGCGACGGGGGAGGAGAAGCGCGACGACGACCGCGACAAGCCCCTGCCCACCCTGGCGGTCAAGACCGCGGGCATGAGCCGTCACGACGGCTTCCTGCCCTTCTGGACCGACGAGCGACGGGGCACCGTCTGGCTCGAGCTGACGCCGCCGGGGGAGGGGCACGTGGTGGCGGAGGCGATCTACGTCGAGGGCCTGCGCCGCGGCCTGGGATCGAATCCGGTGGGCCTCGACCGCGGCCAGCTGGGGGACGCCAAGCTGCTGCGCATCCGCCGCCTGGGCCCCAAGGTGCTCTTCGAGCAGCCCAACCTGCGCTACCGAGCGCTCGCCGCCGGCGACGACGAACGGCGGGCGACGGCCGAATCCTTCGCCTCGTCGGTGATCTGGGGGGCGGAGATCGGTGCCCTCGACCCCGACGGCCGGGCGCTGGTCGACCTCGGCAGCTTCCTGGTACGCGACGCCCACGGCGTCGCCGCCACCCTGAAGCGCACCGAGCAGGGACCCTACGAGCTCGACGTCAGCCGCAGCGCCGTCGACCTCGACCAATGTCTCGCCTTCCCCGACAACCTCGAGCTCGAGGCGGTGTTGACCTACGCCCTGAAGGAGGGGGAGCCGGGCGGCCACGTCGCCAGCACCGCCCCCACCGCCGAGGCCGTCACCCTGATCCAACACCATTCCCTGGTGCGCCTGCCCGACGACGGCTACCGGCCGCGGCGCCTCGACCCGCGCATCGGCATGAACGGCATCGCCTTCCACGACTACGCCGCCGGCCTGGCGGAGCCCATCCACCGCCGGTGGATCACCCGCCACCGCCTGCGCAAGGTCGACCCCACCGCCCCCCGCTCGCCGGCGGTCGAGCCGCTGATCTACTACGTCGACCGCGGCGCCCCGGAGCCGGTGCGGAGCGCCCTGATCGAGGGGGCGTCGTGGTGGGCTGCGGCCTTTGAGGCGGCGGGCTTCGAGGACGCCTTCCGGGTCGAGCTGCTGCCGCCCGACGCCCACCCCCTCGACGTGCGCTACAACGTCATCCAATGGGTCCATCGCTCGACCCGCGGCTGGTCCTACGGCGGCGGCGTCATCGACCCGCGGACCGGCGAGATCCTGAAGGGCCACGTCACCCTCGGCTCCCTGCGCGTGCGCCAGGACCGGCTGCTCTTCGAGGGCCTGGCGGGTACCGCCAAGACCGGCAGCGGCGACGCCGACGATCCGATCGAGCTCGCCCTGGCCCGCATCCGCCAGCTCGCGGCGCACGAGGTCGGTCACACCCTGGGGATCACCCACAATTTCGCCGCCTCGACCTACGACGACCGCGCCTCGGTGATGGACTACCCGGCGCCGTTGATCGGCATCGGCGACGGCGGCGAGCTCGACTTCTCCCGCGCCTACGGCGTCGGCGTCGGCTCGTGGGACGTCCACACGGTGCGCTACGGCTACAGCGAATTCCCCCCCGGCGCCGACGAAGAGGCGGAGCTCGAGGCGATCGTCCGCCAGGGGCTCGAACGGGGGCTGCTCTTCCTCGCCGACCGCGACGCGCGGCCGCTCCACGCCAGCGAGCCGCGGGCCAACCTGTGGGACAACGGCGCCGATCCGGTGGCCGGCCTGGAGCACGCCCTCGCGGTACGCGCCCTCGCCCTCGGCCGCTTCGGCGCCGCCAACGTCCTGCCCGGCACCCCCCTGGCCGAGCTCGAGGAGGTTCTGGCGCCGCTCTACTTCCACCACCGCTACCAGCTCGACGCCGCGGTCAAGGTGATCGGCGGCATGGAGTACGCCTACGCCGTACGCGGCGACGGCCAGGTGCCGACGACGCTCGTCGACGGCGGGCGCCAGCGCCGTGCCCTGGAGGTGGTGTTGAGCGTCCTCGAGCCGGCGGTCCTCGACCTGCCGGAGGAGGTGCTGGAGCTGCTCGCCCCGCGCCCCTTCGCCTGGTCGGAGAGCCGCGAGCAGCTGGCCAACGGCTCGTGGCCGGCCTTCGACGCCCTCGGCGCCGCCGCCACCGCCGCCGACCAGGTGCTGGCCCTGCTGCTGGCGCCGGAACGCCTGGCGCGGCTGGTCGACTTCCACCGCCGCCAGCCCTCCCTGCCCGGCCTCGAGGAGGTGCTCGCCGCCCTCCTCGACCACGCTTTTCCGCCGGCCGGCGCGGCGGCGGAGACCCCCCGTCGCGACGCCCTGCGGCGGGTGGTGCAGCGGGCGGTGGTCGACCGCCTGATCCTCCATGCCGACGCCGAGCACCGGCCGGCGGTGCGGGCTCACCTCGAGGCCGCCCTCGCCACCCTGCGCCAGCGCCTCCAGACCCTGCTCGACGACGGTCGCATCGAGGCGGTGCACGGCCGCGCCCTGCTCGCCGACGTCGGCCGTTTCCTCGACCGCACCACCGCCGGCGGAACCGAAGCGGCGGCGCCGCCGCCGCCCCCTCCGGGCAGCCCGATCGGCGCGCCGCCGCTCGGCGCCTGCGGCCAGAGCCCGCCATGGCTGCGCCCCTGAGCCCGTGCCGCAGCGGCCTGCGCGGCAGCCTGCTCGTCGCCGTCCTCGCCCTGACCTGCGCCGCACCGCCGGCGGCGGAACGCCAGCCGCCCGAGGCGGCCGCGTCCGAGCCGGCCGCGTCCGAGGCGGCCGCGTCCGAGCCGGCCGCGTCCGAGGCGGCCGCGTCCGAGCCGGCCGCG
>RFGL01000391.1 GCA_003697015.1 Acidobacteriota bacterium | reverse complement strand
CTCCTCGCCCACGGCGCCGCGGTGACGGCGGAGCTCGAGCCCCTGCACCTCGCCCTCGCCCGCTCGCCGGCCGGACCGCCGCGGCGGCTCTTCGGTCCCGAGCACGGTTACTACGGCGTCGAGCAGGACATGGTGGCGAGCGCCGGCGGCCGCGATCCCTGGACCGGCGTTCCCCTGTGCTCGCTCTACGGCGACGACGAAGGGAGCCTGCGCCCGTCGCCGGACGCCTTCGACGGGCTCGACCTGCTGCTCGTCGACCTGCAGGACGTCGGCAGCCGCTACTACACCTACGCCGCCACCGCCCTGTGGGCGGCGGAAGCGGCGCTGGCCGCCGGCGTCGAGGCGTGGATCCTCGACCGGCCCAACCCGCTGGGCGGACGCCGGGTGGAGGGCAATCTGCCATTGCCGGGCCATGAGAGCTTCGTCGGCGCCTTCCGCCTGCCGGTGCGCCACGGCCTCACCCTGGGGGAGCTGGCGCGCCTCGAGGCGAGGCGCCGGGGGTGGGACGTCGCCGGCCTCGAGGTGGTGGCGATGGAGGGCTGGCAGCGGTGGATGACCTGGGCCGACGCCGGCCGGCCGTGGCTGGCGCCGTCGCCCAACATGCCCACCCACGGCACCGCCGTGGTCTACCCCGGCATGTGCCTGCTGGAGGCCACCACCGTCTCCGAGGGCCGCGGCACCACCCGCCCCTTCCACCTCGTTGGCGCCCCGGGGATCGACGGCCGGCGGCTGGCCGAGGACTTGAACGCCCGCCGCCTGCCCGGCGTCCGCTTCCTGCCGGCCTTCTTCCGGCCGCAGTTCCAGAAGCACGCCGGGGCGCTGTGCGGCGGCGTCGAGGTGGTGGTCACCGAGCCGGCGGCCTACCCGTCCTACCGCGCCGGGGTCGAGCTCCTGGCGGCGCTGCGCCGTCTCGAGCCGGAGCGCTTCGCCTGGCGCAGCGAGCCCTACGAATTCGTCGCCGATCGACCGGCCATCGACCTGCTGAGCGGCGGCCCCACCCTGCGCCGGATCCTCGACGCCGGGGCGGACGAGACCGACCTCGCCGCCTGGGTCGCCGGCTGGCGGGCCGACGAAGAGGCCTTCCTCGACCAGCGGCGCGCGGCGTTGCTCTACCCCGAGGACGCGGGATGAGCCGCCGCCCGCCCCACCTGCTGCAGGTCGCGGACCCTCCGTCCGCCTTCGCCCCGCTCTTCGCCGCCGCCGCCGAGCGCGGGGTGCGCATCGGCTGGCTGGAGCTCGCCGCCGAGGCCCCTTCCCCTCTCCCTCCCTCCCTCGCCGCCGCCGCCGCTCAAGGCGCCCTGCGCGCCGTCGCCACCGGCGGCGGACGCAGCGTCGCGGTCAAGCCCCTGCGCGGCGCGCCGGTGCTGCGCGACCTCCTGCGGGAGCACTTCCGCGGCTGTCTCCTGGTCCTGGTCCGGGGCGACGTCGAGGCGGCGTCGTTGGTCCCGGACGGGCGCGGATTCCGCCTTTCAAGACAAGGCAGCGAGCACCACCTCGCCATCACCGAGCTCCTCGACCGCCTGCGCCGCCCCCGCCCCTGGGACTGAGGCGACGCCGCCTCCGCGGCCGGAGCACCGGGGCTCTGCGTCAAGGGGTGCTGCGCTCAGGCATGAACGACCACCGCAGGAGAATGGATGATGCATAGAGTCATAGCGGTCGCCCTCCTCGTCTTCCTCGTCGCGACCCTGACGGCCGTCCCGTCGAGCGCCCGGAAGAGCGCGGAGGACGATCCCAAGGGGTTCGTCGAATCGATCGCCGAAACCGTCTATGCCTGGGCCTGGCCGAGCGCCGAGTACGAGAGCGCGTCGGTCAAGTCCATCGATCCCGTCGCCGGCGGGTACGACGTGCTGGTCAAGCTCTCGGGCAAGAGCGCGTTCGACGGCGGCGATCTCTGGCTGGTGCTGGTCTTCAAGCTCCGCAACGGCAGCCTCGCCGACGTCAAGGTATCGGCTCATAACGCCATCCTCGTCCCGCCCTTCGCCACGGTGAAGGCGCTCGGTCAGCTCATCGCCGAGCTGGCGGCGGAGCAGTCCTACCGCAGCCCGCCCAAGGCGAGCAGCCCGCAGCCGCTCTACCAGCCGAGGCCGCGGAGCGAGCCGAGCTTCGGCTGGCGGATCTGCAACAAGAGCACCGAGCCGGAGGTGTGGGTGGCGTACTCCTATCTCGACGGCGGCGACTGGGTGACCAAGGGCTGGCGCAAGATCGAAAGAGGGCGCTGCTCGGTGATGCTCCGCCAGGTGAAGAACCGCTACATGTACTACTATGCCGAAGGTCCGAAGAAGGTGTGGAGCGGCGGGATGAAGCTCTGCACCCACCCGAAGGAGAAATTCGCCAACCGGAAGAAGACCTGCCCGGCGGGGTTCAAGCTCTACCGCTACGTCGAGGTGGACGCGGGGGCCTCGCCCCGGTGGACGACCAACCTGGTCGACTGAGGGGCCGTCGCGCCGGCGGCGGGAGCCACCGGCGCGGGCCGCCGAAGTCGATTGCTGCGCTGCGGCAAGGTTGTGCTACGGTGCGGTGTCGGGGCCCGGCGGTGCCGGGCCGATCGACGGACCGATCCGGGGAGATTCACCGTGCCGACGAGCTACCGCATTCTGGTCTCCGATCCCCTGCACGCGAGCGGCCTCGAGGCCCTGCGCCAGGCCGGTCATGAGGTGGTGGAGCTGCCGCCGGAGGAGCGGCCGACCCTGCCCGCGATCATCGGCGGTTTCGACGCCCTGATCGTGCGTTCGGGCACCAAGGTGAGCGCCGGCGTCCTCGCCGCCGGCGCGCCGCGCCTGAAGGTGGTGGGTCGCGCCGGGATCGGGGTCGACAACATCGACGTCGCCGCCGCCACCGAGCACGGCATCCTGGTGGTCAACGCCCCCACCGCCAACCTGCTCTCCGCCACCGAGCACACCTTCGCCCTGCTCCTCGCCCTGGTGCGGCGCCTGCCCGAGGCCGATCGTTCGATGAAGGAGGGGCGCTGGGAGCGCAAGCGGCTGGTCGGCACCGAGCTGCAGGGCAAGACCCTGGGGGTGATCGGCTTCGGCCGCATCGGCCAGCGGGTGGCGCGCCGGGCCCAGGCCTTCGACATGAGCGTCCTGGCCTACGACCCCTTCCTCGATCCGGAAGCCGTCCGCAAGTACGACGCCGAGCCGCTGGAGCTCGACGAGCTGCTCGGCCGTTCCGACTTCGTCACCATCCACACGCCGCTGACCAAGGACACCCGCAACCTGCTCGACGCCGACCGCCTGGGGCGGATGAAGGAGGGGGCCTGCCTGATCAACTGCGGGCGCGGCGGGGTGGTGGACGAGGCGGCGTTGCTGGCGGCGCTGGACGACGGCCGGCTGGCCGGCGCCGGGCTCGACGTCTTCAGCCAGGAGCCGCCGTCGGACTACGCCCTGGCGCGCCATCCCAAGGTCGTCGCCACCCCCCACCTCGGCGCCTCCACCCGCGAGGCCCAGGTACGGGTGGCGACCGACGCCGTGCGCATGGTGCTCGCCGCCCTCGACGGCTCGTTGGCGGTGACCGCGGTCAACCTGCCCTTCCGCCCCGCCGGCCGCGCCGGCGAGCCCTACCTGCGGCTGGCGGAGACCCTCGGCCGGCTGGCCAGCGGCCTGCAGCCGAGCGCGCCGCGGGCGGTTCGCGCCGAGCTGTGGGGGATCGACGACGCGCTCCACGTGCCGCTGAGCGTGGCGGTGCTGAAGGGCGTCCTCGCTCCCCACCTGGGGGAGGCGGTCAACTACGTCAACGCCGAACGCCTGGCGCAGGCGCGGGGCGTCGAGGTGGTGCGCGCCGTGCACAGCGCGCCGAGCGACTACCCGACCCTGGTGGCGGTGCGCCTGACGGCGCAGGAAGGCGAGGTCGAGGTCGCCGGCACCCTCTTCCACGGCCACGACCCGCGGGTGGTGCGCCTCGACGAGCACCAGCTCGAGTTCCGCCCCAAGGACCGCCTGCTGGTGGTGCGGAACCGCGACGTACCCGGCGTCGTCGGCAAGCTCGGCACGGTGCTCGGGGACGCCGGGGTCAACATCGCCGAGATCCATCTCTCCCGCCTGCCGGGGAGCGATCAGGCCCTGTCGGTGGTGCGCCTCGACCAGCCGCCGGCCGGCGCCACCCTCGAGGCTCTCCTCGCCCTCGAGCCGGTGCGTTCGGTGCGGCTGGTCGACCTCGGCGCGGGCTGACGGCGGCGCCGGCGAGAAGCCTCGCCGCTGCCACGCCGGCGCCATCCGGCCGCCCTGCCGGCGGTGATACGCTGCGCCCCATGGCACGGGTGGGCTTGATCTTCGGCGGCCGCAGCGCCGAGCACGCGGTGTCGGTGAGCTCGGCGCGGACCGTCCGCCGGGCGCTCGCCGCCGCCGGCCACGAAGTCATTCCCCTCGGCATCGCGCCCGACGGCTGCTGGGTCGCCCCCGACGTCGGCCGGCAGCTGCTCGACGATCCGTCGCGGGACTGCCTGGAGCCGGCCGGCGAAGCCGTCGCGCCGACCTTGCGCCACCTGCTCGCGGCCCGCCTCGAGGTGGCCTTTCCCATCGTCCACGGTACCTGGGGGGAGGACGGCTCGCTGCAGGGCCTGCTGGAGATGCTCGACCTGCCCTACGCCGGCGCCGGCGTCGCCGCCAGCGCGGTGGCGATGGACAAGCTGCTGGCCAAGCAGATCCTCGCCGCCCATGGCATCCCGGTGGTGCCCTACGCCGTGGTGACGGCGGCGGATCGGACGGAGACGGTGCACCCCGGCTTGCGGGACCTGGGATTGCCGCTCTTCGTCAAACCCTGCACCGGCGGATCGAGCGTCGGCGTCAGCCGGGTCGCGGCGTGGGACGACCTCGCCGGCGCCGTCGCCCACGGCCTGCGCTTCGACGACCGGGTGCTGGTCGAGCGCGGCATCGACGGCCGCGAGCTGGAGTGCGCGGTGCTCGGCGACGAGCGGCTGGAGGCGTCGGCGGTGGGCGAGATCGTGCCGGGCAAGGAATTCTACGACTACGCCGACAAGTACCTCGACGATCGCGCCCGCCTGATCGCCCCGGCCGAGCTCGACGGCGCCCTCGCCGAGCGCCTGCAGCAGCTGGCGGTCGCCGCCTTCGCCGCCATCGGCGGTCACGGCATGGCGCGGGTCGACTTCCTCCTCGCCGGCGATGGGGAGGAGCTCTACGTCAACGAGATCAACACCCTGCCCGGCTTTACCGACATCTCCATGTACCCGCGGCTGTGGGAGCTCTCCGGCCTGCCCCTGCCCCGACTGGCCGACCGTCTGGTCGAGATCGCCCGCCGGCGCCACCGGCGGCGGGCGCGGCTCGATCGCGGCATCAAAGAGTTCATCGAAGAGATCGCGCGCTGACCTCGGGCTGCATCCGCTTATCGAGATTGCCGATTGTCAATCAAGGATAATTATCGGTTTTTCTCTAGAAAACGAACATCAAAAGGTCGTTCGTTCCACAACAACCGCGCCATCCTACGAAGACCGGCGCGATTCGTTCAGCGCGCGATCCAACCCCGACCGCCGCCCGTATAATCCACCGAGTCCAGGCATAGCTGTGCATGAGCGCGGGG
>RFGL01000390.1 GCA_003697015.1 Acidobacteriota bacterium | reverse complement strand
GGCCATGCGGCGGCCGCCGAGCTGCTCATCGCCGCCGGCGCCCCGATCGCGGCGCGCGACCGCGAGGGGCGCACGCCGCTGCACCTGGCGGCGGTCAGCGACGGCGGCGAGGCGGTGGCGCGGCTGCTCCTCGCCGCCGGCGCCGATCTCGAGGCCCGCGACCTGCTGGGACGCACGCCGCTCCACTACACCACCCTGGGCAGCAACGGCTGCCGGCAACGGATCGCCGAGCTGCTCCTCGCCGCCGGCGCCGAGATCGATGCCCGCAGCCGCGCGCGGGCGACGCCGCTGCACCTGGCCGCCTTCTGGGGATACGCCGACATGATCACCCTGCTGCTCGATCGCGGCGCCGATGCGGCGGCCGAGAACGACGAGAACGAAACCCCCCTCGACCTCGCCATCCGCGGCTGCCGCTCCGCCGCCGAGCGGGTGCTGGTGCGCTACCGCGACGGCTCCTGAGGACGCCGCCGGCCTCCGCCGGTCAGGGGGAGTCCGGCGCCCCGCCCGCGGCCGTCGTCTGGCGGGTTCTCTCCGGCAGCGCCCCCCCGAGAACCGCCGCCGGAAAATAGAGACGGAAGCTCGTCCCCACCCCGACCTCGCTATCCACCTCGATCTCGCCGCCGCAGCGCTTGACGATGCCGTAGACCGTCGCCAGGCCGAGACCGGTACCCCGTTTCTTGGTGGTGAAGGAGGGTTCGAAGATCAGGGCGCGCTTCTCCGGCGGGATGCCCTCGCCGGTATCGCGCACCTCGAGCATCACCATCGGGCGACCGGCGGGGGAGCCGTCGTCGCCCGGGCGGCGGACGTTCTTGGTGACGATCTCGATGGTCCCCTGCGCCGGGGTGGCGTCGCGGGCGTTGACCACCAGATTGAGCAGCACCTGTTCCAGGTGACTGCGCTCGCCGTGGATGGTCCACAGACCGTGGTCGAGGCGGGTCTCGAGGGCGATCTCCTTGGCCTCGGTCAGCTGCTGGAGGGTGGAGCGGAAGCGGCCGACGACGTCGTTCAAGGCGAGCGGTATCGGATTGAGCGGCTCGGCCCGGCCGAAAGTCAAGAGCTGGCGCACCAGCTCCCCCGCCCGGTCGCAGATGCGCTCGATCTCGCGCAGATAACGCCGCAGGCTGGCGTCCTGCCCGGCGTGCTGGCGCGCCAGGTCGGCGTAGCTGCCGATGGCGGTGAGAAAGTTGTTGAAATCGTGCGCGATGGCGTTGGCGAACCGTCCCACCGATTCGAGGCGCTGAGAAGCCAGATGCCGGTCGGCCGCGGCTTTGCGCTCAGCCTGCAGGCGCTGCGTCCGGTGCAGCAGGTCGCGGTGGTGGAGCCAGGCCATGGCGCACAACACCAGCAGCACCGCCAGGACGCTCAACGCCCGCGCCGTCCGGGTCTCCTCGCTGACCATGCCGAAGGCGTCGAGCAGCAGGTGCAGGGCGGGGAAGGTGAAGGCGTAGAGCATCAGCAGACCCGAGGTGCCGGCCAGCATCCAGGCCGTCTCCGGCGGCTTCTCCACCGGCGGTGCCTCGAGCGGCAGCGACGGCCGGTCGAGCAGGCGCAGCGCCGCGATCAACGCCAGATGGGGCAGGTTCCACAGCGTCTCGACCAGAAGGGCGCCGAAGTCGGCGTAGGGCAGCACGCCGCCGAACATCAGGGCTTCGCTCCCGTCGAGCAGCGCCCACAGGCCGGCGGCGAAGGCCAAGAGGCCGTAGATCGCCCGCCAGACGGCGCCGCGGCAGCGCCAGCCGAGAGCGGCGAAGCGCACCGCCAGCACCAGGTCGAAGAGCACGTAGACGGCGAAGGAGGAGACGCGCTTGAGCTGCTGGCCGCTGGCGTCGAAATTGGCCGGTACGAAAACGAAGTAGAGCGCCAGGCCGAGGACGAAGACCACCGCCCCCCCCAGGCCGACGCGCTGCGCCACGCCGTCGCGGCTCCAGCCCGCCGGCCGGTGCGGATAGAGCGCGGAAGCGAGGAGCAGCAACAGGTAGGAAAGGACGAGGAAGAGATCGGACAGCAGGTGGCCGAGCGGGGTCCAGTCGGCCGCCGGCAGACGCAGGAACAGGCTCGAGGCCATCCAGGCGGCCATCCCGCCGGCGAAAAGCCGGCGGAAGCGGCGCTGCTCGGGGTGCTCGATCCGCCGCAGGCCGACGAGCGGTGCGGCGACGGCGAGGGCCATCAGCACCTGGCCGAGCACCAGCACCGACCCGCCGCGGCCCAACGCCGCCGGCAGCGGCAGCACCGCCGCCGCCGACGCCAGCAGGACGACCGCGGCGGCGAGCGCCACGACCGGATCGCGGTAGAGGCCCTGCCACCGGCGCGGGCCGGCGGACCGATGGCTCACGACCGGCGATGAATCGATCTGACCTTGCAACGGCGGCTTCCCCCTCGAGCCTGGTCTCACGCTCCTACCCCACCTCGCCGGACGCCGACCCCGGCCCCCGGTACGGAGCTCGCGGAGTCCTGATCGTCTCTCCAAGACCGTCCGAGCTTGCGCAGCATAGCACCGGAGGGCGGCTCGCGGCAGCCCCGAGGAGGCGCTCCTTGACGCTCTCCGAGGCCGCGGATACAGTGTCCCGCGTGACGTCCTCCGCCGCTCACCCCTGCTCCCCCCCGCTGCCGCCGATCGATGGCGACGGCGCATCCGGGTTCCGGGCACGGCGTGCGGCCGCCGTCCTCTGCACCCTCCTCGTCGCCGCCGCCGGCAGCGGCTGCTCGGTGCGCAAACTGGCGGTCAAGAGCCTCGCCAGCACCCTGGGGGACGCCAGCACCGTCTTCGCCCGCGACGACGATCCCGAGCTGATCGCCGACGCCCTGCCCTTCGCCCTCAAGACCACCGAAGCGCTGATCGCCGAGGTCCCCGGCCACCGCGGCCTGCTGCTCTCCGCCTGCCAGGGCTTCACCCTCTACGGCTACGCCTTCGTCGAGGTCGAGGCCGAGCGCGCCGCACTGGCCGAGCTCGACTACCGCCGCTCCGAGGCCTTGCGCCAGCGCGCTCTCGGCCTCTACCGGCGCGCCCGCGACTACTGCCTCGAGGCCCTGGAGAGCCTCGATCCGGGGGTGAGCGAGCGCCTGCGCCGCACGCCGGAAAACGCCTTGGGACCGGTCTTCGACCGGCAGGTGGAACTGCTCTACTGGACCGGTGCCGCCTGGGGGGCGGCGATCGCGGTGGCCCTCGATCAACCGGAGATGGTCGCCGATCTGCCGGCGGTACGGGTGCTGCTGGAACGCGCCCTGGAGCTGGACCCGGACTTCGGCCAAGGCGCCGTCCACGACGCGATGATCATCCTCGAGGCGGTGCCGGAGACCATGGGCGGCTCGCTGGAGCGGGCCCGGGAACACTTCGATCGCGTCGTGGCCCTGACCGGCGGCCAGCGCGCCGGCACCTTCGTCACCTGGGCGCAGAAGGTGGCGGTGCAGCAACAGGACCGGCAGCTCTACCGCCGGATGCTCGAACGGGCGCTGGCGGTCGACCTCGAGGCGCTGCCCGACGAGCGTCTGGCCAACCGCATCAACCAGCGGCGGGCGCAGCTCCTGCTGGACAACGAGAGCGCCTACTTTCTCGACGATCCGCCAGCCGAGGACCCGCCATGAACAAGCTCTGCCGTCCCCTCACCTTGCTGGTCGCGACCCTGCTGGCCTGGACGCCGCCGGCGATGGCGCGGACCGAGGTCAAGATGGCCACCCTGGCGCCGGACGGTTCGGTGTGGGACAAGGCGCTGAAGGAGATGGGCGGCGACTGGCAGCGCGCCACCGGCGGCGACGTCGTGCTGCGCATCTACGCCGGCGGCATCGCCGGCGACGAGCCCGACGTGGTGCGCAAGATGCGCATCGGCCAGCTGCACGCCGCGGCCCTCACCACCGCCGGGCTGTCGGCCCTCGACAACGCCTTCGAGGTCTTCCAGCTGCCGATGTTCTTCGCCTCCTACGACGAGCTCTTCCACGTCCTCGAGGTATTGCGCCCGGAGCTCGAGAAGCGCCTCTTCGAGCGCGGCTACGTGCTGCTGAACTGGGGCCACGGCGGCTGGGTGCACCTCTTCTCCAAGCGGCCGGTGCGTACCGTCGAGGACCTGCGGGGAATGAAGCTCTTCACCTGGAGCGGCGACGACACCATGTTCCAGATCTGGCGCAAGGAGGGCTTCCAGCCCGTCGCCCTCGCCACCACCGACGTCATGGTCGCCCTGCAGACCGGCATGATCGACGCCCTGCCGACCACCCCCCTGGCAGCCCTCTCCCTGCAGTGGTATCGCCACACCCCGTACATGCAGGATCTCGGGGTCGCGCCGCTGATCGGCGCCACGGTGATCAGCCGGCGGCTGTGGGACAAGCTGGCGCCGGAGACCCGCAGCAAGCTGCGCGCGGCCGCCCTCGAAGTGGAGCGCAAGCTCGAGGTCCAGGTCCCGGATCAGGATCGGCGGGCGATCGAGCAGATGAAGCAACGCGGCCTGGAGGTGACCGTCGTCGGCGACGACCAGCTGCCGGCCTGGCGCGCCTTCGCCGAGCGCTTCGCCGCCCAGCAGCGGCAGCTGATCGAGGCTCACGACATGCTCGACCGCCTGCGTCAGGTGCGCGACGCCTACCGCGCCGGCGGCGGCAGATGAGGCAGCCGGCCGCGGGCCGCCGCGCCGCTGCTCGCGGGCTCGCAGCCGGGGCCGGAGCGAGGGTTTGGCGACATGGGCATCGGAGGCATCGGACGGGCACTGGCGCGTAGCGAGGCGGCGCTCGCCGGCGGTCTGCTGGCGGCGATGGCGCTGCTGCCCCTGGCGGAGATGGTCGCCCGCGGGGTCTTCGGCGGCGGCATCCCCGGCGCCCAGCCGGTGGTCCAGCACCTGACCCTGTGGATCGCCTTCCTCGGCGCCGCCCTGGCGGCGCGCGAGGGACGGCTCCTCGCCCTCGCCACCAACACCTTCCTCCCCGCCGGCCGCTGGCGCCGGCTGGCGGAGGCCTTCGCCGCAGCGGTGGCCGCGCTGGCCAGCGCCCTCCTCGCCCGCGCCGGCTTCGAGCTGGTCGGGGTGGAACGGGCCTACGGCACCGACCGGCTCACCGTCCTCGGCCTGTCGCCGGGCCAGGCCGGCGCTCTCGCCGCCGCTCTGCTGAGCGCCGCCGTCCTCTGGTCGCTGCTCGAGCGCTGGCCGCGCCGGCGCCGGCTCGTCCTCAGCCTGCTCGCCGGCGGCGGTGCCGGGCTGCTGGTCCGCTGGCTGCTCGGCCCCGAGGGCGACGCCCGGCCGGAGCTGCCGGTGTGGGTGGCGCAGACGGTCCTGCCCTTCGCCTTCGCCGCCATCGCCCTGCGCCTGACGTGGCGCGCCGGCGACCGCTGGCCGGCCCGGACGCTGGCGGCGGCGGGGCTCGCCCTCGGCCTGGTCCTCGGTCAACGTCCGGAGCTGCTCGACGGCCGGCCGGTCTGGCCATGGCTCGCCCTCCTCGCCCTGGGAATGATCGCCGGCACCCCGCTCTTCGCCGTCCTCGGCGGCGCCGCCGCCTTCCTTTTCATGAGCGACGGGGTGCCGCTGGCCGCGGTGCCGGCGGAGACCTACCGCCTCTCCGTCTCCCCCACCCTGCCCGCCATCCCCCTCTTCACCCTCACCGGCTTCCTGCTCGCCGAGGGACGGGCGTCCCACCGCCTGCTGGCCATCTTCCGCGCCCTGGTCGGCTGGTTGCCCGGCGGCACGGCGGTGGTGGCGGCGGTGGTCTGCGCCTTCTTCACCATCTTCACCGGCGGCTCGGGGGTGACCATCCTCGCTCTCGGCGGCCTGCTCTTCCAGGCCCTCCTCGCCGACCGCTACCGCGAGCGCTTCTCGATCGGCCTGCTCACCGCCTCGGGCTCCCTCGGCCTGCTGCTGCCGCCCGCCCTGCCCCTCATCCTCTACGGCATCGTCGCCCAGGTGCCGATCGAGGATCTCTTCCTCGGCGGTCTGGTTCCCGGCCTGCTGCTGATCGCCCTCATCGCCCTGTGGGGGATCCGCGAGGGGATCAAGAGCGACGTGCCGCGGGTGCCCTTCGCCTGGCCGGCCCTGCGCCGGGCCTTGTGGCGCGGCAAGTGGGAGCTGCTGCTGCCGGTCTTCCTCCTGCTGGCGATCTTCGGCGGATTCGCCACCCTGGTCGAGGCGGCGGCGCTGTCGGTGCTCTACGCCTTCCTCAGCCAGACCCTCGTCCACCGCGAAATGTCCGTCGCCGGCGACCTGCCGCGGGTGCTGCGCCAGTGCACGGTGCTCATCGGCGGGGTGCTGATCATCCTCGGGGTGGCGATGGGGCTGACCAGCTACCTGGTCGACGCCCAGGTGCCGTCGCACCTCCTCGCCTGGGTCACCGCCCACGTCCACTCGCCCCTGGTCTTCCTGCTGGCCTTGAACCTGCTGCTGCTCCTGGTCGGCTGCCTGATGGACATCTTCTCCGCCATCGTCGTGGTGGTCCCGCTGATCGTGCCCCTCGGCCAGGCCTTCGGCATCGACCCGATCCACCTGGGCATCATCTTCGTCGCCAACCTCGAGCTCGGCTACCTGACGCCGCCGGTGGGGCTCAACCTCTTCCTCGCCTCCTACCGCTTCGAGCGGCCCCTGCTCAAGGTCTATCGCGCCTCCCTGCCGATGCTCGCCATCCTCGGCCTGGGGGTGCTGCTGATCACCTACGTTCCGGCCCTCACCACCGGCGTCCTCGAGCTGCTGGGGCGGGCGCGATGAGCCGGCTACGCCCGCGCGAGCGCGCCCGGCTGGTGCTGGTGGCGAGCATCCTCGTCACCGGCCTGCTCTACGCCGTGCCCTACGGCCACGTCCTCGCCTACCCCCTGCTGCTGCTGTCGACCGTCGCTCACGAGCTCGGCCACGGCGTCGCCGCGCTGCTCACCGGCGGCAGCTTCCAGCGCCTGGAGATGTGGCCCGACGGCTCCGGCGTCGCCTTGACCGCGGTCTCCGACAGCCGTCTGAGCCAGGCGGTGGTCGCCGCCGGCGGCCTGCTCGGGCCGGCGGTGCTCGCCGCCCTCGGCTTCGCCTGCGGCCGTACCCCCCGCGGCGCCCGCCACGCGCTGACCGCCTTCGCCGTGCTCCTGACCCTGGCCCTGATCCTGGTCGTGCGCAACCCCTTCGGCTGGCTCTTCGTCGGCACCATCGCCCTCCTCTGCTGGCTCATCGCCCGCCGCGCCTCCGCCGAGCTCGCCCAGCTGGGGCTGATCTTTCTCGCCGTCCAGCTCGCCCTCTCCGTCTTCTCCCGCGGCGACTACCTCTTCACCCCCGTCGCCCGCACCGCCACCGGCACCATGCCCTCCGACGTCGGCCAGATCGCCCAAGCCCTCCTCCTCCCCTACTGGTTCTGGGGCGCCCTCTGCGGCCTCGCCTCCGCCGCCGTCCTCGCCTACGGCCTGCGTACCTACTGGCGCTGAGAGTCGCGGGTCGTTTGTGACCCTACTCCCTCATTTCAAAGCACTTGTGAAGATGGTGGCACCCTGTTGAGCTGAGCCGCCCGGTCGGCCGTGCGGACAGGAGGACGTGCCCAGGCGCGTCAGCCCAGCGCAGCAGGCTGCTCAGGGGCAAGCAGACCGCGGTAGCGATGCGGCTGCGATGGAAGCGATCGCTCTGGACCACCACCGGCCGGTGGAATCCGGCTTCGGAACCTGCGGACTCGGAAAGATTCGCCCACCACGCCTCTCCCTGTCGGATCACCACTCGACCCGCTCGAGGATGCTGCGGGAGGTCTCGGTCACGAAGCGGTCGTCCTGCTCGGGAAGGGAATCGAGCACCTGGTTCAGCCGCTCGGTGACGGTATCGGGATCATGGCGCAAGAGATGCTCAGCCAAGGAGTTGCGAAGAGCCTGGCACCTGTAGCGGCAGCACCTGTAGCGGCACCTAGCGAGTTGGTGCAGCTGCCCCAGAGCATCCGGCAGAGAAACCGCCCGCGATCCGGCAGCACCGAAAGCCCCAAGGACCCCCGAAAACTCGAGTCTCACTCGAGTTTCGGCACCCCTCGGCTCCTCAGCCGCCGACCCGGCGAGGCTGGCGAGAACCGGCCAAGCCCCCCGAAAACTCGAGTCTCACTCGAGTTTCGGCTCCCCACGGCTCCTTCAGCCACCGACCCGGCGAGGCTGACAAGAACCGGCCAATCCGCCGAAAACTCGAGTCTCACTCGAGTTTCGGCTCCCTTCAGCTTCTCAACCGCCGAAAACTCGAGTGACACTCGAGTTTCGGCTCCCTTCAGCTTCTCAACCGCCGAACTCGCGAAGCTGGCAGACTCGGGCTCATGACGCGGTACGACGTGGCGGTGGTGGGGGGTGGGATCGTCGGCCTGGCGACGGCGATGGCGTTGCTCGAAAGCGGGCGGCGGTCGCTGGTGGCGTTGGAGGCGGAGGCCGCGCTCGCCCGTCACCAGAGCGGGCGTTCGAGCGGGGTGATCCACTCCGGCCTCTATTACCGGCCGGGCTCCCTCAAGGCGCGGACCTGCATCGCCGGGCGACGGGCGCTCTATGCCTTCTGCGCCGAGCACGGGGTGCCGGTCGCCCGCTGCGGCAAGCTGGTGGTGGCGGCGGACGACGGCGAGCTGGAGGCGCTGGCGCAGCTTCAGGAGCGGGCGCGCGGCAACGGTCTCGAAGGGATCGAGCGCCTCGATCCGGCCGGCATCCGCGCGCGCGAGCCCCACGCTCGCGGCGCCGGCGGCCTGTGGGTGCCGCAGACCGGGGTGGTCGACTTCGCCCGCGTCGTCCGCGCCATGGCCGGGGTGGTGGTTGCGGCCGGCGGCGAGGTACGCACCGGCGCCCGCCTGAAGGCGGTCCGGCGGCAGGCCGGCGGCCTGCGGCTCCACACCACCGCCGGCATCGTCCGCTGTGCCGTCCTCGTCGCCTGCGCCGGCCTCCAGAGCGACCGCGTGGCGCGACTCTGCGGCCTGCGCCCGGCGCTGCGCATCGTGCCCTTTCGCGGCGAGTACTACGAGGTCGCCGGCGAGCGTCGCGACCTCGTCCGCGGCCTGATCTATCCGGTGCCCGATCCGCGCCTGCCCTTTCTCGGCGTCCACCTCAGCCGCACCATCGACGGCCGTCTCAAGGCCGGGCCCAACGCCGTCCTGGCCCTGGCGCGCCAGGGCTACGGCCGGCTGAGCGCGTCGCCGCGCGACGTCCTCTCGATCCTCACCTTCCCCGGCTTCTGGCGCCTCGCCCGCCGCCACGCGCGGAGCGGCGTCGACGAGCTGCGGCGTTCGTGGAGCAAGCGGCGTTTCGCTGCCGCCGTGGCGCGCCTGGTGCCGGCGATCCGCCCCCCCGACCTGGTGCGGTCGAGCTGCGGCATCCGCGCCCAGGCGGTCGACGCCGCCGGCCGCCTGATCGACGACTTTCGCATCGCCGCCGGACCGCGCTCCCTGCACGTCCTGAACGCCCCCTCGCCGGCGGCCACCGCCTCGATCGCCATCGGCCGCGAGGTCGCCGGACGCGCCCTCGCCCTGCTCGACCGGTGAGGGAGCCGGGCGTCGTCCTGTGATCCGATCGGCCGGCGATCGGCACGTTCCAAAGCAGGAGCGCCGGCCATCCGGGCCGGCCTCGAGACAACCCCGATCGGAGGGCATGCCCATGACGACCAGCGCAATTCCCCGAGGATTCATCCTCGCTCTCATCGCCTTGCTGCCGGGCGCCGTCGCCGCCCGCGCCCAGACCCCCTTCGTCGACGTCACCGACGCCGCCGGCTTGACCCACGACCACGCCATCACCCAGACCATCCTCGCCCTCGAGGATCTGTGCATCTGCGGCGGCAGCTGCGAGTGCATGGACGAGGTGCCGCTGATGAGCTCGCCGGCGGAGATCATGAGCACCTGGATCACCGGTGGGGTGGCGGCCGGCGATTACGACGGCGACGGCGACGTCGACCTCTTCGTGCTCGGCGGCGACGCCGGCCAGAGCCGCCTCTTTCGCAACGACGGCCCAGGGGCCGGCGATCAGGTCACCTTCACCGACGTCGCCGCTGCCGCCGGCGTCCTGATCAGCAACGAACGCGCCTCCGGCGCGGTATTCGCCGACTACGACGGCGACGGCGATCTCGACCTGTGGGTGGGCGGAGCCCTGAGCACCCCGCCGCGCCTGTTTCGCAACGATGGCCCGGGAGCCGGCGGCCAGATCACCTTCACCGACGTCTTCGCCACCGCGCTCGCCGGTTACGACGTGGCGCGCAATCCGAACAGCTGGGGCGGCGCCTTCGGCGACTACGACGGCGACGGCGACCTCGACCTCTTCATTCCCCACTCCATGACCCCTTCCGGCCCCGACGTCTACGACTGCAGCGGCCTGACCGCGGCGCAGTGCGACGCCCTGATCGCCGCCAATCCGAGCCAGCACCTGTGGCGCAACGAAGGCGACGGCACCTTCACCGACGTCAGCTACCAGGCCAACGTCTCGGTGCTCTTCGAGAGCTCCCTCAACCCGGCGAGCGGCTGGGGCACCGGGGTCAGCGACCTCGACCAGACCTTCTCCCCCAACTTCGCCGACGTCGACGGCGACGGCGACGCCGACCTGCTGATTTCCGGCGACATCGGCAGCAGCCGGGTGCTGATCAACCAGGGCGACGGCACCTTTCAGAATCTCACCGCTGCGTCGCCGATCAACGGCAATACGGCGATGGGCACGGCGGTGGCCGACTTCGACAACGACGGCAACCTCGACTGGTTCGTCTCCCACGTCCGCTTCGACGATCCGACCACCGGCAATCGCCTCTACCAAGGGCTGGGAGACGGCACCTTCGCCGAGGTCACCGAGGCTGCCGGGGTGCGCGACGGCCATTGGGGCTGGGGCGCCTGTGCCGCCGACTTCGACAACGACCGCCGCCTCGACGTCTTCCACGTCAACGGCTTCTACTACCCGGGCAATCCGTTCTCCGCCGACGGTCGCTTCACCGGCAATCCGGCGGTGCTCTTCCACGCCAACCCCGGCGGCACCTTCACCGAGCTGGCGGCCCTGGTCGGCATCGCCGACGCCAACGAGGGGCGCGGGGTGAGCTGCTTCGACTTCGATCGCGACGGCGACGTCGACGTGGCGATCGCCAACAACAACGGCCCCTTCCGGCTGTACGAGAACGTCTTCGGCGACGGTACCGGCTTTCTCGAGGTGCGCCTCGCCGGCCGCCCGCCCAACACCGAGGGGATCGGCGCCCGCCTGACGGTGCGCTCAGAAAACGCCGCCGACGCCAGCGACGTCCTCACCCACGAGATCCGGGCGGGCAGCAACTTCCAGTCCAGCAACCCGGCGGAAGCCCACTTCGGCCTCGGCGACTGGCAGGGGCCGCTGGAGGTCCGCGTCGCCTGGCCCGACGGCCTGGTAGGCCTGCGCCGTTCGGTTCCGGCGGCCTCCTTCCTGGTCCTCGACCAGGCGCTGGTCGTCCTCCTGACCGAGCCCGCCTTCCAGCTCGGCGAGCCGATCGTCCTCGAGGCGTCGGCCCACAGCCTCGGCGGGATGGACGTCAGTTCGTCGATCCGCTGGTCCCTGCGCCAGCTCGACAACGTGGTCGGCAGCGGACCGACCGTCGACCTGAGCGCCATGGACCTGCCCGCGGGCAGCTACCCGATGTTCGCCAGCGTCACCGATCCCCAGGGCACCATCACCAGTCTGCCCTTCGCGCTGGTGATCGAGTAGCCCCAACCACCGGCGCGGCGGCGACCGCGCGCGTAGCCTGCCGCCATTGCGTGGACGCATTGAGCTCCTGGCCTTCGTCGTCGGCGTTGCCGCCCGCGGTGAGCCGGGGCGCCTCTGGCGTTGATCAGCAAGCGGCTTCAGCGCGCCACCCGTACCCGCGGCCACCGGCGCTGCCAGCCCTTGCAGCGGAGGCGTTCGTCGAAGACGTCGCGGCGGGCGTCGGGGTGGGGGTTGAAACGGATCACCATGCCGACGAGGTCGGCGATGCCGCAGGGGGCGAGGAGCTCGAGGCGGCCGGCAGGGCCGAGGCGGACGGCGACGGTGGAGGCGGTCTCCGCCCAACGCGATAGGGCGTCGGCGCTGCTCGAGTAGGGCCGGTCGCCGTTGAAGCGGTGGGTGTGGGCCTGGTTGTAGACCTCCCAGGGGTAGGCGGGAGCACGCCGCTCGAGCTCCGCCTCGAGCCGGCGGTCGTCGGCCGGCGGCCGGCCGGGATCGAAAAAGATGACGTCGAGATCGCCCGGCGGGGTGCGCTCGGCGTAGCCGTGCAGGTGGTCCCACACCCTGCCGCGGACGAAGCCCGCCGCCACCCAGGCGTCGGGCAGCTCGAGGCTGCGGACCGCCTCGATAGCGGCCATCATCCAGGGGTCGCCGGCGACCAGCGCCAGCACCCCGTCCCGGTCGAGTCGCGTCGCCATCCTCGGGGGTCTCCGGGGGCTTCCGGATCCGTCGCCGGACCGGCGACGCCGGGGCCCAAGCCGTGCCCGATGCCGGCAGACTTGCAGATCGTCGCGCGCGATGCAATTCCCCCGCCCGCAGCCCGGGCCGGGCGAGGGGGCGGGGCGGGCAACCGGACCCGCTCGTCCCCCCCGAAACGACCCCTTGCCGATCCGATGCACCGATACGAAGCGGTTATCAGGCCTGAGAAGGCACATGTTCAAGTCTGATACAAAAATCGTCACCTCGGACGCGGACGTGCCGATTTGAAACACAAAAATCCCCATAAAGCCAGAGAAATCTCTGAATTTCATTGAATTTCGACAAATCGGCCGGGTGACAAAAATTTGGCATAGTCCTTGCGACGTACCCGGGATGCCGGCCTTCGTCATGCCGGCTTTCTGCCATCTCAACCAGGAGGTTCGCCATGAGCCCCACCCCGGGTACTCGCTTGACTTGTGTCTTCTTCTCGTCCCTGATTCTCACCCTGGCGCTGGTCGCGCCGGCCGCCGCTGGAGACGCCGATCGCTACGAGATCAGGCTTCTCGGCGAGCGCTTCACCCCCACCCCCGGCGTTTCGCCGGCACTCCAGAAACGGCTCGAGGCGCGCGCTGCGGAGCTGCGCGCCAAAGGCCAGGAGACGGTCCACGTGCTGGTGCAGTTGCAGCAGGTGCCGTCCTTCCCCGAAAAGCAGGCGCTGTGGCGCGACGGCCTCGACCTCGGCGCCTACGTTCCCGGCAACGCCTGGATCGCCGCCGTGCCGGTCGACCGGCTGTCCGCCCTCGCCAAACGGTCGGAGGTGCGCTGGCTGACCCTGTGGGACGCCGAACGCAAACTCCACCCGCGCCTCAAGGCGGGGGAGCTCGCCCCCTACGCCCGCGACCCCGAGCGGCCGGGCTGGGTGATGCTGATGCTGCAACTGCACCACGACGTCGACGTCGAGCGCGGCCGCACCTTGGTGGAGGCCATGGGCGGCGCCGCCATGGAACCGATCGACGGCATCCACGGCATGACCGTCTGGCTGCCGGAGGAGAAGATCGGCGAGCTGGCCGGCCACGAGGAGGTGCTGTGGCTGGAGGAGGGCGCGCCGCCCCTCACCGCCTTGAACGACGGCGCCCGCGCCAACATGCGGGCCGACGCGGTGATCGGTGCGCCGTTCAATCTCGACGGCAGCGGCGTCGATCTCTTCGTCTTCGACGCCGGCCGCGTCCGCGCCAGCCACGTCACCTTCAACGCCGGCAGCGGCAGCCGCGTCACCTCGGTCGATGCCGACGCCGTCGCCGACCATCCGACCCACGTCGCCGGCACCGCCGCCGGCGACGGCTCGGGCTCGAGCGGCGGTCGGGCGCGGGGCGTGGCGACCGGCGCCGGCATCCTCACCGCCGGCTACCAGCAGACCGCCGGCTCGATGCTGTTCTGGGACAACGCCGGCGACATCCAGGCCGATTACGCCGCCGCGCGCAACACCTTCGGCGCCGACCTCGGCACCAACTCGATCGGCTCCAACACCGCCGCCAACGGCTCCCCCTGCTCGCGCGAGGGCGACTACGGCGTGTCGTCGAACATGATCGACGGCATCGTCCGCGGCGACAATGCCGCGGTCTCCGGGCCGATGATCATGACCTGGGCCAACGGCAACGAGCGCAGCGGCGGCACGCCGCGCGGCCGCTGCGGCTCCAACTACCTGACCACCGCCCCGCCGTCCTGCGCCAAGAACCCGATCCAGGTCGGCGCCATCAACTCCGACGGCGGCTCGATGACCAGCTTCTCCAGCTGGGGCCCGTGCGACGACGGGCGCTTGAAGCCGGTGATTTCGGCCCCGGGCTGCGAGTCCGGCCGGGTGTCGGGGGAGGCTTTCATCTTCTCCTCCCTGTCGACCTCCGACACCGCCTACGGCGGCAGCGGCTGGTGCGGCACCTCGATGGCCACCCCGGCGACCGCGGGGGTGGTATCGCTCCTGATCGAGGACTGGCGCGCCCTCGGCCACGGCGGTGCCAACGACCGTCCCCTGCCGGCGCTGGTCAAGGCGATGCTGATCCAGACCGCCCGCGATCAAGGGCAGGCCGGACCGGACTTCATCTACGGCTACGGCGCGGTCGACGCCGAGGCGTTGATCACCCTGCTGCGCGACGGCGACGGCATCCTCGGCAGCGGCAGCGCCAACTGGGGTAGCGACGCGGTGGGCAACGGCGCCACCGACAGCTTCAACGTCACCGTGCCGGCGGGCACCGGCGAGCTCAAGGTCAGCCTGGCCTGGGACGACGCCGCAGCCGCCGCCTTCGCCGCCACCGCCCTGGTCAACGATCTCGACCTCGAGCTGGTGGCGCCGGACAACACGGTCCACCGGCCCTTCGTCTTGAACGCCGCCAGCCCGCAGCTGCCGGCGACCACCGGCGTCAACACGGTCGACAACCAGGAGCAGGTGGTGGTGGAGAACCCCCAGGCCGGCACCTGGACGATCCGCGTCGTCGGCTCGAGCGTGCCGAGCGGGCCCCAGTCCTACGGCCTGGCCTATCGCGCCTCCCCGCAGAGCCACGACGGTTCGGGCTGCAGCACCAGCGCCTGGGGCTGGGAGACCGGCAACGACGGCTGGACCCTCACCGGCGCCGCCCGCGTCGCCGCGCCGGCGGCGGGCCACGGCTCGACCTCCCTGCGCCTCGGCGGCGCCGCCAGCAGCACCCACGAGGCGACCCTCGACTTCGCCGTGCCGGCGGACGCGGTGGAGGCCGAATGGAGCTTCTTCTGGCACATGACCACCAACGAGGGCTCGGACGGCCACGGCTTCGACAACTTCACCGCCGAGGTCCGCGACCTCGCCGGCAACGTGCTGTCGGTCATCGACGCCCGCAACGACGGCTGGGCCCAGGGAGCGTGGATGGCGCAGGAGAACGTCGACCTCACCCCGTGGGTCGGCCAGACCGTGCGCCTGGCCTTCCGCGCCACCAACGACAGCATCCTCACCACCTCGTTCTTCGTCGACGACGCCCAGGTTCGGAGCTGCGCCGCCAGCGGCACCAACACCGCCCCGGCGGTGGTGATCAGCGCCCCGGCGGACGGCGCCAGCTTCACCGAGGGCTCCGCGGTGAGCTTCGCCGGCAGCGCCACCGACGCCGAGGACGGCGACCTCTCCGCCAGCCTCACCTGGAGCTCGAGCCTCGACGGCACCATCGGCTCGGGAGCGAGCTTCCAGACCACGACCCTGTCGGCCGGCAGCCACACCATCACCGCCTCGGTCACCGACTCCGGCGGCCTGGCGGGCTCGGCGCAGATCTCGATCACCATCGATCCGGCGCCGCCGGGCGGCTGCCCCGACTGCATCGACTGGACGACCACCACCACCGTCTCCTACTCCAACCAGGACGCGTCGCAGAACGTCACGGTGGAGGACGGCGGCGCCACCCTGCTGCTCCAGGACAACACCTGGCGTCGCACCACCCAGACCTTCGCCGTCACCGCCGATACGGTGCTCGAGTTCGACTTCATGTCGACCGCCGAGGGCGAGATCCACGGCATCGGCTTCGACGAGGACAACTCGATCAGCAGCAACCGGGTCTTCCAGCTCCACGGCACCCAGAACTGGGGCATCGGCGGCTTCACCTACACCACCCCGGGGGCCTTCCAGACCTTCCGGATCCGGGTCGGCGACTTCTACACCGGGGCGAGCATGTTCCTGGTGCTGGTCAACGACAACGACGCCGGCAGCGGCAACAACAGCCGCTTCCGCAACGTGCGGATCTTCGAGGACGCGCCGGTGGGTTGCACCGTCGACGACGACTTCGAGAGCGGTGCCGCCGGCTGGACCAACAGCGCCGCCAGCACCTGCTCGACCGGCGACTTCGTGCTCGCCACCCCCACCGCCCAGTCGAGCGGCGGGGTCACCACCCAGGTCGGCGGCGATCACACCTCCGGCACCGGCAACGCCATCTTCACCGCCACCAACACCTCGGCCGGCAATGCCGACGTCGACAGCGGCACCTGCATCCTCGACTCGCCGACCTGGAACGTCGGCGCCGCGTCGACCCTCAGCGTCTGGTACTTCCACGGCCAGCGCGACGCCGGCGACGACCCGGGGGACGATTTCTTCCTGCTCGAGGTGTCGACCGACGGCGGCGTCACCTACAGCCCGATCGTCTCCCTCGGCGACGTCCGCACCACCGCCGCCTGGACCGAGGCCACCGCCTCGATCCCCGCCGGCTCCGACGTCCGCCTGCGCCTCCAGGTCGCCGACGGCGCCGGCCCCGGCGACATCATCGAAGGCGGCATCGACGACCTCTCGATCTGCCCGAATTGATCTCTCTCGGCGCCCTCGGGCGCCGGCGAGTACCCGGCCTCCCGACCTCGGGAGGCTCTTTTTTTGCCCGCGGATCCGCCGCCCGAACCCTACCCGCCGGGCGAGCGGAGGTCCTTCGCAAGGAACTGCTTCGACGGAGGGATTCGTCGTCGCTCAGTCACGCTGCGACGAAGATGCTCGGATCGACTTCGATGCGTTTGACGGAGAGATCGAGGTGGGTTACGCCCCGGATCGCCTCGCGGATCGCATGGTCCATCGAGGGAGCAGGGAGGTGCACGTAGAGGATGGGCACGCCGTTCGCCAACGCCGGCGATACCCGGCCGTGGAAATGCTCGAAGAGCTGCTCGTCATCCGCTTCGGTTGTCGGCCGGTTCAGGATCAGCTCGAAGTGGTACGTCTTCATGGTGACCTCGTTTCGCTAGCCGTGCTCACAGCGATCGACGGTGCGCCGCAGATCGCGAGCATGGGCTTCGGGAATCGCCGGCGTTCCCCAGACGGTAAAGCGGCACCCGCCACGGTCGGTCAAGGGGCAGTAGAGCGTTCCCCATGCGTGTCCGCGCCCCCGGGCTCTCTCGAGACGCCAGCCGCGGTCGAGGGCATAGGCGATGGCGGCCTGTATCTCCTTGCTCTTGTGCTTGCCCGTCATGCCCGGCCTCGATCGCTCGGCCTGCAAGCCTGTAGCGAACCGGCCGGCTGCCGCCTTGCATTCTACCCGAGGCGTTCCCCCGCCGGTAGGTCCCGCTGCTCTCAGGCGGCCTGGACGCTCGGGGTGCAGTCGTTCGGCAGCTGCCACACGGCGGCGAGGATGGCGTATCATGGCGGCCACGCAGCCGACGCAGTCCGCCGTCAGGCCGAAACCCCGCGCGGGTCGCGCGAGGCCGGCGGCAAGCCGTCCCCGGCGACCGGAGGTGGACGATGGAATTCATGGCCGAGGTTCTGAAGCAGCCCTGGTGGCTCAAGAGCTGGATCTTCTGGCTGATCCTGGTCAATACGGCGAGCGTGGTCTTCGTGCGCCGGCTCGAGGCGCGCTGGGTGCTGGCCGCCTGGGTGGGCAACGCGGTGCTGATGAACCTGCTCTACGCCCAGCTGGGCTACGTGCGCCTGCTGGGCCTCTCCCACGTGATCTTTTGGACGCCGCTCTTGGTCTACCTCTACCGCCGCCGCGGCGAGTGGGCGGGGGCCGGGGCGTACGGCGCCTGGCTCAAGGTCCTCGTCTTCACCGACGCCGCGTCCCTCCTCATCGACTACCTCGACGTCGTGCGCTATCTCCTGGGCGAGCGAGCATGACCTTCGAGATCGCCCTCATGCTGCTGCTCCTGGGGTTGGCCCTCGTCGCCTTCGTGCGCGAGATCTTCCCCCTCGAGGTGACCGCTCTCGGCCTTCTCGGGGTGCTCCTGGCCAGCGGCCTCGTCACCCCGGAGCAGGCGATCTCCGGCTTCTGCAACAAGGCGGTGGTGACCATCGGGGCGCTCTTCGTCCTGAGCCACGCCCTGACCCGCACCGGCCTGATCGACGCCGCCGCCGACCGCCTCGGCCACTGGGCGCGCGAGCGGCGCTGGCTGGGGGTCGGGGCGTTGCTGCTCACCGTCAGCATGCTGTCGGGATTCCTCAACAACACCGCCGTGGTGGCGATCTTCATCCCCCTGACCATCGGCCTCTGCCGCACCCTGGAGCTGAGCCCGAGCAAGATCCTGATCCCCCTGTCCTACGCCTCGATCTTCGGCGGCACCCTGACCCTGATCGGCACCTCGACCAATCTGCTGGTCAGCGAGATCGCCCAGCAGGCCGGCGAGCGGCCCTTCACCATGTTCGAGCTCACCCGGCTGGGCATCGTCTTCCTGCTCCTCGGGCTGGCCTACATCCTGATCTTCGCCCGCCGTCTGTTGCCCGACCGGGTGCGCGCCGGGGACCTGACGCGCAAGTATCAGCTCGGCGACTATCTGACCGAGGTCAAGGTGACCGAGGGCTCGCCCTTGATCGGCCGCAGCTGCCGCCAGGAAGGCATCGGCGAGCGCTTCGACGTCAACGTCCTGGCGGTGCTGCGCGGCGACCAGCGCTTCGCCGAGAATCCCGGCATGCTGCCGCTGGAAGAGGGCGACGTGCTGATCGTCCAGGGCAACGTCGACGAGCTCCTGCGCCTGCGCAGCGATCTCGGCCTGGCTCTGCTTCCCGACGTCAAGCTCAGCGACGCCGAGCTCGGCGACGCCGGCCAGATCACCGCCGAGGTGCTGGTGACGCCGCGCTCGCGGCTGGTCGGCCGCACCCTGGCGCAGGTCGATTTCCGCCGCCACTACGGCGGCTTCGTGATGGCGATCCGCCACCATGGCACGGCGCTGCGCAAGAAGGTGGCGCACACCCTGCTCCGGGCCTGGGACTCGTTGTTGATGCTGGTGCCCCCCGATCGGCTGGAGGACATCCGCCGCGACGAGGGCTTCATCGTCCTGGCCGAGCATCGTCTGGCGCTGCGTCGCGAGCGCGGGTGGTGGCTGGTGCTGGTGATCCTGCCGCTGGTGGTGCTGCTGTCGGCGCTCAAAATCCTGGAGATCGTCGCCGGGGCGCTCCTCGGCGCCGTGCTGCTGCTGCTGGCGGGGACCATCCGGCCCCGCCACGCCTACCGCAGCATCGACTGGAGCGTGCTCTTCCTGATCGCCGCCTTCGTGCCCGTCGGCCAGGCGTTCATCGTCACCGGCACCGCCGACTTCATCGCCGAGGGCATCCTCAAGATCGCCGCCGTCCTGCCCATGGCCGCCCCCTATGCGGTGGTGGCCCTGGTCTATCTCATCACCTCGCTCCTCACCCAGATGATCTCGAACGCCGCCGCGGCGATCATCCTCACCCCCCTGGCCCTCAGCCTGGCCACCACCCTGACGGTCGACCCGCGCCCCTTCCTGGTCGCCATCTGCTTCGCCGCCTCGGCCGAGTTCATGACCCCGATGGGGTACCAGACCAACATGATGGTCTACGCTCCCGGCGGCTACCGCTTCCTCGACTACACCCGCTTCGGCGCGCCCTTGAACATCCTCTTCTGGCTCCTGGCCAGCGTCCTCATCCCGCGCTTGTGGTCGTTCTGAAGACCTCCACCCGGCGCCCCCCGGCCGCGGCTCTGAGCCGCCGGTCCAGGGTGGCGAGAGGCAGGCTGCAGCTCGCGGACGACCTGTGCGCGGCTCATCTCCCTGCGTGCGTTTCCCCGGGTGGCGATCGACTGCCGCGAGCGCCCTCAGTCGCACAGCACGCGGCGCAGCGCGTCGAGGCCGGCGTTGGCGCCGCAGAGGACGATCGCGGCGCGGCCCGACGGGCGCTTGGGATCGGCGAGGAAGCCGGCCACCGCCACCCCGGCGGCGCCCTCGATCAGCTGGTGACAGCGGCCGATCACCAGGCGCATGGCGGCGGCGATCTCCTCCTCCGTCACCTCGAGGCAGCGGTCGACGGCGCGGCGGCAGAGCTCGAAGGTGATGGCGCCGGGCTCGACGCCGCCGGCGGTGCCGTCGGAGAGGGTGGGACGGGACGGCAGGTCGAGGATCTCGCCGGCGGCGAGGGAGCGGGCCATCACCGGCGAGCGCTCGGGGGAACAGGCGACGATCTCGATCGCCGGCGCGACGGCCCGCAGGTAGCCGCCGATGCCGGCCGCCAGGCCGCCGCCGCCGAGGGCGACGTAGACCGCCGCCGGCTCGTCGATCTGCCGCGCCAGCTCGCGGCCGATGGTGCCCTGCCCGGCCACCACCTGCGGGTCGTTGTAGGGCGAGACGTAGGTCGCGCCGCGGGCGGCGGCGTCGCGCCGGGCGGCCTCCTCGGCGCGCAGCGGGTCGCCGGGCTCGCTTCGCACCTCGACGCCGAGGGCGCGTATCGCCTCCACCTTGGCCGGCGAGGCGGCGTCGGGCACGAAGATCCGGGCCGGACAGCCGAGCACCGCGGCGCCGTGGGCGACCGCCAGACCGTGATTGCCCGACGACGCCGCCACCACCCCCCGGGCGCGCACCGCCGGCGCCAGCGAGAGCAGCTTGTTGATCGCCCCGCGCAGCTTGAACGAGCCGGTGATCTGTTGGTTCTCAAGCTTGAGCCACACGTCGCCGCCGGCGGCCGCGGCCAGGACCGGCGAGCGCTCGACCGGCGTCCGCCGCACGTAGGGCCGGATGCGCTCGGCGGCGAGCTCCACCTGACGGCGCAGGTCCACCGTCACCCCCCCTGGCTGCCGCCGCCGGGGGCCGGGTCGGCGGGCAGCTCGAGCGACCGGTCCCAGGTCTCGCCAGCGCCGGCGATCGCCCGCCAGGTGCGTTCGCAGGGGGCGACGACGAGGGTCGAGCGGCGGCCGCGGCGGCCGGCGACGAGCTCCGCCAGCCGCTCCCCTTCCGCCCCCCCGCTCACCGTCTCCAGCCGGTCGACGATCAGCAGGTCGGCCAGGTCGAGCTGGCGCCGGAGGCGCGCCAGCCCGCCGCCTTCCGCCGCCGCCGCCAGCTCGCCGGCGAGCTCCCGCGCCGGGGCGAAACGCACCGCATGGCCGGCCGCGATCAGGGCATGGCCGACGGCCGCCGCCGCCCGGCTCGTCGCGGACGCCGGGCCGTGCAGCAGCACCAGCTCCGGTCGCTCCAGGACGCCGGTGGCGGCGAGCCCGGCGAGGTCGCGGTAGACCGCCGGCGGCAGGACGCCCTCGAGCTCCACCAGCTCCGGACCGGCGGGCAGGCCCGACGCCCGGCGCAGCTCGTCGATCCTGTCGCGGCTCCTGGCCGGAGCGGTCAGTTGCCAGCGACGGTGCATCCACAACCACTGTTCCGGCCGCCGGCGGATGCGCTGCTCGATGCTCGCCAGGTAGCGCCGGGTGAGGGCGGCCTCGGCCTCCTCGCCCCGGCCCTGAGGCCAGATCGGCGCCTCGAATGCCAGCCGATAGCGGCCTTCGGCGAGGGTCTCGCAGTAGGCCGGCACCACCGCAGCTCCGGTGTGGATGGAGAGGAAGGCGAGGACCGGCGAGGTCCACGCCGGCAGGCCGAAGAAGGGCAGCAGGATGCCGTCCTGCGGCCGCACCCGCTGGTCGATCGCCAGGGCGACGCAGCCCCCCTGGCGGACGACGTTGAGCATCCGGTGCCCCGCCCGCCGCTTGGGGATCAGGACGTTGCCCAGGCGTTCGCGCAGGCGCCTCAGCTCCTCCGCCATCAGCGGGTTGCTCTGCGGCCGGGCGACGAAGTGGATGGCCCCCAGGCGCAGGCCGAGTGGGTAGGCGGCGAGCTCCCAGGGCCCGTAGTGGGCGGTGAGCAGGAAGAATCCCTTGCCGCCGGCGCGCGCCTCCTCGACGTGCTCCCAGCCCTCGACGGCGAACTGCTGCTCGATCTCGGCCGGAGCGAAGCGGATCGCCGACAGACTGTCGAAGAGATTCTGGCCGAAATGGGCGAAGCAGTCGCGCGCCGTCCGCCGCCGCGCCGCCGCCGTCAGCTGCGGCATCGCCCGCGCCAGATTCTCCTCCACCAGCCGTCGCCGCCGCCGGTCGACCCGGCCATAAAGCCGGCCGACGCCGCGCCCGATGCGCCGCACCCAACCATGCGGCAGGGCGAGCACCGCCCGCCGCGCCAACCGGTAGGCAACGAACTCCAGCCGGTGTTTGAAGGCCACCGGACGCATTCAGAGGACGCTCTCGAGCAGCCGGCGAAAGGTCCGTTCCCGCCAGTCGACGGCACCGACCTCGCTGTGTCGGACGCGGCCCTGGCGATCGACGACCAGGGTCTGGGGCAGGCTGATGCCGATCTCCAGCCGCTCGTTCACGCTGGCATCCGGATCCCAGTAGATCGGCAGCTCAGCGTCCTGCGGCAGGACCTGGCTGACGAAGCGAGCCAGGGCTTCGCCGGTAAAGTCGTTGCTGACCGTGGCGAGGGTCAGTCCGCGGGCCGCCAGGGCCGGGTAGTCGTGCTCGACGAAGGCGAGCAGAGAGGGGAGCTCGGCCCGGCAGGGAGCACACCAGGAGGCCCAGAAGTGCAGCACCAGCACCCGCCCGCGGAAGGAGGCCAGGTCGACGTCCGGACGCTGGAAGCCACGCAGGGTGAGCTGGTGCTCGAATGCGTTGGCTACCGCCGGCGGGCGGCGCGGCGGCACGGCCAGACGGGCGAGGAAGCTGTGCGCGCGAGGCACCAGCGGCGACGTCGAAGGGGCGCTGCTGAGAAACCGTTCGAAGGCGCTCCGCGCCTCCTCGACGCGATCCTGCTGGTAGTGGGCGAAGCCCAGGTAGAAGGCGGCCTCCGGGCTTCCGCCAGCCAGGGACGCCGCCCGGTCCAAGTGCGCCACGGCCTCGTCGCTTCGGCTCTCGCCGAGCGCGATCAGTCCGCGGTAGAACGCCACCTCGGCGAGATCCGGCCGGACGCTCTCGAGCCGCTTGAGAAGAGCGTCCGCATCGTGCAGGTAGCCGAGGAGATAGCGCGCCCTGGCACAGGCCATGGCGAGCTCGTGATCCTCCGGCCAGCGCGACAGGAGGGGCTCGAGGTCGATCAGAGCTCCGGCGTAGTCGTCCGCTGCGAGTCGAGCCAAGGCGTGCTCGCGCAGCTGACGCCAGCGATCCCGGCGCTGCTCGGCGGCATAACGGAGGACTGCTGCCAGCACCAGCAGGAGCGCCAGGACGAGAGCGCGCGCCGGCCAGCGAGCCCTGCGGCCGCCGGCACCCGTTGTCTTACCCTTGGCGTCTGCCACGCTCGCCCGTCTTCCTCAGAAAACCACCATGACCACGCTCTGATTCATCCGGCGGTTGCCCAGGTCCCGATACTCCCGCTGCCAGCCGTAGGCTTCGGCGATCGGGGGGTCGATCTGCGGCGGCTCATAGCCGAAGACCAGCAGATGAATGCGCCCCTCGTCGACGCCGCGGCGCAGCAGCATGGATTTCACCGACTCGGCCCGACGGCCCGACAGGGTGCGATTGTAGAGCTTGGGACCGAACTTGCTGGCGCGGCCGATCAACAGCACCTGCTTAGAGGCGTCGCGCAGCTCTTCGGCGATGCGACCCACCGCCTGCAAGCTGCGGGGATCGCCGATCTCGTCGCTGTCGACGGCGAAGAAGGCGATCTCCGGCTGGCGGCTGGCCACCGCCCCGACGTGGCAACCGATCATGTACTTGACCAGCGGTCCGCAGAAGGCCTTGCATTCGGCGACGTGCTGGAGGTATTCGAGATAGCTCATCCCCTCCTCCAGCGCGTGCTTGCGGCTCTCGCTGTGCTCCCGCGCCATCTTGGCGGCGTCCTCGGGGGAAAGCCCCTCGGTGCGAGCCAGGGTCTCGATGGCCCGTCGCATCGCCTGGCGCTTGCACTCGCGGTCGAGGAGGGGATTGTCGTGGCCGGTGGCCGGGATCGCCATCTGCCCCTCGCCGGGATCGAGCGGCCGCTCGAGATGCTGCCGGTCGTCGAAGTCGCTGCCGTCCATCATGTCGACCAGGTCGTCGACCTGCTCGTCCAAGGATTCGTCGAGGGCGGCGTCGATGCGGCTCCACAGCTCCTCGTTGGCGTCGACGTCGGGGCTCTGGGCCGCCGCCGGGCCGGTGCCCACGATCACCAGGCCGAGCAAGCCGAGAAGGATTGATGCTCGCGTAGACATGTCGTACTCCTGCGAAATTGGCGTTTGGGTCTTTATTCTTTTCTGCCGGCGATCAGGCGCTCGTCCGCCCTCAGCGGGCGTTCTCCGCAAGGCGCTCGATCCAGCGCTTGTCCTGCCAGTCCTGCTCCCCGACCACCGCATCGAGGATGGTGCCGTCACGGCCGATGACGATGGTCTGCGGCAGGGCTTGGCTGGTGCCCAGCGCCTCGATCACCTGCCAGGTCCGATCCCAGTAGATTCTGAATTCCTCGGGGATTTCGGGTAGATGGCGCTCGACGAACCGGCCGAGTGCCTCTTCGGTGTAATCCAGGCTGACCGCCACCATCTCGACGCCGCGTTGACGGAATATGGCGTTGAATTGCGAGAAGAACTTCAGCATCGACGGCATTTCCTTGACGCACGGCGCACACCAGGAAGCCCACAGGTGGAGGATCACCGGAGCGCCACGAAAGCTGTCGAGGGTGACCGACGAACGTAGGAAACCCCGCAACTCGATCGGCCGATCATAGGCCTGGCGGCCGATCAGGTGGTCGACGCGCAGCTCCCGGGGAGGTGCGGAAGAGTCGGGGCTGAGGCCGGCACCGCCGGAGCTCCCCGGCGCTTCGCGGCTGGCCTCCACGCGGCGCAGGAGGGCCTTCGCCTTGGCGGCTTGGGGCGAGCCGGCGTTGCCGTCGACGAAAAGCCGCAAGGCGTCCGCCGCCTCGTCCAGCCGGCCGCTTTCGAAGAGGGCGAACCCGCGATAGAAATCGGCATCTTCGACGCCGTACTCGGCGGCGCTCTCCAGGAAGGATATGGCGGTCTCGAGGCGTTCCTGAGACAGCTCGACCAGCCCGGAATAGAGCAGCACCTCCCCGCGCACGGCGGGGCTCGTCTGCGGATCCTGACGCAACTCGGCGAGCAGGGCGCGGGCGTCTTCGTAGTGGCTGCTCTGGTAGTAGCTGCGGGCGCGGGCCAGCTTGGGTTCCTCTTCGCCCGGGGGCAGGACCGGCGAGACCCGAGGCGACGGCGGCGGGACGCTGACCGGCGGCGCCTTCGTACCGGCGGTCGGGGCGGCCGGAGGGATCGGTTCCGCCGGCGGGGTGGCGGCGGGCGCCGGCGGCGGCTTCGGCGGCGCGGCGGAAGGCCGGAGGGACGATGGCCGCGGCGTGGGAGGCGGCTGGGCGGGCGGCCCCGGGGACGTCTCCACGACCGGGGTCGGGTCCCCTGCCGGCCGCGTCGCGGGCGCCTCGAGCACCGGTTTGGGCGGCGGCTGCTCTCCCCGGGCGCCCGCCGGCCCGGCGACGGTGCCCGCAGCGGCCTCGCTTCTCTCGCTCCGGTACTTCCGATTCTCTTCGATCGCCCGCCGCGCGCTCGCCTTGTAAGAAGCGAAGTTGGGATCTCTGATCCCCAGCGCCTCCAAGGCCTCGACCGTCTCGAGCAGAATCCGATTGCCCCGGCGGTTCGCGGACTGGATCGCCGACTCTTTGGAATCGAAAACGCAGAGGCGATCCTTCGCCGTCGAAAGCAGGGGTATCGCCTCATGAGCTCGCAGCTTGACGATCAGGACCCGCTGCTTCGCCATCACCTCCAGCTCGTGCGTGCCATCGCACTCGGCGTGCGCGACGACCGGGGCGCTGAGCTTGAAGCGATAGATCCTGGGCAGGCTGAGCCCATCCGGAGGCTCGTCAAGCGTAAGAGACGGGACTTCGCCATCCGCGCCGACGGCGATGATGCGCACGTACTCCACCTTCGACGCCGGATCGGTGGTGCGCTGGCAGTCGATGCGTCCCAACTTCGTCGGGCGGGCCCCTGCCAGCGGCTGAGCGAGCAGACAAAGGAGCAACAGCAGACTCGGCCAGCGGCCGGGGCGAAGCGACGCGGCCGGACGATCGATCATGGTTTGTCCTCGCCCCGCTCCAGGTTCTTGAGCAGCCCGCGGGCGCGCACGGCGAGGCGGGAGTCCCGCTCGTCGGCGACGCGCAAGAAGTGTTCCAGAGCGCGGCGGGCGGCGGCCCGATCGCCGAGCTCGTAGAGGGCGAAGCCGAGGTAGAAGCCGGCCCTTGCCTCGCCCAGGCCGGCGGCGTCCTCGAGCTCGTCGATCGCGGCCTCGAGATCGCCGGCGGCGAGCCCGATCAAGCCGGCGAGGTAGAGCGACTCCGGGTCGTCCGGGTCGGCCGCCCGCAAGGGCTGCAAGAGACCGCGGGCCCGCTCGTAATCCGCCGATCGGTACGCCTCCCAGGCCCGCTCGAGGGCCGCCGCGCGCTCGTCCGGCACCACGTCGCCCTCCCCTTCCCCGCCTTCCGTCGCCGGC
>RFGL01000389.1 GCA_003697015.1 Acidobacteriota bacterium | reverse complement strand
GGCGGTGCCCGCCGCCCTCGCCGCCGCCGCCTTGGTGCTGCTGCTGCAGCCGGCAGCGCATCTGGCGCCGCTGCCGGCCTACGACCTCGTCCTCCACGGCGCGGTCCGCGAGCGGCGCTCGACGGCGCCGCCGGCGAGCGGCGACGAGGGGCGGATCTTCGCCCGCGGCAACCTCTTCGACCTCCAGCTGGTCCCGGCCGGCGAGGTCGAAGGACCGGTGGCGGTGCGGGTCTTCCGCGACGGGGGCAGCGGCTTCGAGCCGTGGACCCAGGCGGCCGAGCTGGCCACCATCGAAGGCGGCGCGATCCGCATCCGCGGCCGATTGGGCGAGGATCTCGATCTGCCCCCGGGGGAGTGGCGGCTGGTGGTCGCCATCGGCCGGCCCGGCGAGCTGCCGGCGGCCGCCGACCTGCGCCGGGATGAGACGGCGGGTGGCCCGTGGGTAGTGAGCGAGGTGGGACGGATCCGGATCGTCGAGGAGGGAATGATCGAGCCCGGATCATGAGCCTGCCGAGCGACGAGCAGTCCACGACCATCCTGCGCCCCCATCTGCCGGGGCTCGGGGCCGGCCGGTGGACGCCCGTCGCGCTGCTCGCCCTCGGACTGGTGGCGGTGATCGGCCACGCCTTCCAGCGCCCGCCGGCCTCCCGACCGCCGCCGCTCCACGTCGAGCTCGCCGGCTGCCATGCCTTCCTCAAGCCCCGCCTCTGCGTCCTGCCCCCCGACCGGCGACTGACCCTGTGGCTCGACGGCGCACCGGGGGCCGCCCTCGAGCTCGACGCCGGCGGGGAGCTCCAGCCCTTGGAGCGGGTCGAGGTGGGGGGAGGGACGCGCCTGCGGGTGGAGATTCCCGCCGGCGCCGAGGAGCTCCAGGCGCGGGCCCGTCGCGGCGGTGCCGAAGCCGTCTGGACCCTCTCCCTGCAGCCTTTCGACGAGCCCCCTTCGATCGGCCGCGCGCGGCAGCTGCTGGCGCAGCGGCGTTACGCCGAGGCGCGGGCGCTGCTGCGCCGCCAGCTCTCCGGCCTGCCCGTTGACGAAAGACGCACGGCCCTGCGCCTGCTGGCCATCGCCTGCTACGGCGACGGCGAGCCCGAACGCGGCATGCAGCTGATGCGTTTCGCCCGCGCGGCGTATCGCCGGAGCGGCCACGTCTCCGGCGAGGTGGTGGCCGCCGGCGTCCTGTCCATGTGGCTCTACGGCGAGAATCGATTCGCCGAGGCCAGGCGCACCCTGAGCGGCCTTGAGGGCGTGCGCGAACCCGCCGATTCGTCCGTCTACGCCGCCTACTACCGCGGCGTCCTCGCCCGCCTGACCGGCGATCTGCGCTCGGCCCTGCACCTCTTCGACGACGTCGCGCGCAAAGCCGAGCTGGTGGACGTACCGCTGCTGCGCGACCTCATCCCGCAGAACCTCCTCGTCAGCTTTCGTCTGACCGGCCAGGACGAGGCCGCCGATCGCCTCTACGCCGAGCTCAGCCGCCGGGCGGCCGCCCTCCGCGCCGAGCTGGAGCAGCTCGCGGTCGGGGAGCGCGCGGCGAGCCACTGCGCCCTGGCAGCGTTGCTCAACAACCTCGCCTGGGATCGCCTCCTGGTGCTCGAGAGCGGGCGGCCCAGCGAGCCTCCGATCCCCCAGCTGGAGCGCGCGTTGCTCGCCTGGCGCGCCTGCGGCCGCGAGGGGGAGGTGCCGAACGTCAAGACCAATCTCGCCCTCGCGCACCTGCACGCCGGCGCGGTGGAGACGGCGCGCCTCGAGCTCGCCCAGGCCCGCGAGCTCGCCCGGGCCGCCGGCACGGCTCCTCTGGAGTTGCAGCTCTGGTGGCTCGACCTCGAGGCGCGTCTCGCGCTGCACGACGGCAAGCCGCAGGTCGCGCAGCGGATCTACGCCGAGATGGCGGACCTCGCCTTCCTGCCGGAGGCACGCTGGAGCGCCACCGTCGGCCGCGCGCGCGCCCTCGAGGCGCTCGGCCGGCTCGAGGACGCCGCCGGCGCCTTCGCCGAGGCCGAACGCCTGCTCGACGAGGAGATCCTGCTGCTGCCGGCGAGCGACGAACGCCAGCTCTTCCTCCGCCGGCGCGAGCTCGCCACCCGCGCCTATCTCGACCTCCTGCTGCGCCTCGGCCGCGAGCGCGAGGCCCTGGCCGTCGCCCGGCGGGCTCGCTCGCGGGTGCTGCGCACCCTGCAGCGGGACGAACGCCAGGCTCACCTCGCGCCGGCCGAGCAGGCGCGCTGGGACGAGCTGATCGCCCGCTACGCCGCCCTGCGCCGCGACCTCGAGCGGGATGCCGAAGGCGAGTGGCGCCTGCCGCGGGAGCGGCGGCGGCAATCGCGCGCCCGGCGGGCGGCGAAACGCCAGCAGCTCGACCGGCTGCTCGACGACGCCTACCACATCCTCGACCACCAGCCGCCGGCGGCCGGCGCACCGCCGCTGCGGAAGGGCGAGGTGATCCTCGCCTTTCACCCCCTGACCCGGGGCTGGGTCGGCTTCGCCGCCGACGAGCAGGGGGTCGCGAGCCATCGCTTCGCGCGGCTGGACGAGAGCGTCGCCCGCGCCGAGCTGCTGGCGCCGTTCGCCGCCCGCATCGCCCGCGCGGCGCGCGTGCGGATCCTGCCCTACGGCTTTCTGCGCGCCCTCGACCTCCACGCCCTGCCCTTCGGCGACGACGTGCTGCTCGCCGCCGGACCGGTGACCTACGGCCTCGACCTGCCGGCGCGCACGCAGCCGGCACCCGGGGGCCCGCTGCACCGGGCGCTGTTGGTGGTCGATCCGAACGGCGACCTGCCGGCGGCGCGTGCCGAGGCGCGGGCGGTGCGGCGAGCCCTCGAGGACGCCGGCCTCGAGGTCGTCGTCCTCGCCGGGCTCGAGGCCGGCGGCAGCGGCGTCCGCGCCCACCTCGCCGAGGCCGACCTGCTGCACTTCGCCGGCCACGGCGAAGCCGGCGGCAGCGGCGGCTGGGACAGCGCCCTGGTGCTTTCCGACGGCGCCCGGCTCACCGCCGGCGACATCCTGACCTTGCCGCGGGCGCCGACCTACGTCGTGCTGTCGGGCTGCGACACCGCCCGCGGCGCGTCCCGGGCGCCGGCGGAGAGCATCACCAGCCTGGCCTTCGCCTTCGTCGCCGCCGGTGCCCGGGGGGTGGTGGCGTCGCCGCGGCCGGTGGGGGATCGGGCCACCGCCGAGCTGATGGCGGCCTTCTACCGCCGCTGGCAGCGCGGCCGCTCCCCTGCCGCCGCCCTGCAGCAGGCCGAGCTCGAGCTGCGGCAGCGGGGGGAGCCGGGGACGGACTGGGCGAGCTTCCGGCTGCTCGAGCCCTGAGTCTCGGCCGGGGGGAGGAGCAAGCTCGCCTGGGGAATCGCGTCAGAAACGCCGCACCGGCGGCGAAGTCGTCACTAGAAGAGCCGGCGTTCTCGGCTGCGGTGATCGATTCTGTGATCGGCGACAGGAGTCACGAGAGATGAGCAGATGGATGAAGCGACGAGTCTTGCCGGCGGCGGTGCTGGCGCTGGGGCTTTCCGCCCCGGCGCCGGGGGCATCGCCGCCGATCGATCCGGCGCAGGCCTTCAGCCAGTGGCGCTGGATCGGCCTGCTGCCGGAGACGGCGACGACCTGCCCGCAGGTGCCCGAAGCCGTCGATCCGGGGATTCCGGGCGAGCCCACCGAGGCCACCGCCTCCCTGCCGCCGGCCAAGTCGGCGCTTCAACCCTGGACCACGCGCCGGCTCATCCCCGGCAGCGGCGGGGTGCTCGGCCGCTTCTGCGTCTACGAATACGACGTCGGCGAGCCGGTCGATCCCGACGCGGTGGCGCGGCTGCAGAGCCTCGTCCCCGGCCAGCTGCTGCGGGTCGAGCAGGACCGCATGGCGGTGGCGGGCTCCGGCGTCCTCGGCGCCCAGTTGTGGCCCGGTCTGGAGCAGCTCTTCTACCGCCAGACCGGCCGTCTCGGCGCCGGCGGAGCGGCCCCGTGGCCGGCCTTGCCGCCGGCGGGCAGCGTCCGCCTGGCGGTGCTCGACACCCACCCCACCGCCGAACGGGCGCCGGAGCTGATCACCGCCTGTTCGCCCCACGGCTACAGCCTCATCCACATGGCCCGGGCCCTCTTGTGCGACGGCCCCGGGCCGTGTCTGGCGACGATCACCTCGCGCCTGGCCCTGGCCTACAAGGACTTCGACCGGGATCTCCGTCTGGCCGACCACCGCGACGAGGTCAACGGCGGCTTCGTCGGCCTGATCGGCGAGCTCGCCGAGGCCATCGGCCGGGAGGTGCGCGCGGCGCAGCGCAACGATCCCGGCAGCCGCCTGGTGCTCAACGTCTCCGCCGGCTGGGACCCCGCCTTCGGCGGCCTCGAGGCCCGGGTGGACGACATGCCGCTGGCGGTCCAGGCGGTCTACCGGGCGCTGGAAGAGGCCTCCTGCCAGGGGGCGGTGGTGATCGCCGCGGCGGGCAACAAGAGCTGCGGCCCGCAGGCCCCCTGCGGCCCCCTCCTCCCCGCCGCC
>RFGL01000388.1 GCA_003697015.1 Acidobacteriota bacterium | reverse complement strand
CCGCGGCCGGGGGGGCGGGTGAGAATTTCGTCGCCTTCGAGCTGCCGGGGATCGAGGAGCCCCTGCGCCAGCACAAACACCACCGCTGGCGGCTCGACCGCTCGCAGATCGAGACTTACGGCCTCGGCGGGCACCTGAGCGCCGAGAAGCTGTGGTGGGAGCACGTCCGCCTCGGGGAGCGCAGCCTCAACTTCGTCTCCCTCTCGCCGTGGCTCAGCCTCTGCGTGCTGGTCTGCGAGGATCTGGCGCAGCAGGAGCCGGTGGCGCGGATGGTGCGGGCGGTGGGCCCCAATCTGGTAATCGCGGTGCTGATGGACGGCCCGCAGCTCCTCACCCGCTGGCCGGCGCGCTACGCCACGGTGCTGGCGGACGATCCGGGCTCCTCGGTGCTCACCCTTACCAGTTTGGGGATGTGCCGGCGCAGCGTGCCGCCGGGCCGCTCGCCGTCGCGGGTGATCGCCCTGTGGAAAGACGCCAGCCCCCATTCGCGGGGAGCGCAGGAGATCGCCATCGGCCAGGGGGCGGACGGCGTGGTGCTCAATCTGCTGGTGGAGCTGGAAGAGGAGTGGACGGCGGACGGCCGCAGCGATTGCGGGGTGGCGGGGCGGCCGGTGCTGGTCGGGGCGTACGACGTCAAGCTCCCGTCGTAGCCGCGGCGCTCAGCCGCCGACGGCGACCCGCGGCTCGGTCCAGCGCTCGATGCGCGCCGCCGCCTCGCGCAGCTTCTTGCTGAAGCGGTTGCGGCTGGCGGGCTTGGCGGTTAGCACCTTGCCGATCTGATGCGCTTCGCCGTCGAGGCTGTCGAGCAGGTTCTTGCGGATCTTCTGATACCGCACGCCGTTCTCGTCCTCGGCGTTCCAGGAACCGGCGATCAGGGTCAAGGTCGAGGCTTCGGAGGGGGACATGGGCAACGTGCTCCACATGCTGTTCGTCTACGTCCGCGGCCGGGAAAGATCCGCCTCCCGGTGCTCGCCCCCGATTGTAGCCCGTCCACACACCCCTTGTCCATGGCGCTTCCCCTCACGGGCCATGCGGGCGCCGGGCCGGGCCGCGGCCCGGCGCCCGGGGGTTACGTCGAGGAGGTTTACGCCGCCACTTCTTCCTTCGCTGCGTCTTCCCTGGTCGCGATGCGGACCGCCAGCTCGCCGCCTTCGAGATCGATCTCGACGGTGGCGCCGCTGGAGATCTCGCCGGCGATCAGGGCACGGCCGATGCGGGTCTCGAGATGGCGCTGGATGAAGCGCTTCAGCGGCCGAGCACCGTAGACCGGGTCGTAGCCCTCGCGGGCGATGTGCTCGCGGGCGGCCTCGCTGAGCTCGATCGTGATGCCGCGGTCGGCGAGACGGCCGCGCAGGTCTTCGAGCAGCAGGTCGACGATCTGCTTGATCTCCTCCAGCCGCAGGGGCTTGAAGAGGACGATGTCGTCCACCCGGTTCAAGAACTCGGGGCGGAAATGGCTGCGCAGCTCGCGCATCACCGCTTCCCGCGCCACCTCGCGGATCTCGCCGGACTCGGTCACCCCCTCGAGCAGGTGCGGCGAGCCGACGTTCGAGGTCATGATGATGACGGTGTTCTTGAAGTCCACCGTGCGGCCTTGAGCATCGGTCAAGCGGCCGTCGTCGAGGATCTGGAGCAGCACGCTCCAGACGTCGTGGTGAGCCTTCTCGATCTCGTCGAAGAGGATCACCGAGTAGGGCTTGCGCCGTACCGCCTCGGTCAGCTGGCCGCCCTCGTCGTAGCCCACGTAGCCCGGCGGGGCACCGAGCAGACGCGATACGGTGTGGCGCTCCATGTACTCCGACATGTCGATCCGCACCATGTTGTCCTCGCTGTCGAAGAGGGCTTCGGCGAGGGTCTTGGCGAGCTCGGTCTTACCCACCCCGGTGGGGCCGAGGAAGATGAAGGAGCCGATCGGCCGCCGCGGGTCCTTGATCCCCGAGCGGGCCCGGATCACCGCGTCGGCGACCAGCTGCACCGCCTCGTCCTGGCCGATCACCCGCCGGTGCAGGATCTCGTCGAGACGCAGCAGCTTCTCGCGCTCGCCCTCGACCAGACGGGTCACCGGGATGCCGGTCCAGCGCGACACGATCTCGGCGATCTCGTTCTCGGTCACCTCCTCGCGCAGCAGGCGGCTCTCGCCGTCTTTCGATACCTCGGCCTCGAGCCGCTGCAGCTCGGCCTCGAGCTGCGGCAGCTTGCCGTGGCGTAGCTCGGCGGCGCGGTTCAGGTCGTAGTCGCGCTCGGCGACCTCGATCTCCTGCCGCACCTTCTCGATCTCCTCGCGCAGGGCGCGGAGCTTCTCGATCGCCGCCTTCTCGTCCTCCCACTTGGCGCGCATGGCGTCGGCCTGGTTGCGCAGGTCGGCGAGCTCGGCGCGCAGCGCCTTGAGCCGCTCCTTCGACGCCTTGTCCTTCTCCTTCTTGAGCGCCGCTTCCTCGATCTCCAGCTGCATCACCCGGCGCAGCTTCTCGTCGAGCTCCGCCGGCAGCGAGTCGATCTCGGTGCGGATCATGGCGCAGGCCTCGTCCACCAGATCGATCGCCTTGTCGGGCAGGAAGCGGTCGGTGATGTAGCGGTGGGAGAGCACCGCCGCAGCGACCAGGGCGTTGTCCTGGATGCGCACGCCGTGGTGCACCTCGAAACGCTCCGCCAGGCCGCGCAGGATGGAGATGGTCTCCTCCACCGACGGCGGCTCGATCATCACCGGCTGGAAGCGCCGCTCGAGGGCCGCGTCCTTCTCGATGTGCTTGCGGTACTCGTCGAGGGTGGTGGCCCCGATGCAGTGCAGCTCGCCGCGCGCCAGCATCGGCTTGAGCAGATTGCCCGCGTCGGTGGCGCCTTCCGCCTTGCCGGCGCCGACGATGGTATGCACCTCGTCGATGAAGAGGATGATGCGGCCTTCCGATTCCTTGATCTCGTTCAGCACCGCCTTCAGCCGCTCCTCGAACTCGCCGCGGTACTTGGCACCGGCGATCAGCGACCCCATGTCGAGGGAGAAGACCGCCCGGTCCTTGAGCCACTCGGGTACGTCGCCGCGCACGATGCGCTGCGCCAGGCCCTCGACGATCGCCGTCTTGCCGACGCCGGGCTCGCCGATCAAGACCGGATTGTTCTTGGTCTTGCGCGACAGGATGCGGATCACCCGGCGGATCTCCGAGTCGCGGCCGATCACCGGGTCGAGCTTGCCGCGCCGCGCCTCGGCGACGAGATCGATGCCGTACTTCTCCAGCGCCTCGTACGCCACCTCGGGGTTGGCGCTGGTCACCCGCTGGTTGCCGCGCACCGCCTGGAGAGCCTGCAGGAAGCGGTCCCGGGTCACCCCCAGATCGCGCAGCAGACGGCCGGCGTCGGTGCTGCCGCCTTCCTCGATCATCGCCAGCACCAGGTGCTCGACCGAGACGTACTCGTCCTTCAGCCGCCGCGCCTGATCCTGGGCCGCAACCAGCAGCTGCTGGAAGCGCGGGGTGACGTAGATCTTCCCCGGCTCGGCCCCCGGCCCCGACACCTGCGGCCGCCGGTCGAGAGCCTCGTCGAGCCCCTGGATCAGGGCGTCCGCCGGCACGTCCATGCGCTGCAGCAGCCGCGGCACGAGACCGTCGCTCTCATCCAGCAGGGCCCGCAGCAGGTGCTCGCCGTCGACCTGTTGGTGGCCGCGGCGCACCGCCAGGGCCTGTGCCTGGTGCACGGCCTCCTGGGATTTCTGGGTCAGTTTGTTGATGTCCATATGTCAAAACCTCATTTCTTTCGTCGTTGTCGATCCTCGTCCGCTGCCGCCTCGGCTCAGCGCGGCCGGAAGCGCGACACCCGGGCGAGCTCTTCGAAGAGCTCGCGCTCGCGCGGGGTCAGCTTCTGCGGCACCGCGATCCTGACCTCGGCGTAGAGATCGCCGCGGCCGCCTTTGGGCTTGGGGAACCCCTTGCCCTTGAGGCGGATCTTGCGTCCGGTGGACGCCCCGGCCGGCACCTTGACGGTCACCGGCCCGTCCAGGGTCGGTACCTTGACCTCGCCGCCGAGGGCGGCTTCCCACGGCGTCACCGCGACGGTGGTGTAGAGGTCGTCGCCCTCCAGCCGGAAGCGCTCGTGGGGGCGGATCTCGACCGTCAGGTAGAGATCGCCGCCGCTGCTGCCGCGGCCCGCCAGCCGGATGCGTTGGCCCTGCTTGACGCCCGGCGGCAGCTTGACCTTGTGCGTCCGACTGCGCCCGCTCATCGGGTCGGTGATCGTCAGCTCGCGGGTGCCGCCGGCTGCGGCCTCCTCGAGGGTGAGGGCGAGTCGCGCCTCTTCGTCGTGCGCCCGGTGGGCGTGGCCGGCGTCGCCGAAGTCGACGAACTGCTCGAAGCCTCCCCGCCGGCGTCCGCGGCCACCGAAGAAGGTCTCGAAGATCGAGCCGAAGCCGCCGCCGCCCAGATCGCCGAAGTCGAAATGGACGTTGTCGAATCCCCGTCCGCCGCCGCCGGCGCCCTGGAAGGCGCTGCCGTAGCGGTCGTAGGCCTTGCGCTTCTCGGGATCCTTGAGCACCTCGTAGGCCTCGCTGATCTCCTTGAAGCGCTCCTCCGCACCGCTGGCGCGGTTGACGTCGGGGTGGTACTTGCGAGCCAGCTTGCGGTAGGCACGCTGGATGTCCTCGGGCGAGGCGTTGCGGTCCACCCCCAAGCTGGAGTAGTAGTCCTTCTGCGGCAAGCTCGATTCCTCCTCTGGTAACCCGGGCACGCAGACGAAAATCTTAGTGCGTTGCCCTCACATTTCCTTCAACAAGTTCGGAGGGGCGCGCATTCCCGCCGGCGG
>RFGL01000387.1 GCA_003697015.1 Acidobacteriota bacterium | reverse complement strand
TCGCCGGTGCGGTCGCGGCCGCGGCGCGCGCCGCCGGCGCGGAGATCCGCACCGCGGCCGAGGTGACGCGGCTGCGCGTCGCCCGGGGCCGGGTCGCCGGCGTGGCGCTGGCCGGCGGCGAGGAGGTGGCGGCGCGGGCGGTGGTGTCCTGCATCGACCCCAAGACCACCCTCGCGCAGCTGCTCGACGCCGAGCACCTCGGGCCTTCCCTGCGCTTCGCGATCGGCAACGTCCGCGCCCGCGGGGCGGTGGCGATCGTCCACTTCGCCCTCGACGCCTTGCCGCAGCTCAAAGGCGCTCCTGAGGACCCCCGCCACCTCGGCGGCAGGATCCAGGTCGCCGCCGCCTTGGACGACCTCGAGCGGGCCTACGACGACGCCAAGTACGGTCGCCTGCCCCGCCGTCCCTACCTCGAGCTCAACCTCCCTTCCCTCGCCGATCCCAGCCTGGCGCCGGCCGGCAAGCACGTGCTCACCGCCTGGGTGCAGTATCCGCCCTACGGCCTGCGCCACGGCTCCTGGGAGGAGCACCGCGAGGCCCTCGGCGACGCCGTCCTCGCCACGCTCGAAGAGGTCGCCCCGGGCATCGGCCGGCGCCTCCTCGCCCGCCGGGTCCTCACGCCGCTCGATCTCGAGCGGCGCTACGGCCTGCACCAGGGCTGCCTGTACCACGTCGAGCCCGCCCTCGATCAGTTGCTCTACCTGCGGCCGCTGCCGCATTTCGCCCGCCACCGCGGCCCCGTGCCCGGTCTCTACCTCGGCGGCGCCGGCACCCACGGCGGCCTCGGGGCGTCCGGCCTCCAAGGACGCAACGCCGCCCGCGCCGTGCTCGACGACGGCTGAGGGCTCGCCCGGGGGCGCGGTGCGGGGCGGGCGGCGGCCGCCGCGCAAGGATCGCTCAGCACCGCGTCGACCTTGGTGCCGGCGGCGGGCTGTGGTAGCTTGCGCGGCCATGCACGACCCCCGTCACGACCAGCTGGCCAAGCTCCTGATCGAGTATTCCTGCGCCCTCGAGCCCGGGGATACGGTGCTGATCGAGGCCATCGACGTACCGGAGGAGATCAGCCGCGCCCTGATCCGCGCCGCCGCCGCGGCGGGTGGACGGCCCCTGGTGAGCATCAAGTCGAATGCCGTCACCCGCGATCTGATGCTGTGCGCCAGCGAGGAGCAGATGAGCCTGATCGGCGAGGTCGAGGCCCTGCGCATGTCGCGGGTCCAGGCCTACGTCGGGGTGCGCGGCCAGCCCAACATCTCCGAGTGGTCGGACGTGCCGCCGGAGAAGATGCGGCTGTACGAGTCGTTGTACCGCAAGCCGGTGCACTTCGAGCTGCGGGTCCCCAAGACCCGCTGGGTGGTGCTGCGCTGGCCGAGCACGTCCATGGCCCAGCAGGCGCGGATGTCGACCGAGGCCTTCGAGGATTTCTTCTTCCGCGTCTGCACCCTCGACTACCCGCGCATGGCGCGCGCCACCGAGCCCCTCAGGGAGCTGATGGAAGCCACCGATCGGGTGCGCCTTCTCGCCCCCGGTACCGACCTCACCTTCAGCATCGCCGGCATTCCGGCGGTGCCCTGCGTCGGCCAGCGCAACATCCCGGACGGCGAGGTCTTCACCGCGCCGGTGCGCGACAGCATCGAAGGCACCATCCGCTTCAACACCCCCAGCATCTACCAGGGGGTGACCCACGACGACATCCGCCTGCGCTTCTCGCGCGGCCGGATCGTCGACGCCTCGAGCTCCAATCCCGAGCACCTGCGGATCGTCCTCGACACCGACGAAGGGGCGCGCTACGTCGGCGAGTTCGCCCTCGGGCTCAATCCCCACATCACCCGTCCGCTGTGCGACATCCTCTTCGACGAGAAGATCGCCGGCTCCCTGCACCTGACCCCGGGCAATGCCTACGACGAGGCGTGGAACGGCAACAAGAGCGAGATCCACTGGGACATGGTGCTGCGCATGACGCCGGACGTCGGCGGCGGCGAGGTCTACTTCGACGACCGTCTGGTACGCAAGGACGGCCGTTTCGTCCTGCCCGAGCTCGACGGGCTCAATCCGGAGAATCTGATCTAGCCGCCGGCTTCACCGGGCGCCGGCCGGGCCGCCGCGCCGGGCGAGCATGCGCCGGCGGACCACCGGCGGCACCAGCCCCTCGACGTCGCCGCCGAGGAGGAAGATCTCCTTCACCAGGCGGCTGGAGATGTAGCTGTACTCTTCTTTGGGCGTGAAGAAGACGGTCTCCACCCGCGGGTCGAGGCGGCGGTTCATCAACGCCATCTGGAACTCGGTCTCGAAGTCCGACACCGCGCGCAGGCCGCGGACGGTGGTGCGGGCGCCGACCTTGTCCATGAAGTGGACCAGGAGGCCTTCGAAGGTCTCGACCCGGCAGTCGTCGAAGCCCTCCAGCACCGCCTCGATGATCTCCACCCGCTCCTCGACCGGGAAGAAGGACGACGTCTTGCCGGTATTGCGCAGCACCGCGACCACCACCCGGTCGAAGACCGGCCGGCAGCGGTGGATGATGTCCAGGTGGCCTTCGTGGATCGGATCGAAGGACCCGGGGTAGACGGCGATGCGCGGTCCCTTGTTCATCGCTCGGTCGCGGTCGAGAGGTCGAAGGTTACCACGTTGTGGGCGGCGTCGGTCAGGCGCAGGAGGACCAGGCGGCTGCCGCCGGGAACGCTCAGGCGCAGCTCCTCGCGGCGGCCGTCGAGCAGGCCGTCGGCGGTCGTCACCCGCTGCCATTCGCCGCCGTCGATGCTGTAGACCGCGTCGCGCAGGGGGCTCAGGCGATCGCGCACCGCCACCACCAGCCTGTCGCCGTCGCGGCGCACCTCGCCCAGCTCCGGCGGCGTGTGGTCGACGATCACCGGCGGGCTGAGCTTGAAGGCCTCGAGGTCGCCGTCGGCGGGCTCGGCGGCGCGGTCGGACACCGCCAGCCGGAAGCGGTAGGTGCCGTCGGGCAGGACGGTGGCGTCGAAGCTGTACCAGCTGTCCTCGAGGTCGGCCGCCATCGGCAGCCAGCCGTCGTCGCCGGCGAGCGCGGCGTCGCGCTCGGGGCGGAAGGCCAGGTCGTAGCGCAGGGCGTCTTCGTTGGCGTCCTCGGCCTGCCAGCGCAGGGTCAGATACCCCTTCTTCCACAGCTCCTTGAGCCGTGGCTCGGCGTTGCCGTCGCCGCTCTTCAAGGTGGTGAAGATGCCCTCGCGGGAGGGGCTCCAGGGCTCGAAGGTCTGGCTCTGGGGGTTGAAGTTGCTCGGCACCAGGATCTTGCCCGGATCGAGCACCTCGAAGCTCTTGATCACCGGCCGCAGGTTGAGCTGGCGGTAGGAGAGCTCGGTGCGCAGCAGGCGCGGGCCCTCGCCGTCGCGGCCGTGCAGGGTCGCCCGCCACTGGACGTAGCGCCCGGCGGGGAGGTCGCCGAGACCGATCTCCCGCTCCCCCTCCTCGGCCCCCGGCAGCCAGTCGGTCCAGGTGGCGTCGGGCTCGGCCGCCATGCCGCTGCGGAAGGCGAGCTCGAGGCGGCTGCCGGGAGGCAGGCTGCCCTGCCAGAAGAAGCCGCCGAAGCGCGCCACCTGGCCGGCGTCGAGCACCGGGCTCGAGTAGGTGCCCCGGCCGACGGCGCCGCCGGGCAGGTGATAGAGAGCGGCGCCGTTGGTGGTCAGCACCACCGGCCCGCCGTCGTCCTCCCGGGGGGCCACCAGGGCGGTGATCTGACGCGCTTCGAGGGTGTGCTCGAGCACCATGCGCTGGTCGGCGTAGCGGTAGAGCCGCCCCTCTTCGCCGGTGCCGATCCACAGGGCGTCGCCGTGGAGCAGCAGGGCGTGCACCGTCTCCTCGGCGAAGGCCCAGATCTCCTCCGCCGTGCCGGACGGATCGAGGCGCAGGAGGACGCTGCGCGGGCCGGTGAAGCCGGCGCCGCGGGAGCCGACGGTGAGCTGACCCTGGGGCGCGATGGTCACCGCCGGCTGCTCGTCGCCCTCGCCCTCGCCGTCGCCGTTCTGGCCCTGGCCGCGATTCGGGCCGCCGGCCGAGAGGTCGACCAGGCTGGCTTCGGAGGCGAGGAGGGCGACGTAGGCGCTGCCGTCGCCGGCGACGGCGAAGGCCAGCACCTCGGGGTGGGGGGCGTCGTGCAGGGTTCTCACCCGGCCGCCGGGCGACATCCGCAGCACCAGCCCCTGGCCGGCGGTGCCGAGCAGCAGATCGCCGCCGGGCAGCGGCGCGATGGTGCGCAGATGGCGGTCGCGGCTGTCGAGGAGGAGCTCGGCTCCGCCGTCCGCCGCCAGAGCGTAGAGCCGGCCGGGGAGGCCGGTGGCGATCAACAGCCGGCCGCCGGCATCGCGCGCCAGATCCCAGACGTAGGTCGCCTCGGGGGCGGTGAAGACCACCTCCGGCGCCGCCTCGCCCGGCGCCAGACGGTAGACCTTGGCGCCGGGCGAGGCGCCGGCGTAGACCGTGCCGTCGGCATCGGCCCACACCGCGAAAACCTCGGGCTCGGCGGCGTCGAAGAGGGTGCGGACGGCGCCGTCGCGTTCCACCAGCAGCACCCGGCCGTCGTTGCCGGTGCCGACCACCCAACCCTCCGGATGGGCGGCGGCGTCGAAGACGAAGGGTTCGTCGATCGCCGCCAGGCGCTCGATGCGCGAGGCCAGGGCCAGAGCGCCCAAGGGGTCGAGGCTGATGCCGTCGAAGGAGCCGGCGAGGAAGTCGTCGCGGCTGGCGGCGCGGAACAGCTTGACCTCCGCCGCCGCGGCGAGCGCCGCCCCGGCGAGCAGGGCGGTGGCGGCGAGCAGGGCGATGCGGCGCGGGGAGGACGGCCGGAGGCGAACGTCGGATGCGAGCATGTCGGAGCTTCCCGGGGGTGATGGTGCAGGTTGTGCCGCTCAACGCGGCCGGTGTCGGACCTCGAGATCGATGCGCACGACCCCGTCCAGCGGCCGGGGCCAGCTCTCCTCGTGCTGGTCGAGGATGGTCAGGGCGAGGGGCGTGGCGGCGCTCGGCCCGCGGCTGCCGAAGATCGAGCGCACCGCCGCCGGCAGGTCGGGCAGCGCCGCCCCGGCGACCGTCAAGCCCCGCGCCGGCACCACCCCGAGGACCACCAGCTGGCGCCGGCTGTGGTAGCCGTTCAGGATCGCCAGGGCCTCGCTCAGGGTGGCCGGGTTGCGCGGCTCGAGGCCGGTGCGCAGGGCGTCGATGCTGCTGCCGTCGCCGGCCAGCAGGACGTAGCGGCCGGCCGGCGTCTCCGGCGGCACCCCGACCTCGATCGTCCGGCGCTCGACGGCGCCGCGGTAGGGCTTGAGCTCGAGGGTGATCGTCACCTCGTCGCCGGGCTCGACCACCTGGCGGTCGGGGTGTGCGCCGACCAGGCTGGCGGCCCGCGGCCGGGCGCTCTGGGTGAGGGTGACGTCGATCCCCTCGAGGTCCGCCACCTCCAGGTCGTTGCTCATCAGATAGCTGGCGAAGGTCAGGACGTAGACCGCGCTGTCGAGGCCGGCGGAGGCGCCGTCGAAGCTCTGCTCGAGCACCAGGTCCGGATGGCCGGCGAGGTCGAAACGCGCCTCGAGGTCGATGCCCATGTCGCCGCTCGAGTAGCTGCCGGCGGTGAGGCCGCCGAAGATCGTCGTCGCCACCAGGCCGCCGACCAGGGCCGGCAACTCGGCGATCTCCACCCGGTAGTCGCGCCGGCTGAGCCCGCGCAGGTGGAGGTCGAGGGGGAAGGTGGGGGCGACGAGCCCCAGCTGGCCGCGCACCCCGGCTTCGCGGTCCTGGTCGAAGGCGCCGACGATCGGCCCGACGTTGGCGATCTTGAACGAGCTGGCGATGCTCGGCACGGTGGTCACCACCTCCGCCGGCGCCATCGGCACCCGCATCGGGCCGAGGCCGAGCACCGGATGGCCGAAGGCGTAGATGCGGTCGCCGTCGACGTCGGTCACCGTGCCGTGGGCGGCCAGGCTGAGGTCGCCGCGTACCAGCACCATCGCCACCGCCCCGCCGGGCACCAGCGGCGGCGGCTCGGCGGCGGCCGGCGCGCTGCCCCCCAGGCCGGAGGAGAAGCGCTCGAGGGTGCGTTCCAGGAGCTGCGTGACCGGCTGGCCGAACCCCGTCGCCTGCCAGTGGACGGTGGTGGCGGTGCGCGCGTCGTGCGGCGAGGCGAGACGGGAGAGGTGCTGCTCGAGGAGCTGTTGCGGGAAGCTGCCGCGGGCGAGCATGGCGAGGCTCGGTGCGTCGCCGCTCGTCGCCTGGGCGCCGGCGAGGGGTGCCACCGGCACCTCCCCCAAACGGCGCATGCCCTCGATCGGGGTGATGCCGGCGATCGCTCCCTGGCTGAAGAGGAAGCTGAAGCTCACCGCCCCGGCCAGCCGCCCGTCGATGTAGACCGGGCTGCCGCTCATGCCGCTGGCCACGCCCATGGTCTCCAGCCCCTGGCCCGACAAGCGGGCCATGATGTAGCTCAGCTCGGCGGTGCGGTTCTTCATCACGCCGATCACCTCGACCTCGAAGCGAGCCGGCTCGGTGCCGGCGAAGACCGACAGGCCGTAGCCCTTCTGGCCGGTCTGGAGCTCGTCGAGGTGGATCGCCGGCAGGGGTTCGGCGCCGGCCGGCGCCGCGAGCAGGCTGAGGAGCAGGGCGGCGAGGGCTCGGCTCGCCGCCCGCGTCGAACGCTGGACGTGCTTCGGCTGGACGGGGTTCATGCGCATCATCGGGTGTTGGTCAGCGATCGGTTGCGATCGTATCTCCCTCGACCGGGAAGGGGCCGGGCCGCAGCACCTGGACGCCCTCGCCGGCGAAGCGTACCAGGGTCGAGGGCGGACCGCCGGGCAGCACCTCGTCGCCGACGATCAGCGCCTCTTCCCCCGCCAACAGCGGTACGAGCTCGGCCGGATCGCAGATCGGTGCTCCGCCCTGGCGGTTGGCGCTGGTGGCGGTCAGTGGGCCGGTGACGGCGAGCAGGCGGCGCAGGCGCCCATGCGCCGGCACCCGCACCGCCAGGGTGCCGCCGTCGCCGGCGGCGGGCAACCCCGCCGCCGGCCGCAGCGCCACCACCACCGTCAGCGGCGCCGGCCAGTGACGGCGGGCCCAGGCCAGGCCGGGGTCCTCGTCATCGACGCCGAGGGCGACGAGCTGCTCGGCGTCGGCCGCCACCACCGGCAGCGGCTTGTGCCGATCGCGCCCTTTGAGGCGGTAGATCGCCGCCACCCCGGCGGCGCTGCGCGGGTCGGCGGCGAGGCCGTAGCTCGACTCGGTGGGCAGCGCCAGGACGCCGCCCCGGGCCAGCAGCTCGAGCAGCGGCTCCCAGGGCATGTCCCAGCGCCACCGCAGCGGTGCCTCCCCCGGCCCGGCGCTCATCCGATCGCCTCCGCGATCAGCTCGCGGGCGTGGGAGAGGGACGCCGGGGTGACCTCGGCGCCGGCCAGCATGCGCGCCACCTCGGTGGCGTGCTGCTCGTCGTCGAGGGCTCGGACCGTGGTCAGGGTACGACCGCCCGCGACCGTCTTCTCGACCTTGAAGTGCAGATCGGCGTGGCTCGCCACCTGCGGCAGGTGGGTGACCGCCAGGATCTGTCCGCCGCGCGCCAGGCGGCGCAGCTTCTCCCCCAGGGCGGCGGCCTCGGCGCCGCCGACGCCGGCGTCGACCTCGTCGAAGACCAGGGTCTCGGCGCTGGCCTCCTCCCCTCGTCGCGCCGCCAGCTGGACCGCCAGGTAGAGGCGGGCGAGCTCGCCGCCGGAAGCCACCCGCGCGAGGGGGCGCAGCTCCTCTCCCGGATTGGGGGAGAAGCGGAAGGTCACCCGATCGATGCCCGCCGGCGACGGTTCGAGGCGATCCCCCGCCAGCTCGAGGGCGCCGTCCTGGCGCGTGCGGCGCTCGACCGCGACCTCGAAGCGGGCGCGGTCGAGGGCCAGCTGGCGCAGCTCGCGCAGCACCCGCCGCGCCAGCTTCCCGCCCCAGGCGGTGCGGGCTCGCGAGAGCTCGACGGCGGCCTCGCGGTAGTCGTCGAGGGCGGCGGCGACCTCGGCCTCGAGCCCTTCCAGCGCGTCGTCGTCGGCGCTCAGCTCGTCGAGCTCGGCGGCCAGCTCGTCGCGCCGCCGCAGCACCTCGGCGCTGGTCGGGCCGTGCTTCTTGAGCAGGCGCTCGAGCACCGCCAGCCGATCCTCCACCACCCCCAGCCGGCCGGGGTCGACCTCCAGATCGCCGAGCCGCCGGCGCAGGACGTCGGCCAGCTCGCCGGTGCGGATGCGGAGCTCTTCGAGCTCCGCCGCCCAGCCCTCGGGCTCGGGCTCCCAGTCGGTGATCTCAAGCAGCTGCCGGCGGCCGCTCTCGAGCAGCTCGTAGGCGGCGCCGTCCTGCTCGTAGAGCGCCGCCGTGGCGCCGTCGAGGGCGCTGCGGATGGCCTCGGCGTGGCGCAGGACGGCGCGCTCGCGGCGCAGCTCCTCCTCTTCCCCCGGCTCGATGCGGGCATCGTCGATCTCGGCGATCTGGAAGCGCAGGAAGTCGATGCGCTCGTCCCGCACCCGCCGGTCACCGGTGAGCCGCGCGCGCCGCGCGGCGAGCCGCCGCCAGCGTTCGTAGGCGGCGGCGGTGCGGGCGGCGAGCTCGGCCCCCTCCGTCCCGCCGCAGCGGTCGAGCCAGGCGCGCTGGAGGTCGGGGGTACGCAGGCCGAGCTCTTCACGCTGGCCGTGGATGCGGACCAGGAAGGGCGCCAGCTCGGCGAGCAGCTTGAGGGTCACCGGCTTGTCGTCGACGAAGGCGCGGCTGCGGCCGGTCTTCGCCACCTCGCGGCGGATCACCAGCTCGTCCGCCGCCTCAAGCCCCGCCGCCGCCAGGGGCTCGCGCCAGCCGTCGCCGCGCGGCTCGAAGACGCCGGTCACCGTCAGGCGATCGGCGCCGGTGCGGATCAGATCGGTCGCGGCGCGGCCGCCGCAGAGCAGCGCCAGGGCGTCGACGACGATCGATTTTCCCGCGCCGGTCTCGCCGCTCAGGACGTTGAACCCCGGCCCGAGCTCGATCGAGACGTCGGCGATGACCGCGAGGTTCCGGATGTGGAGGTCGCGCAGCACGGAGGTTTTGGGCTCGCCACGGGCTCGCCAGGGACGGCGCCTGGCTGGCCGAAGAATCGTTCGGGCGTTCGGGCGTCGCGCCGCCCGGCCGAGTCTAGCAGAGAACCGCG
>RFGL01000386.1 GCA_003697015.1 Acidobacteriota bacterium | reverse complement strand
CGCCGCCCCGGCCGCCCCGGCCGCCCCGGCGGCGCCGGCGGGCGGCTGAGAGCCCCCCGGCCGCAGCGGGGGCATGCCGCGGCATGTTCCCGCGCCGGCTCACCGGCCGGCGATCCCCGCGTTTTTTCTCCCGTCGCCCGCGGCGGCGTCCGGCGTCCGCTCCCGCCCCTGGGCGTGCCGCCGCCGGCCATCCGGCCGGCGCCTCGACCCGGTTGCGTCGCGGCTCCGCGCCGCCGTCAGCCGAGGCGTTCGATCTCGACCCGGGCGTCGTTGAAGCAGGCGCCGCCGGCGAGGTCGGTGAGGTCGGCGGGCACCAGGGCGTTGGCGGTGGCGCCGTTGTCGGTGTTGTGGGACCACAGGCCCTTGGGCAGATAGGCCACCCCCGGCCGCAGGTCGCCGGCGATCCGTGCCCGGCAGCGCACCTCGCCGAGCTCGTTCCACACCCGCACCCGATCGCCGGAGCGGATGCCCCGCACGGCGGCGTCGTCGGGATGGAGCTCGACCGCCACCCGCTGGCGGTAGAGCTCGCCGAGGGTGGAGGAGATGGTGCGGCGGGTGGCGGGGGAGATCAGGGCGAGGGGAAAGCGTTCGCTCGCCGGGTCGGGACGGTAGGCGTAGAGCCCCTCCGGCGCCTCGCGGTCGAGGGCCTCCGGCAGCAGGTGGATCTTGCCGTCGGCGGTGCGCGGCCGGAGGTCGACGAAGGCCACCGGCCGGCGGCCGAAGGGGGGGAAGGCGATGCCCTCGTCGGCCAGGGCACGGGCGGTGGCGTCGCCGTCGCCATCGCCGTCGAGCAGGCTGCGGGCGACGTCGTCGAGGGTCTCGGGCTCCCCCGGACGGCTCAGCCCCAGGCGGCGGCAGAGCTCGCCGAAGACGTCGTGGTTGGATCGCGCCTGGCCGATCGGCGGCACCGCCGGCAGCGCCTGCTGCAAGGCCATGGTGCCGTAGCCGCGCGACAGCTCCCGGTGCTCGAGGAAGGTGGTCGCCGGCAGCACCACGTCGGCGTGGCGGGCGGTATCGGTCATCACCTGATCGAAGACCACGGTGAAGAGGTCGTCGCGCAGCAGGCCGGCGCGCACCGTCTCCTGCTCCGGCAGGGTGGCCAGAGGGTTGGCGTTGTAGACGAAGAGCAGGCGGATGGGGCGGTCCGGAGCGACCAGATGGCGCCCCAGGCGGTTCATGTTGACCACCGGGGTGGACGGCGGCGGGGTGCCGATCGGGCGCTCGCCGTCGAGCCGCCAGGCGGAGGAGTTCGACAGGGTGAAGCCGCCGCCGCGGACGCCGAACTTGCCCGCCACCGCCGGCAGAGCGAGGATCGCCGCCACCGCCGAGCCGCCGTTGCGATTGCGCTCCACCCCCCAGCCGCAGCGCACCACCGCCGGCGAGGTGGCGGCATAGAGGCGAGCGAAGGCCTCGATTTCCCGCGCCTCGACCCCGGCCTCCGCCGCCGCCCGCTCGACGGTCCAGGGGGCGGCGCGCCGGCGCAGCTCGTCGACGCCGGTGGCGTGGCGGGCGAGAAAGTCGAGGTCCGCCGCACCGTGCTCGAAGAGCCAGCGATGGACCGCCAGGGCCAGCACCAGATCGCTGCCCGGCCGCGGCGCCAGATGGAGGTCGGCCTGGGCGGCGAGGGGCACGCGGCGGGGGTCGACCACCACCAACCGGGCGCCGCGTTTGCGGGCGGCGCGGATGAAGGGCACCAGATGGATTCCCGAGGTCGAGGGGTTGGCGCCCCAGACCACGATCAACCGCGCCTCGGCATAGTCCTCGTAGGCCACCCCGGGCATGCGGCCGTAGAGGCCGTCGGCGGCGCGGGTGGTGGCGGCGGCGCACACCGTGCGGGCGAGGCGGCGGGCGCCGAGGCGGCGGAAGAGACGCGCGTCGGTGGTGTCCTGGCTCAGGTAGCCGTTCGAGCCGCCGTAGGAGACGGGCAGGATCGCTTCGCCGCCCCAGCGCTCGTGCACCCGGCGGATCTCCTCCGCCACCCGCTCCAGGGCGTCGTCCCAGCTCACCGGCCGGAAGTCGCCGCTGCCCTTGGCGCCCCGCCGCACCAGGGGGTGGAGCAGCCGGTCCTCGCCGTAGAGGCGGCGGGGGAAACGCCTCACCTTGGTGCAGATGAAGCCGGCGGTGGCCGGCTGGCGCCGCGAGCCGTCGACCCGCGTCACCCGGCCGTCCTCGACCGTGACCTCGAGGCTGCAGTGATCCGGGCAATCGAGCGGGCAGGCGCTCGCCACCGTCTTGCTGGAGCTCAGATCGCTGGTCATCGTTTCCCCCTCCGTGCGCGCACGGCGTCCGAGCGATCGTACACGATCGCGCCCGGAGGGGGGATCGTCGCGCTGGATTGCTCGCCGAACGGACCTAGGTTGCGTGCCAGATCGGCCAACAGAGGAAGATCAGGTGATCGTCCTTGCGCACCAGCTCGAGGGGATTCTTGAAGGTGGTGAGACGGCGCAGGGCCTCGAGACGCGGATCCTTCTTCGACGCATGGAGCTCGGCATGAAATCGGTGAATCGACATCTTCGATCCTCCTCGGGTCGGTGTCCTCTCGGTCAGCTCGCGCTTCGGGGACGCGACGCGGGCCACCTGCCTCGCCCGGACCGGGCGTCCTACTCGACTGTCCGCCCTCGCGGAAGGACGGCGGGATCCTAGCAGGCGGGTCAGCGTTTCTGCTAGCCGACCACCCCAAAACTCCGGAGCCCGGGACGGGCCGTCGCGGAGGCGACGCAGGACGGATCGATGACGGGGGCAGGGGGGGCGGCGGCCTTCCTCAGACCGCCACCCGCGGCCCGGCCCGGCGGATGGCGGGGCTGGCCCCGGCCTCGTAGTTGCCGAAGTTGTCGGCGAAGAGGCGGGCGAGGTGCTGGGCCTGGGCGTCGTAGGCCGCCGGATCGGCCCAGGTGCGGCGGGGCAGGAGGACGTCGTCCGGCACCCCGGGGCAAGCGGTGGGCACGGCGACGCCGAAGATCGGATCCTCGGCCGTCGCCACGCCGTCGAGCGCGCCGTCGTGGATGGCGTCGACGATGGCGCGGGTGTAGGCCAGTTTCATCCTCCGGCCGACGCCGTAGCCGCCTCCCGACCAGCCGGTGTTGACCAGCCAGCAGCTGGCCTGGTGACGGCGCAGCTTGGCGGCCAGCAGCTCGGCGTACTTGGCCGGATGCCAGACCAGGAAGGGGCCGCCGAAGCAGGGCGAGAAGGTCGCCTTGGGCTCGGTGACGCCGACCTCGGTACCCGCCACCTTGGCGGTGTAGCCGCTGATGAAGTGGTACATCGCCTGATCCGGGGTCAGCCGGGCGACCGGGGGGAGGACGCCGAAGGCGTCGCAGGTGAGGAAGATGACGTGCTTGGGGTGGCCGCCGGTGCACGGGATCCGGGCGTTGGCGATGAAGTCGATGGGGTAGGAGCCGCGGGTATTCTCGGTCACCGAGTCGTCGTCGTAGTCGACCGCCCGGGTGGCGGGGTCGAAGACCACGTTCTCCAGCACCGAGCCGAAGCGGATGGCGTGGAAGATGTCGGGCTCGGCCTCCTCCCTCAGCCGGATCACCTTGGCGTAGCAGCCGCCCTCGATGTTGAAGATGCCGCGATCGGTCCAGCAGTGCTCGTCGTCGCCGATCAGCCGCCGCTTGGGGTCGGCGGAGAGGGTGGTCTTGCCGGTGCCCGAGAGGCCGAAGAAGACCGACGTATCGCCGCCCTCGCCGGCGGTGGCGGAGCAGTGCATGGACAGGACGCCGCGTTTGGGCATCAGGTAATTCATCACCGTGAAGACGCCCTTCTTCATCTCGCCGGCGTACTCGGTGCCGAGGATCACCATCTCGCCGCGGGCGAAGGAGAGAGCGATCGAGGTGGTGGTCCCGGTGCCGCCGTGCTCGGGGTCGGCCGGCTCGCCGCCGGCGTTGAGGATCACCAGCTCGGGCTCGCCGAAGCTCGCCAGCTCCGCCGCCGTCGGCCGGATCAGCATGTTGTGCATGAAGAGGGCATGGTAGGCGCGGGAGCAGATCACCCGCACCTTGAGCCGGTGGGCTTCGTCCCAGCCGGCGAAGGCATCGACGCAGTAGAGCCGCGGGCAGCGGTTGAGAAAGTCGATCGCCCGCCGGCGATCGGCGGCGAAACGTTCAGGCTGCTGGGCGACGTTGACGTCGCCCCACCAGACGTCGTCGCGCGAGCCCTCCTCGTCGACGATGCGCTTGTCCTTGGGGCTGCGGCCGCACTTGGCGCCGGAGTAGGCGATCAGCGCGCCGCTCGAGGCGATCGCCGTGCCGCCTTCGTGGCGCAGGGCCTCCTCGTAGAGGATCGCCGGCGGCAGGTTGCGGGCCACCTGCTCGACGGCGATGCCGTGGCGTGCGAGAGAGAAGCGCTCGCTCATGTCTGCTCCTTCGTCGGCCGCGCCCCGCCCGCGTTCGAAACCGTCTCGCCGAGGTGGGGGATGTTGCGCAGTCGCGGGCCGGTGGGCTTTGTCGCCGCTGGATGCTAGCGGACCGGTCCGCCCGGTGCAAGGGCGGCCGCGGCCGCCGGCGCGATGCTCTCGACCGTGATCTCGAACAGCTGGGCGGGCTTGAGCGGCTTGCGCAGCACGGCGGCCGGGGGCAAGCCGCCGGACAGCTCGGCGGCGGCTCCCGGATTGCTCAGCAAGGCGAGGCGCGCCACCCGCTGCGGCACCGCGTCGGCGAGCTGGCGCCGCCAGGCGGCGGGGTTGCGCTCGACCACGTCGCGGTCGACGAGCGCCAGGTCGAAGCGGCGCTCGCCGCGCAGGTGGGCGAAGGCCTGCTCGTCGCTGGCGGCGACCTCCACCGCCATGCCCCAGGTGGCGGCGTAGCGAGCCAGCAGGGCGCGCAGGCCGTCGCCGTCCTCGACGATCAGCAGGCGCTTGCCCGCCAGCCGCGGATCGGGGCGATAGAGGTAGCCGCGGTCGGGGCCGGGGGCGCGTTCGCCGGTCAAGGTGACGTGGAAGGTCGAGCCCTCCCCCTCCTCGCTCTCGACCCAGATGCGACCGCCCATCAGCTCGCTCAGATGCTTGCAGATCGCCAGTCCCAGGCCGGTGCCGCCGAAGCGCCGGCTGGTGGTGACGTCGGCCTGGCTGAAGGGCTGGAAGAGGTGCTCCAGGCGATCCGCCGGAATGCCGATGCCGCTGTCCGCGACGGCGACGTGGATCTCCACCTGCGAGCCGTCGAGAGGGCGGGCGGAGAGGGTGACGAAGACCCCGCCCAGGTGGGTGAACTTGATGCCGTTGGCCAGCAGGTTGACCAGGATCTGGCGGACCCGCTGGCCGTCGCCGAGGATCGTCTCCGGCGCCCCCTGGTCGATCCAGTACCCGAGATCGATCCCCTTGGTGGCGGCGTTGGGAGCGAGCAGCTCGAGGGCGTCCTCGAGGGTCGAGCGCAGGTCGAAGGGGGCGTGCTCGAGGTCCAGGCGGCGGGATTCGATCTTGGAGAAGTCGAGCAGGTCGTTGAGCACCTTGAGCAGGCCCTCGCTCGACACCCGGATGGTCTCCAGGTACTCGCGCTGCTTGGTGGAGAGCTCGGTTTCGAGCAGCAGGCTGGTCATGCCGATGACGCCGTTCAAGGGGGTGCGGATCTCGTGGCTGACGTGGGCCAGGAACTCCCCCTTGGCGAGGTTCGCTTCCTCGGCCGCCGCCCGCGCCTGGCGCGCCACCTCGGCGGCGTGCTCGGCGCGGCGCAGGGCCTCGCGTCGCTCGACCCGGCGACGCTGGGCGCCGAGGGTGACGAGGAGCGCCACAGCGCCGCTTACGGCATAGAGCGCGTAGGCCCAGTCGGTGCGCCACCAGGGCGGGGTGATGGTGATGGTGAGGGAGACGCCCTCCTCGTTCCACACCCCGTCGCTGTTCGAGCCCCGCACCCGCAGGGTGTAGGTGGCGGGGCGCAACTTGGTGAAGGTGGCGCGGCGGAAGCTGGCGTCGCGCTCGATCCACTCCTGGTCCAGCCCCTCGAGTTTGTAGGCGTAGCGGTTCTCTTCCGGCGCCGCGAAGTCGAGCGCGGCGAATTCGACCGAGAAGAGGTAGTCCTCGTGGCTCAGGCGGATCTCGGACAGGCGTTGCAGGGGGCGATCGAGCTCCAGGCGCTTGCCGGCCTTGTAGAAATGGGTCAAGACCACCGGCGGCGGGATCTTGGGGGCGTTGTCGATCCGCTGGGGAACGAAGCGGTTGAAGCCGCCGACGCCGCCGAAGAAGAGCTCGCCGCTGCGGCTCTTGTAGGCCGCCCCGAGATTGAATTCGTCGCTCTGCAGGCCGTCGTGGCGGTTGTAGCTGCGGGCGGTCTCGGTCTGCGGATCGAAGCGTGCCAGGCCCTTATTGGTGCTCACCCAGATCATTCCCTGGTCGTCGGAGAGGATGCCGTAGATCACGTCGTTGGGCAGGCCGTGGCGCTCGTCGTAGCGCTCCATCACCGCCTCCTCCGGCCGCGCGCCGGGATGGCGCAGGCGGTTGAGACCGCCGCCCTGGGTACCGATCCACAGCCAGCCCCGCGGGTCGAGATGGAGGGAGATCACCGCATCGCTGCTCAGGCTGGTGGCCACCGCCGGGCGGTGACGGAAGCGGGCGAAGCCTTCGCTGCGCGGATCGAAGCGGTTCAAGCCGCCGCCGGCGGTGCCGATCCAGATCACCTCCTCCGCCAGGGCCAGGGAGGTGATCTGATCGTTGCTCAGGCTGTTCGGATCGGCGTCGTCGTGGCGGTAGACGACGAAGGACGAAGCGCCGGGTTCGAGGGCGTTCAAGCCGCCGCCGTAGGTGCCGACCCAGAGGGTGCCGGAGGCGTCCTGCACCAGGGAGCCGACGTCGTCGTGGCTCAGGCTGCCGGGCCGCGCCGGGTCGTGCTTGAAGCGCTGGAAGGTGCCGCGGCGCGCCTCGTAGCGGTTGAGGCCGCCCTGGATGGTACCGATCCACATCTCGCCGCCGGCACCGCGCAGGATCGCCGTCACCCGGTCGTCGGACAGGCTGGTCGGATCGCGGGGGTCGTGGCGGTGGTGGACGAAGCGGCCGCTGCTCGGATCGAGGACGTTGATCCCGGCATCGTAGGTGCCGACCCACAGGCGGCCGTCGCCGTCCTCGGCGAAGGCGGAGACGTCGTTGCTGTTGAGGGCGCCGGGATCGGCCGGGTTGGCGGCGAGGTGGGCGAATCTCCAGCTGGCCGAGCTCCACTTGTGCGCCCCGTCGACCGTGCCGACCCACAGCACGCCGCCCCGATCCTCGTACAGCGACACCACGCTGTCGGAGGCGAGGCTGTTGGCGTCGCCGGCGACGTGGAGGTAGCGGCTGAAGGCGTCGCTCTCCGGATGGAAGAGATTGAGCCCGCTGTCGGTCCCCACCCACAGGCGCTGCTCGTGATCCTCGAGCAGCGAGCGCACCCGGTTCTCGCTCAGGCTGGTCGGATCGCCGGGCCGGTTGAGGAAGTGCTTGAATTCCCCCCGGCTGCGGTCGAAGCGGCTCAGACCGCGCAAGGTGCCGATCCACAGCCGGCCGGTATGGTCCTCGGTCAGCGTCCGGACGCGGTCGTCCCCCAGGCTGTTGGGGTTGCCCGGCTGGTGGAGGTAGCGGACGAAGGTGCCGCTCGCCGGGACGAAGAGATTGAGCCCGCCGAGGGTGCCGACCCAGAGATTGCCCACCCGATCCTCGTAGACCGCGCGGATTCGATCGTCGGAGAGGGAGGCGTCGTCCGCCGGGTCGTGCCGGAAGCGGGTGACGTGGCCGGTGAGGGGATCGAGGCGCGCCAGGCCCGACTCGGAGGTGCCGGCCCAGATGGCGCCGGAGCGGTCGCGGATGACGGTGCGCAGGCGGTTGCTCGGCAGACTGTGCGGATCGTCCGGATCCGCCCGGTAGTGACGGAAGACGTCGTCCTGCCGCACCCAGCGGTCGAGGCCGCCGCCTTCGGTGGCGATCCACAGGTCGCCCGACGGATCCCGGGCCAGGGCCATGATCCAGTCGTGGGCCAGGCTCGACGGCCGGTCCGGGTCGTGCTTGTAGACCCGCATCTCATAGCCGTCGTAGCGGTTGAGCCCGTCCTGGGTGCCGAGCCAGATGAAGCCGTCGGCGTCTTGGATGATCGAGGTGACGGTGGCCTGGGACAGCCCCTTCTCCGAGCCGACGCGATCGAAGCGGATGGTGCGGCTCTGGGCCTCGAGCGCCGCCGGCAGCAGGACGAGCGCGGCCAGCAGAGCGAGGCCGCGCACGTACCGCGCCGGGGCCGGAGCGCGGTCGCCGGATGGCGGCGCGCCGTCTCCGGCCCGCCCGCCGGCGGCTTCGCGCTTCGACCGGGCACGCAAGACCCCCCTTGCCGCCGGCCGCCGGCGGCACGCGGCCCGGCGGCCGGCTGGCAACGGCGGCTGGCGGGGGATGGTCACGATCGCCGGCGGGGTGGCGTCACGCGTCGCTCCGGCGTTCGCCGCCGCACCGCCGCTCCTCAATCCTCCTCGACCCAGAGGTTGATCGCCGCGGCGTCGAGGCCGGGATCGCGGTCGAGCCAGGGGTTGCGGTCGAGCCAGGGGTTGCGGTCGAGCCAGGGGTTGCGGTCGGCGGCGAAGGGCTCGCTGTCGAGCCAGGGGTTGCGGTCGAGCCACGGATTGCGATCGAGCCACGGGTTGCGGTCGAGCCACGGGTTGCGATCCGGGTCCGGATTGAACTCCTGCACCAGGGTGCCGTCCCACGGATAGTCGCCCCCCTCGAGGAAGAATTCGCCGACCGCGTCATCATAGCGCACCGGGCCGACGAAATGCGCCGTGCCGGCGAGCTCCTGCGCCAGGTCGAGGCCGAGGTTGGCGCAGCCGCTGGCGGTGCTGGCGAGGGCGCCGGCGGCGTCGATCAGGCCGTTGCCCTGCTGGTAGGGGGTGTAGGCCAGGTTGCCGTCGCCGTCGACCGCCGGGTCGGCGCTGGCGGTGAGGCGGCACTTGACCTCGTCCGGGGTCAGCCAGGGCTCCTGCTGGAGGAGCAGGGCCGCCACCCCGCTGACCAGCCCGGCCGCCTGCGAGGTGCCCGACATGACGAAGAAGGTGAAGCCGTCGTGGTACTCGGGATGCTCCCGCGCCAGGTGGTCGTTGCGCGCCACGATGCCCAGCATGTGGCCGCCGTAGGCCAGCAGATCGGGCTTGACGAAGGCCTCCGCCGTCGGTCCGGCGGCGGAGTAGATCGACAGCACGTCGTCGGCCGCGTCCAGGGGGGTGAAGCGGTCGGTGACCGCGCCGACGGTGATGACGTAGGGGACGTTCCCCGGCACCCCGATCGACATCGGCTGGGGGCCGGTATTGCCGGCCGAGGTGACCACCACCAGCCCGGCGTGCCAGGCGGCCATCACCGCCTGGTTGATCGGATCGTCCCAGTAGAAGGATTGGGGCGGTGCGCTGAAGGAGAGGTTCAGCACCCGGATGCCGTAGGCCGCCATGTGATCGACGACGAATTGCAGGCCGCGCAGCACGCTCAGGTAGGTGCCCTGGCCGAATTCGTCGAAGGCCTTGACCGACACGATGTCGGCCATCGGCGCGATGCCGTTGAAGTTGCCCTCGGGGCTGCGGAGGCTGGAGAGGGCGATGCTCCAGACGTGGGTGCCGTGGCCGTTCCTGTCCTTGGCGTTGGTGCCCTCGACCCGGTCCTCGATGGCGTCGTAGTGCACCAGAATGCGCTCGTCGCCGGTGGCGTTGGCGGCCAGGCCCGCGGCGCCCTTCCACAGGCCGGTGTCGATCAGGGCGATGGTCACGCCGCTGCCGTCGATGCCCTGCTGGTGCAGAAGATCGGCGCCGACCTGGTGGGGGAAGAAGGTATCCCGCTCGGGGCCGTTGTTGCTGCCGCCGAGGCCGGAGGGATCGAAGAGGGCGCAGGTGCCGCGATCGGTCTCGACGCGGATGGCGTAGGCGATGAGGTTGCGCCCGGCGACGTCGCCGAAGGTGAAGCGCAGGGTCTTGCGCTCGCCGGGCCCGAGCCGGCGGTGCCGGGCCGGCTTCTTCCACTCGTCGTCGACGGTGGTGGAGGGGGCGTGCCGGGAGCCGCGGAAGATGACCTGGCGGTCGAGATCGATCCGCTTCAGCTGGCGGTTGGCCTGCGACCAGCTGATCGAGATGCTGTCGATCGTCGCTGGGGCGCTGCCGGCGTTCTCGATCTGCCAGCTGACCTGGCGACCGCGGAACTCCAGCTGGTCCGCCCCGAGCAGGCCGCTGCAGGACCCGTCGTCGCCGGCGCCGG
>RFGL01000385.1 GCA_003697015.1 Acidobacteriota bacterium | reverse complement strand
GCACCAGGCCGGCCCCGGGAGCAGCGCCGCCGGCGGCGCCGGCGCGGGCGCGGGTGCGGCCAGCTGCGGCGAACGAGGCCATGAGCGAGCTCCGGCGGGCCTCCGGCGCCCTAGAGGGGCACGGGGGTCGCCGCCAGCACCCGCTGGATGGCGGCGCGGGCTTCCTCCAGGTCGCCGGCCCCTTGCTGCAAGACCACCCGGTGGCCGAAGACCGGCACCGCCAGGCGCTGGACGTCGTCGGGGATGGCGTAGCTGCGGCCTTCGCACAGGGCCAGGGCCTGGGTGGCGCGGTAGAGATTCTGCACCCCGCGGGTCGAAACCGGCAGCGCGAAGTGGCCGGCGTTGCGGGTGGCCTGGGCCAGGGCGAGGATGTACTCGACCAGTTTCTCGGTCACCGTCACCCGCCGCACCTGTTGCTGGAGAGCGATCAGCTCGGCGGCGGAGAGCGCCGGCTCGATGGTCTCCAGCAGCTGCTCGACGCCGCCGGAGATCAGCAGCTGCTTCTCCTCCTCGTGCGGCGGATAGCCCATCTCCAGAGCCATCAGGAAGCGGTCGAGCTGCGATTCGGGCAGCGGGAAGGTGCCGAGGTACTCGAGGGGATTCTGGGTCGCCAGCACCAGGAAGGGTTGCGGCAGGGCATAGCGCTGGCGTTCCACCGACACCTTGCGTTCGCTCATCGCCTCGAGCAGCGCCGATTGGGTCTTGGGGGTGGCGCGGTTGATCTCGTCCGCCAGCACCACGTTGGCGAAGAGCGGCCCGGGGACGAAGCGAAAGTCGTGGCCTTCCTGGTCATAGACCGAGATGCCGATGATGTCGGACGGCAGCAGGTCGCTGGTGAACTGGATGCGCTGGAACGACAGGCCGACGGCCTTGGCCACCGCCTGGGCGAGGGTGGTCTTGCCCACCCCGGGGACGTCTTCGATCAATACGTGGCCTTCCGCCAGCATCGCCACCACCGCCAGGCGGATGACCTCCGGCTTGCCGCGCACCACCCGGGCGATGGTGCGCTCCAGCCGCGCGACGTGCTCCGGGGTCGCCGCGGCGGCGGCGCCGGCCGGCGTCGGGGTTGCGATAGCCATTCTGCTCACGTCCTGGTCTACGGGGCGTGCGATGATCGGGTTTGCGCCCCTCAGGAGCCGCTCGCCTCGGCGAACTCGGGGTAGAGATGCCGCTCCTCCGGCGGTACCACCTGCCGAACGTCGACGGCGAAGACGTCCCCCTCCTCGAAGTCGGGGAAGTCGAGCTCGAAGCCGATCTGCTGGCTGCCGCCGCGGTGCAGGTTCGGGGTCTCGATGAAGTGGCGGCGCACCTCCTTGACCTGCTCGTCGGCGCTCGCGTGGGTGATGTCGACGGTGATGCCGGGCAGGGGCTCGCGACCTTCGAAGCCCACCACCAGGTCGAAGAAGATCCTCGTCGGCGAGGGGCCTCCATCCTCCTCGCCGGCCGTGGTCTCGTCGCCGGTTCCTTCCTCGGCGTCCCCCTCTTCGGCGACGGCCGCTTCGCCGGCCGCGGCTTCGGGCGCCTCGCCGGCTGCCGGGGCGGCCTCTTCCGGCCGGGGCAGCCAGCTGTTGAGTTCGACCGTGTACTGACTGCGGATCTTGGCGATGCGTGCCGCCGGATCCGCCGGCGTGCAGGCGGCGACCAGGGCGGCGGCGACGGCGAGCGACGCGACGAGGAGCGAGCTGATGCTTCGGGACACGTTCTTCCTCCTTCGAGGGTCGATGGCGGGTACGGCCGCGGATCGAGAGGGGTGATTATACCGAAGGACGCCGGCGGGGAAGCGAGCCGCCGGCAGCGGCGGCGGAGCCCTTGACTCGCCGCTTTCGGTGGCGTAGGCTTACGCCTTGTTTACGGCACGTCCGCGCAGTCGCGAAGATCTTCTCGACCTCGCTCGCCGCGGCGCGTAGGATCGCGGGCGGCCGCGGAGCCGTCCTGTCTCGATATCGTTGGTCGCGCGCCGGCGGCGGCCGGGGCGAAAAAGGAGCAGCATCCCATGGCGAGAAGCACGCGAAGCGAACCCCCAGCGGACAAGGGCAAGGCGCTGGAGGGCGCCGTCAGCCAGATCGAGCGCCAGTTCGGCAAGGGCGCGATCATGCGCCTCGGCCAGCGCGAGATCCTGGCGGTACCCGCCATCCCCACCGGCTCCCTGGCCATCGACGCCGCCCTCGGCATCGGCGGCTTCCCCCACGGCCGGGTGGTCGAGGTCTACGGCCCCGAGTCGTCGGGCAAGACCACCCTCGCCCTGTCGGTGGTGGCGCAGGCGCAGAAGAAGGGCGGCATGGCGGCCTTCATCGACGCCGAGCACGCCCTCGACGCCGAGTACTCCCAGCGCCTGGGGGTGGACATCGACAACCTGCTCGTGTCGCAGCCCGACAGCGGCGAGCAGGCGCTGGAGATCGCCGAGATGCTGGTGCGCTCGAACGCCATGGACGTCATCGTCATCGACTCGGTGGCGGCGCTGGTGCCGCGGGCCGAGCTCGAGGGCGAGATGGGGGACTCCCACGTCGGCCTGCAGGCGCGCCTGATGTCCCAGGCCCTGCGCAAGCTGACCGCCATCGTCGCCAAGAGCCAGGCCTGCCTGATCTTCATCAACCAGATCCGCGAGAAGATCGGCATCATGTTCGGCAATCCGGAAACCACCACCGGCGGCCGGGCGCTCAAGTTCTACTCCTCGATCCGCATCGACATCCGGCGCATCGCGTCGCTCAAGGACGGCGACCGGGTGGTCGGCAATCGGGTCAAGATCAAGGTGGTGAAGAACAAGCTGGCGGCGCCCTTCCGCCAGGCCGAGTTCGACATCGACTACAACGAGGGCATCTCGCGCAGCGGCGAGCTGATCGACCTCGGGGTCGAGCACAAGCTGGTGGCGAAGAGCGGCGCCTGGTACAACTACGGCGACGTCCGCCTGGGCCAAGGGCGGGAGAACGCCAAGCGTTTCCTGCGCGAGAATCCGGAGCTGGCGGACGAGCTGGAGGCCAAGCTTCGCGACGCCATGGGGCTCAAGCCGACCGTCGCCGCGCCGGCCGCGGCCCCGGCCTCCTGAACCCGACCGACCACCGGGAGGATCGATGCGCAAGCTGTTGCCGCTGCTCGCCGTCCTGTACCTGGCGCCGGCGGCCGGCGCCGACGAAGCGCCGGCCCTTTCCCTCGAGGTCGGCCGCACCCTGGTCGGCACGCCCCTGCGCGCCACCGTCGCCCTCGACGATCCGCGCCGCCGTCTCGAGCTGGAGTTCTTCCTCGACGGCGAGGCCATCGCCGCCGACGAGGCGCCGGCCGGCAGCCCGGCGGAGGTGACCTTCTCCCACGCCATCCTCGCTGCCGGCTCCCACCGCCTGCAGGCGAGGAGCGGCGAGCTCACGGCCGAGGTCCGTTTCCAGACCTCCTGGCCGGGCTGGTTGTCGGTGCTGCCGCCGCTCCTCGCCATCGGGCTCGCCCTGATCACCCGCGACGTCCTGATCTCGCTTTTCCTCGGCGTCTTCGGCGGCGCCCTGATCCTCCACGGCCAGTTGACCGCGGCTCTCGGCCGCACCATCGATCACTTCGTCCTCGATGCCCTGGCCGACCCCGACCACGCCGCCATCCTGATCTTCACCTCCCTGCTCGGCGCCATGGTCGGTCTGATCTCGAAAAGCGGCGGCACCCACGGCATCGTCGAACGCCTGGCACGCTTCGCCACCAGCGTCCGCCGCGGCCAGCTGGCGACCTGGGCGATGGGACTGGCGATCTTCTTCGACGACTACGCCAATACCCTGATCGTCGGCCCGACCATGCGGCCGATCACCGACAAGCTGCGCATCAGCCGCGAGAAGCTGGCCTACATCGTCGATTCGACCGCCGCGCCGGTGGTTTCCCTGATCCCGATCTCGACCTGGGTCGGCTTCGAGATCGGCCTGATCAACGACGCCTTCCGCTCCCTGGGCACGGATCAGAACGGTTATGCCGTCTTCCTGAGCTCGATCCCCTACCGCTTCTACCCCATCTTCGCCATCGTCCTGGTGGGGGTGGTGGCGGTCACCGGCCTCGACTTCGGCCCCATGCGCCGGGCCGAGCGGCGGGCGCGCCAGCGCGGCGAGCTGCTCGAGCCGGGAGCGGTGCCGATCGCCGACTACGCCGCCGATGCCCTCGAGCCGCCGGCGGGCATCCCCAAGCGGGCGCGAAACGCCGTCATCCCGATCCTGACGGTGATCTCGCTGACCGTCCTCGGCCTCTACCTGAGCGGCGCCGCCGGCGTCGAGCGCCAGCCCGGCACCGGCACCCTCGACTGGCTGCGCCTGGTGCTGACCGGGGCCGACAGCTACAAGGCGCTGCTGTGGGCCAGCCTCGGCGGCACCCTGATCGCCCTCCTCCTGCCCCTGGTGCAGCGGCTCCTCACCCTGCGCCAGGCGATGTCGGCTCTGGTCGAAGGGGTGAAGGCGATGCTGATGGCTTTTCTGGTGCTGATCTTCGCCTGGTCGCTGGGGGCGGTGTGCGGCGAGCTGGGGACCGCCAGCTATCTGGTCGGCCTGGCGCGGGACGTGGTGGCGCCGGCCTGGCTTCCGGTTCTCACCTTCGTGCTGGCGGCGGCGATCAGCTTCGCCACCGGCACCGCCTGGGGCACGATGGCGATCCTCGAGCTGCTGGTCATCCCCATCTGCCACAACCTGGCGCTCAATGCCGGCCATGCGGTCGGCGACCCCTACTACTCCGTGCTGATGGCCGGCACCATCGCCTCGGTGCTGGCCGGGGCGGTGTGGGGGGATCACTGCTCGCCGATCTCCGACACCACCATCCTGTCGAGCATGGCCTCGGGCTGCGATCACATCGCCCACGTCCGCACCCAGCTGCCCTACGCCCTGACCATGGGCCTGCTCGCCATCGCCGTCGGCATCGTCCCCGCCGGCCACGGGCTGAATCCCTGGTTGGCGAACGTCCTCGGCATCGGCGTGATCACCGCCACGGTGATCTACCTCGGCCGCGAGCGGGCGGCCCGCCGCGCTGCCGCGGCCGCCGCCGATTCCGCCCCGGATGCGGAGGGTTAGCGCTACCGAGGCTGCGCCTCAGACCGAGGAGAACCGGCGCGGAATCGGCGAACGGTACTCGGCGCGTCCCGGAGGGACGCACGAGGGTAGCCCGGGACTTCAGTCCCGGGCGCGGTCGGGTACGCCCTTGCCGCGCCGCACCCCGCCCGGGATTAAAAATCCCGGGCTACCTTGGTACGTCCCTGCGGGACGAAGAAAAGCCGCGCGTCCCGGAGGGACGCACGAGGGTAG
>RFGL01000384.1 GCA_003697015.1 Acidobacteriota bacterium | reverse complement strand
GTGCGCCTCGCGACGGCAGCGCCGCCCGAGGTTTTCCACATTGCGCCTGAGCTTTGCCGCGATGGGGTCGTGGGCTTGGCGGGGTGGGGTGGTCGGCTGAGGGGTGCGGATCCCCGGCGTCGTGCCGGTGCGGCGGCGGGGGCGACGATCACGGCGAGTTGACAAGGAGGTCGGCGATGGCGGCACGTTCTGGCTGGTGGCAGGCGACGGGGGGGTGGTCGGGAATGCTGTTGATCCCTCTGCTGCTGCTTCAGGCTTCGGCCTGCGGGCGGCCGGCGGGGGAGGAGGAGACGGGGGCGGCCGTACCGCAGGAGGAGCCGGCGGCGGCGGTGGCGCCGCCGCAGCGGCTGGCGGCGGAGGACCTGCGGCCGGTGATCCGCGCCAGCGGCTCCGCCGGGGCGGCGCCGAGCCGGATCGTGATCGAATTCGCCCGGCCGGTGGTGGACGAGGCGGGGGTGGGGCAGGCGCCGGCCGCGGGCACGGTGGTGCGCATCGATCCGCCGGTGGCGGGCGACTGGCGCTTCGCCGGGACGAGCACCCTGGCCTTTGTGCCGCGGACGGGCTTCGCTCCCGCCGCGCGCTACGAGGTGGAGCTCGTCGCCCTCGCCGCCGCCGGCGGCCTGCTCGAAGCGCCGCAGCCCGGCCGCTGGCGGCACGTCTTCGAGACGCCTCCCTTCGACTTCCTGCGCCTGGCGCTGGGGGAGGTCGACTACGGCCGCGGAACGATGACCGCGCAGCTGGCGTTTTCGGCCGCGGTCGCTGCCGCCGAGGTCGAGCGCCGGGCGCACCTGGAGCTGGTGGCGCACGACGGGCGCTCGATCCCGGCCACCGTACGCATCGCGCCGGGGCCGGAGGCGAACGTCGTCGAGGCGCGGATCGAGAGCCGCGAGCTGCGGCCGGGAACGCGCCTCGAGCTGCGGCTTGAGCGCGGCGTGCCGAGCGCCGTCGCGCCGGTCGCCACCCGCCGCCGGATCCATGGCGGCTTGAACCTCGGCCAAGGGCCCAGCGCCCGCATCCTGGCGGCGCATCCGGCCGAGGGCGCGAACGGTTTCTACCTCCAGGTGATCTGCGACGACGGGGCGGTGACGGGGCGGCGATACCACTGGGACCGCGCTCTCCGCACCGGCTTCGAGGTCTCCCGCCGCTGCCTGATCGACGACGAGCAGGTGCGGGCCGGCATCCGGCTCGAGCCGCCGGTGGACCTGTCGGTCGCTCCCGCCGCCGGCGGCTTCCGTCTCTTCGGCGACTTCGCCCGCGGCAGCTATCGGCTGCGCATCGACGCCGGCCTCAAGACCGTCGACGGCGGTCTCATCCAGCGGGCCTTCGACGCCGATTTCACCGTACCGGCGCGCAGCCCGCAGATCCACTTCGCCGCCCGCGGGCGCTACCTGCCGCGCCGCTCCTGGAGCTCCCTGCCGGTACGCTATCTGAATCTCGACCGGGCCGTCCTCCAGGTGCGCCACGTGCCGCCGGCGAACCTGGTGTACTGGATCGGCAAGGCGCAGGAGGCCGCCGACGAGCGCACCAGCGATCTGATCGCCGAACGCACCATCCCCCTCGGCGGCGAGCCCGACGTCGAGACCACCACCCGGCTCGACGTCGCCTCCCTGCTGCCGGCTACCACCCGCGGCCTGATCGAGCTGCGGCTGGTCGGCGCCGACGGCCGGGCGAGCGCCGCCGCCCGCCTGCTGCTCACCGACCTCCACCTGATCGCCAAACGCGCCGCCCCGCCGCCGGGAGCGCCGCCGGGCTTCGGCGCGGTCCACGTCTGGGCGCTCGACATGGCGACCATCGCGCCGCGCCGCGGGGTGACGGTCGAGCTGGTGCGCGCCAGCGGCAAGGTGCTGGCGCGCTGCGCCACGCGCAAGGACGGCGGCTGCACCCTCCAGCCCGCCGCCGGCGACGTCGACCCCAGCCCGCCGATCGCCATCGTCGCCCGCCACGGCCACGACCTCACCTACCTCGAATTCGCCGAGCTCAAGACCGAGGTGCAGGAGGAACGCATCGCCGGCGACCCCTACCGCGACGAGCAGCCCTACCGCGCCGCCCTCTACGGCGATCGCGGGGTCTACCGGCCGGGGGAGACCGCCCACCTGGCGGCGATCGTGCGCGACGAGGCCAACCTGGCGCCGCCCGCGGGCATGCCCGTCGCCCTCGAGGTCGTCGATCCCCAGGGCCAGACCATCCGCTCCCTCCAGCTGCAGACCAACGCCGCCGGCTTCGTCGCCAGCGACGTCGACCTGCCGCCCTTCGCCCGCACCGGTCGCTACCGAGCGCGGCTCGAGGTGGCCGAGCGCGCGATCGGCGCGTTGCCTTTCCAGGTCGAGGAGATGGTGCCGGAGCGGCTGGCGGTGGAGGTCGCAAGCGGCGCCGCCGAGTACCTGCTGGGGGAGGCGATGGAGGTCGCGGTGACGGCGCGCTACCTCTTCGGCGGCGTGCCGGCGCACCACCGCCTGGAGCTCGCCTGCGAGCTGCGGCCGGGGAGCTTCGATCCGCCGCAGAACGCCGACTATCACTACGGCGTGTGGCGCGACGAGGACGAGCCGCCGCCGGGGGTCGAGCTCGGCCGGCTGACCGGCGAGCTCGACGGCGACGGCGGCGGCACCTTCGCCTGCCCCGCCGCCGGCCGCGGAGCGGGCTTCCCCGGCCCGGCGCGGCTGATCGCCCGCGCCGCGGTCTTCGAGGCCGGCAGCGGGCGCTCGACCACCGGCCGGATGGAGGTGCCGGTGCACCCGGAGCGCTTCTACCTCGGCCTGAAGAGCGGCGCCACCGCGGTGACCGCAGGCGGCGAGGTGGTGGTCGAGGGGGTGGTGGTGGACTGGCGGGGCCGGCTGGTGGAGGAGGCGCCGGAGGTCGAGATCGAGCTGCTGCGCCTGGACACCGAGTGGGGCTGGTACTTCGACCCCCGCCTGGGCCGCGACAGCTGGCGCCGCTATCGCCGGCCGGTGGTCGAGATGCGCCTCGAGACGCGGCCGGCCGGCGGCCGTTTCCGCGCCCGTCTCCGGTCCGGCGCCGACGGCGAGGCCTTTCTCGTACGGGCCAGCGCCGGCGGCGCGCGCAGCGAGCTCGAGCTCGCCGGACGCGGCGGCTGGTACTACTGGCGGCCGCAGGAGAGCGCCGCCGAGAACACGCCGCGCCCCGGCCGGCCGACCTGGCTGGCGCTCGACGCCCCGCAGCAGGTGCGGGTGGGGGAGCGGTTCCCGCTCCAGCTCACCGTCCCCTTCGCCGGCCGCTTGCTGGTCACCGCCGAGACCGACCGCCTGCTGTCGAGCCGCTGGCTGGAGGTCAAGCCGGGGGAGGTGGTCACCTTCCTGCGGCTCGACGACTTCGCGCCCAACGTCTACCTCACCGCCTTCCTGGTCAAGGATCCCCGCTCCGACGGCCGCCGCGCCTTCCTGCCCGACCGCGCCTTCGGCGTCCGTTCCCTGCGGGTCGAACCCAGCGACTTCGTCCACCGGCCGGTGCTCGAGGTACCGGCGGAGGTGCGGTCGCAGACGCCGCTCGTCGTCGGCCTCGACCTCGGGCCGGCGCGCGATCGCGAGGGGCCGACCTACGCCACGGTGGCGGTGGTCGACGAGGGCCTCCTCTCCCTCACCCGCTTCGCCAGCCCGGATCCTGCCGCCGCCGTCTTCGCCCGCCGCGCCCTCGGGGTGGAGACCTTCGAGACCGTCGGCTGGACCCTCCTGGTGCCGCCGGCGACGCCGTCCGACGCCGCCGGCGGCGACGTCGCCGCCCTCCTCGGCCGGTTGGAGACGGTCAAGCCCCTGGCCTTGTGGTCGGGGCTGGTGGAGGTGCCGGCGAGCGGCGAGCTGAGCCTGCGCTTCGACCTGCCCGCCTACCGCGGCGCGGTGCGGGTGATGGCGGTGACCGCCGGCCGCAAGCGCCTGGGCCACGCCGAGGCGCGGGTGGTGGTGCGCGACCCGCTGGTGGTCCAGCCCACCCTGCCGCGCTTCCTGGTGCGCGGCGACGAGCTGCGGGTGCCGGTGATGGTGACCAACCTGTCGGGGGAGCGGCGGCGGGTGAGCGTCCGCCTCGAGGCCGAAAGCCTGGCCGGCGAGGCGGGGCCGCCGGTGGTGGTCGCCGGCGACGGCGAGCGGCGGCTCGAGCTGGCGGACGGGGCCAGCGACACGGTGGTCTTCGGCGCCCGCACCGCGTGGCCCGGCGGCGGCGTCCGCCTGCGGGTGGTGGCGCGGGCCGGCGAGCTGACGTCGCGCCAGGAGGCCGAGGTGCCGATCCTGCCCGAGGGCCCGCCGAGCCGCATCGTCAAGCGCCTGGCGCTGGCCGAGGGCACCACCGAGCTGGCGGCGCACCTCGAGGGCTGGGTGCCGCTCACCGAGCGCACCACCCTGTGGGTCACCCGCCATCCCTACGGCGACGTCTTCGGCCACCTGGCCTACCTGGTGCGCTATCCCTACGGCTGCCTCGAGCAGACCATCTCCGCCACCCGCCCGCTGCTCTACGTCGGCGAGCTGCTGGGGGAGATCGATCCCCAGCTCCTCGCCGAGGGCAGCATCGAGGAGCGGGTACGCCACGGCCTCGACCGGCTGCTGAGCATGCAGACCCCGGGCGGCGGTTTCGCCTACTGGCCGGGGGGCATCGAGCCGACCCACTGGGCCACCGCCCACGCCGCCCACCTGCTGCTCGACGCCCGCGAGCTCGGCTACCGGGTGCCGGAAGGGCGCCTGGACGAGGTGCTGGGCTGGATGGAGCGGACCGTCGCCGGCCGCTCCCAGGACGGTCTGCGGGAGACCTACGCCGCCGCCGCCGAGCCCTACATGCACTACGTCCTGGCGCGGGCCGGCCGGGCCCACAAGCAGCGGATCGAGAACCTCCTCGCCGGCCTGCCGGCGGCGCCGGCGGGGGAGGCCCTCGAGCACCGCTTCCTGCTCCAGGCCGCCCTCTATCTGGCGGGGGACCGGCGCTACGAAGATCGCTTGCGACGGCCGGACCTGAGGCCGGTGAGCGATCAGCGGGTCGACGGCTGGTCGTTTTATTCCGACCGCCGCCGCCGCGGTCTGATGCTGGCCATCCTCACCGATCTCTTCGGCCGCGATAAGGCGTTCGCGCCGCTGGCCGACGTGGTGGCGGGGACCCTCGCCGACGCCAGCGCCAGCTTCACCACCCAGGAGCTGGCCTGGGGGGTCACCGGCCTGGGCAAGTACGTCGAGCCCGGCAGCGGGGACTTCGATCCGCCGATCCTCCGCGCCGGCGATCGGGTGGTGCCGCCGCAGCCGCCGGCGGCGGGCGCCAGCGACCGCCACTGGAGCCTGGCGCGCGCCAGCGAGTACCCGCGGCTGAGCCTCGAGCTGCCGCGCCGGGGGGAAGGCGGGGTCTATCTCGTCCTCGCCAGCGAAGGGGTGCGGCAGGCGCCCGACTGGCGCACCGGCGGCGAGGGCCTGCGGCTGGCGCGGCGCTACCTCGACGGCAGCGGCCGGGAGATCGACCTCGCCGCCGGCGGCCACCGCCTGGGGGACCTGGTCTACGTCGAGCTGAGCCTGGAGAATACCACCCCGCAGACCGTCCGCAACGTCGCGCTGGTCGACCGCCTGCCGGCGGGCTGGGAGATCGAGAACCCGCGCCTGGGCCGCGACGGCAGCGCCGGCTGGATCGATCGGGGGGAGATCTGGCAGGCCGACCACATGGACCTGCGCGACGATCGGCTGGAGGTCTTCGGCCCCCTTCCCCCCGGCCGTACGGTCAAGGTGGTCTACGCCGTGCGGGCGGTCACCGCCGGCCGCTTCACCATCCCGGCGGCGTCGGCCGAGGCGATGTACGACCCGCGGCTGTGGGCCCGCCTGCCGCCGTCGGCGGTGGTGATCGCCGGGCCCTGGGACGCGGCCGGCGCGGCGGCCGGCGGAGGGCGC
>RFGL01000383.1 GCA_003697015.1 Acidobacteriota bacterium | reverse complement strand
GGCGTACCAGCGCACCGCCAGGGGCCGGCGATCGGCGCTCCCCGGCAGGACCTCGGCGGGGGCTCGGTGGTGGCGGTAGGCGAAGCGCAGGCGGTTTCGTCCGGTGTGCAGGACGCCGGCCGGCAGCGTCAGGCGGTAGCGGCGGCGGCGCGGCTCGAGCTCGATTTCGCCCACCGCGGCGTCGCCGGCGGTGATCGCCACCGCCTGGCGCGGCGCGCCGGCATAGACCAGGGGCTCGACCTCGAGCACCAGGGTGACGTCGCGCGGCCGGCTGACGAAGACGTCGATTTCCGACGCCTCCCCCAGGGCCCAGACAAAGGTCTGGCGGCCGTCGCTCTCGTCGCGCCCCCAGCCGCGGATCAGGTGGGGGCGGGCGGCAGCGGTGCCGAAAGCGATCCGTTCCACCTCGCGCCGCCGTTCCGCCACCCGCAGGTAGGTGGCGAGGTCGAGCACCTTGTCGCCGGCCGCCGCCGCGTCGCTGGCCGCCGGTGGCGGCTGCGTCGAGGGGGGGGCGCCGCAGGCGCCGAGGAGCAGCGCCATCAGGGCGAAGCCGGCGCGGGTGCGGGATGAGGGGGAGCGCAGCATGGGATCGATCGCCGGGCGGCCGGCGGACGCTCGCCGGCCTGGGGCTATGGTATCGCCGCCGTTGCCGGCGGGTAAACCGAATCCGTCGCCGCCGCTTCCGGCCGGAGCAGGGCGAGCCGCCGGCGTCGCGGCCGCCGGGGCGGCCGGACGCGCCGGCCGCCCCGCTCACCCCCGGGCGACGCGGCGCGGGGAGCGGTCCGAGGCCTTCGGGACGCGGCCCTGCCTACTCGCGCGGCACGAGCACCACCTCCATCGGAGGGCTCTCGCCGCGGCTCACCAGAATGGTTCGCTCAAGCGGCACGTAGCCCTCTTTGCTCACGGTCAGGTGCCAAGCCCCGATCGGAACGTGCTCGAATGCAAACTCACCGTCCTTGCCGGCGGCAGAGCTATATCCAGGAATGCGTGCACGGTCGGGGTCGTCTGCACCCGCTTTGGTAAGGGAAAGAAAAGCACCGCTGATCGGGAGCCCTTGAGAAGCGTCGCGAATCCCGCCGCGAACGGTGCCCGTTTCCAGGCGAACCTCCACCTCTCGGTCCCTGTCGACGACCACGGTCTTACCACCCTGCAGGCCCGTCGGTTGATGCATCACTTCGATGCTGTACGTTCCCGACGGAAGCGCTTCGAACCGAAACGTCCCTTGGTGGTCTGTTTGAGCGGTCTGAATCGGGGCGTCGATGCCCCGAAGCATGACGGTTGAAGAAGCGAGCGGTCGTCCGTTCCAGATCACGTGACCTACCAAGGTGAATCCCCTCTCAAAAAAAAGATCCACGTACACTTCCGAATCATGCGGTGAAATCGTAACTGGACTCTCTGCACGCTGGTTACGATTCGCGACGTACGCGCTCACAACATGTTCGCCGAGTGCTACGCCTTCAATTCGGTAGGATCCGTCGCGGCCAACATCGCCGAATGCCATGCTTCCATCAAGGAAAAACCGCACCTTGCTGAGAGCGTCGGCCTCGAGGCCGACCAAGCGGCCGCGAATAGTCCGCGGCGTCTGTAGTACCAGCCTCAGATCGGTGAGTTGCGCGTCGCCAACCGTCACCAGGACCGGCTGGTCGGTTCGGCCCGCGTCCTCTTTCTCTGCTCGGAGCCGGTATCGCCCTCGAAGGACGCCCGAGAATTCGAATCGGCCGCTGGCGTCGGTGATGACATCGCGCCATGGCAAGACTTGGTCGAGAGGACTCATCGAGACACGCGCCCCGGCAACCAGCAGTTCACCTTCAGTCACGACCCAGCCCGAGACGTTGCGGCCGCCGTCACCCAATTCGAAATCCAGGTTGTTCAGACCCGCGCCGAGGGAGATCGCTTTGTTGGCCTGACCGTAGCCGTCGTGCGAAACGAGGACCGTAGCCCCGCCGACGGGAAGTCCGCTCAGTCGGTATTGGCCCTCACCATCGGTTTCGGTGATTTCGGGCAGATGTGAGCCTGCATTTCCGGAGGATCCAGCTACAACGTGGATCTTCGCTCCGAGAACAGGTTGGCCGTCCGGCGTAGTCACGGAACCCTGGAGGATCGCTCCCTGCGGTAGAATCAGCTGGATTGGTTGGATTCCGTTCTTGTCGAGTCTCAGGCTCTTGTGGACGCGCTGATGCCCCGGTGCGTCCGCCGAGACGTGGATAAGGCCTGATTCGAGGTCGACAAATTCGAACTGTCCGTCGTCATCGACAACCTGACGTCTTAAATCGTAGCCCCGAAAGGTGGAACCGCTGGGGTCCGTAAAGGGTATGTCGAGCTCCACGAATGCGTCATGGAGAGGATTCCCTCCCGTATCGAGCACGGATCCCGTCAACGTCAGCGCGGGCGCCATCCGGATCACCAGTTCTTCCTGCGGCGGAATCGTGAGGCCGGCCCGGTCGACGCGTAGAAACCCCTGAGCCTGAACCACAAGGTCGATCCTGCTGCCAGGGGCAAGACCGGGTAACCGAAAGTGCCCCTCCGGGTCGGTGATCGCATCGGGCTCAGGAGGACGGGATGGTAAACTTTTCAGGAGCGGATCGTCAGGTAGGATGCCGATTTCCGCGCCCGGGATGGGCCTGCCGTCGGAATCGAGAACCCGGCCCTCCAGGGTAGCGCCGGGTTCCAATACGAAGATGCCGAGATCCAGCTCGCCCGTGGCGGTGTCGATGATCTCAACGGTCGGGATCAGTCGCGGCGCGAAGCCGGGCGATTCAATGGACAGATCATAAGCGCCTGCCGCCAGGTTACCGATGGCGAATTCACCATCCGCATTTGTTGTGGTTTGAAATGCGAGCTTGAACCTTGGATCCAGAAGGTTAGCGAGCCTGCTGCGAAGATCTCCATCCTGGCTGCGTTCGAGATGAATCTCTGCTGCAACCACGGGAACTTCGTTCGTGTCCAGAACTGTCCCCCGAGCGGTGATCTCACGGTGGAGGATGAACGTCACGGGAGCGGTCTGCGTCTCATCTGCTGCCGGCGCCGTGATCCGATCTTCTTCGGTGGCATAGCCGGCCTTCATCAATCGTACGATATACTCAGCTTCAGGAACGAGCTCTCGAAGAGTGAAGGTTCCGTCCGGTCGTGATCTGCTGAGACCGCCGCTGCGGCGTAAGGTTGCCGTCAGTTTTCGTTTGTCCGCAGGATTGTATCGAGTTGAGAGCTCAACTTCCGGCACCGGCACGCCGTATTCGTCGAGAACACGGCCGGCGATTTTTTGTTTAGGTTCTAGCGCAACGGTAGGCCACCGGGTGGAATTGACGTCCTGGTAGTCCTTGAGGTATTGGGCGTGACGGAAGAATCCGGTCGCCGCAGTATAGAGCCAGCGCTCGCCAACGTCGCGGCGTCGCAGCACGAAGGTGCCGGAGGCGTCTGTGCGCGCCGATTCTGTGTAATCCTTCGCCGGCCACACGATCGCACCTTCCACAGGATCGCGTGTCGTGCTCGCAATGACTTGTCCGGGCAATCTGGCGGGAGGTTTGAGAATGATTCTCCGCGGTTCCTGGGGGGCTACCGCTGGCGTGCCGGCATCTTTGCCGGTAGCGGGAGGGAGCGGATTGCGTACGTTGAGTGAGGTCTCGTACCCAAGCGGCGAGAGGGCGTGAAGGGTGAACGGCGCGCCTTCCGGAACGCCGACTGAGAGCTTGCCGTCTTGTTGCGTAGGCCCGAAGGGCTGGACGCCGTCAAGCAACGCAAGGACGTCCGGGAGCGGCCGGCCGTTTTCGTCGATCGCTTCGAGGGCGAGGGTTCGTGTAGGGGCAAGTTGCAGGCGAAGGTTGCTGCTCTTGGCATCCAGGGATTCCGGTGCGAAGCCGGAGGCCCAGACGCCGACATGAACGGCTTTGTCGCGCGTTACGAAGAATTCAACTTGGCCGCTCGGGTCGCTTCGTGCAATTTGAGTTGCCATGAACCAAGAGGGTGAGTAGGGCGAAGTTGCGCTGGGATCGGAAGACGAAACGCGTACGAAGGCTCCGTCAATGGGCTTGCCGGACCGGTCTTGGACCTGAATGACAAGGCGTTTTCCCGGGCGCATATGAAGCGTTGGGAGATCGACTTCGTCATCGAGGGGGAGCAAGGCGAACGTCATCGGGGGGAAACCCTTCGCCGATGCCACTACGTGCCACATCCCTGCGTGCGGCGCCATCAGGCGAAAGGTGCCGCGAGAGGAGGCGTGGGCCTCCGACGCGGAGTCGCCATGTATCTTGCCTTGGAGGGCGAGGTTGATGGACTGATAGCTGTTGGGCACCGGCAGCAGGCGGAGTTGGACTTGCGCGACGGCTGTATCATGGGGTCCGAGTACTTTGCCGAAAACGGGAATGTCTCCGCCGGCGGCTGTGGCCGTCGCGGTGCCGGTGAGAAGAGAAAGGAGACTGATGAGCTGAAGGAGGGGGCGGAGTTCGACCATCGGTTCACCTGTAGCGGGGTTCTCGTCAGGGATCGCAGGGACCGTCGAGGAGTCGGGCGAGCGGCCGGCGCGGATTCGCTCCGCCATCGGCCGATGGGTCGCAGGTGCGTACGGTGGGCGGGACTCTTCGGCGGGGCGGACTTTCCGCACTGCCGAAGGGCGACGCGTCCGCGAAACCGGGGCAACGGCAGGGTCGGCCCTGGATGGTTCTCTTCCCTTCCCACTAGACCTCCCGGCGTTCTGGAGTCTGCTTGATCGCATCGCTGGTCCCAGGGACGTGCGAGCCGGTGGAAGTATAGCCCGTGCAGTATATAGGTATTGCAGGGTCCTTCTCACACTCGCGCCGCCGCAACCGCTCACGGTCCGCCGTCGCCCGCGGGTTGGCCCTGCTCGATCCAGTGCAGGAGCTCGCCGTCGGGGCGGCCGGGAGGCCAGCGCAGGAGCTCGGCCTGC
>RFGL01000382.1 GCA_003697015.1 Acidobacteriota bacterium | reverse complement strand
GCGTCGCCCTGCCCGAACTGCGCTGCGCTCTCTTCGTCGGCGAGGCCTTGACCCAGCGCGACGTCGATCGCCTGCGCGCCCTGGCACCGCAGGCCCAGCTGGTCAATCTCTACGGCGCCACCGAGACCCAGCAGGCCCTGGCCCACCATCCGCTGCCGGCGGCCGGCGAGCCCCTCGGGGTGGTGCCCCTCGGCCGCGGCATCGACGGCGTCGAGCTCGTCGTCCTCGGCGCCGGCGGCCGGCCGGCGGGGATCGGCGAGCTGGGGGAGATCTACGTCCGCAGCCGCTACCTGGCGGCGGGCTATCTCGAGCCCGACGGCGAGGACGGACGCTTCGCCACCAACCCCTTCACCGGCGAGGACGGCGACCGCGTCTACCGCACCGGCGACCTCGGCCGCTACCGGTGCGACGGTGCGGTGGTCTTCGCCGGCCGGCGCGACCAGCAGGTGCAGATCCGCGGCTTTCGGGTCGAGCCGGCGGAGATCGAGACCGCCCTCGCCGCCACCGGCGGGGTGCGCGAGGCGGCGGTGGTGGTGCGCCACCAGCAGGGGGAGGCGCGGCTCGCCGCGGCGGTGGCGCCCCAGCCCGGGGTCCGCCTCGCCGCCGACGGCCTGCGCGCCGCCCTCGGCCGCCGCCTGCCGCCCTACATGGTGCCGGCGAGCTTCCTGGTGGTCGACGCCCTGCCGCGACTGGCCAGCGGCAAGATCGACCGCCGGGCCGTCGCCGGACTGGTCGAACAGCATCAGGAGGTGGACGTGGCCTACCGCGCACCCCGTACCGAGATGGAACGGACCCTCGTCGCCCTGCTGCGCGAGGTGCTCGGCGCCGAGCGCGTCGGCGTCGACGACAACTTCTTCGAGCTCGGCGGCAACTCCCTCACCCTGGTGGAGCTGCAAGGCCGTCTCGAGCGCATCCTCGGCCGTCAGATCGCACCGGTCGAGATCTTCAACCATCCCACCGCTCGGCTGCTCGCCGAGCACTTGAGCGCCGGCAGCGAGCCGGCCGTTCCCGCGGCTTCAGGGGAGGATCGCGGCGCCGCGCTTCGCCGCGGCCGCGATCGCCTGCGCCAGCGGCGCAGGGCAAGCCGCAGCCCTACGATGAACCCTCCGCCAGCGGAGGACGAGGAGCGAGGAGAGTGATCATGGACGAGCACAACACCAGCCAAGCCACCGGTCTGGAGATCGCCATCATCGGCATGTCGATCAACCTGCCCGGCGCCCGCGACGTCGAGCGCTACTGGCAGAACCTGCTCGACGGCGTCGAGTCGATCCGTACCTTCACCCGCGAGGAGGCCCTGGCGGACGGCGTCGATCCGGCCCTCCTCGACCAGCCGGGCTACGTGCTGGCGGGGCCGGTGGTCGACGACGTCGACCTCTTCGACGCCGCCTTCTTCGGCATCAGCCCGCGGGAGGCGGAGCTGATGGATCCGCAGCAGCGGCTCTTCCTCGAGTGCTGCTGGCACGCCCTGGAAGACGCCGGCTACGATCCGGCGACCTGCGGCACGACGGTGGGAATCTACGCCGGCACCAAGGCGAGCACCTACCTCTTCTTCAATCTCCTCGCCCACCCGGAGCTCTTCGCCACCCACGGCGAGCTGCCGATCATGGCCGCCAACGACAAGGACTACATCGCCAATCGCATCGCCTACAAGCTCGGCCTCGGCGGCCCGGCGATCTCGGTGCAGACCGCCTGCTCGACCTCCCTGGTCGCCCTCCACCTGGCCTGCCAGGGGCTGCTGGCGGGGGAATGCGACATGGCCCTGGCGGGGGGCGTGGCGGTGCGCGTGCCCCAGGCCGGCTACCTCTACAACCCGGGGGAGGTCACCTCGCCGGACGGCCACGTCCGCGCCTTCGACCACCGGGCCCAGGGGACGGTCTTCGGCAGCGGCCTGGGGGTGGTGGTGGTCAAGCGCCTGGAGGACGCCCTCGCCGACGGCGACCACGTCTACGCGGTGATCAAGGGCTCGGCGGTAACCAACGACGGCGACCGCAAGGTCGGCTTCACCGCCCCCGGCCGCGACGGCCAGGAGCGGGTGGTGCGCAACGCCCTGCTGACCGCCGAGGTCGACCCGCGCTCGATCACCTACCTCGAGGCCCACGGCACCGGCACCCTGATCGGCGATCCGATCGAGGTCGGCGCCCTCACCCGGGTCTACCGCCAGCACACCGCCGAGCGCCGGTACTGCGCCCTCGGCTCGGTGAAGACCAACATCGGTCACCTCAACGCCGCCGCCGGCGTCGCCAGCCTGGTCAAGGCGGTCCTGGCGCTCAATCACCGCCGCATCCCCGGCACCCTCCACTTCGAGAAGCCCAACCCCCAACTGGAGCTCGACGAGAGCCCGTTCTTCATCAACACCGAGACCATCGACTACCCGCGGGCGGACGGCCCGCTGCGCGCCGGGGTCAGCTCCTTCGGCATCGGCGGCACCAACGCCCACGTCATCCTCGAAGAGCCGCCGCCGCAGCCCGCCGGCGCACCCGGCCGGCGCCATCAACTGCTGCTCCTGTCGGCGCGCTCGGAGAAGGCGGCGGCCGAGCTGGCACCGCGCCTCGCCGCTCACCTCGAAGCCCATCCCGAGCAGCTCCTCGACGACGTCGCCTTCACCCTGGCGGTCGGCCGGCGGCGTTTCGAGCACCGCCGTTTCGCGGTGGTGACGGATCGCGACGATGCGCGGCGCGTGCTGGCGGGCGAGGAGCCCCAGCGTCTGCTCGGCGGCTACCAGCCCACCGACGAGCGGCCGGTGGTCTTCCTCTTCTCCGGCCAGGGCTCGCAGCACGCCGGCATGGCCGCGGCCCTCTACCGCAACGAGCCGACCTTCCGCCGGCACCTCGATCACGCCGCCGAGGTGCTCGAGCCCCTCCTCGGCGCCGATCTGCGCCAGCTCCTCTGGCCGCCGGCGGACGCCCTCGAGGCGGCCCAGGCCCAGCTCAAGGAGACCGCCTTCACCCAGCCGGCGCTCTTCGCCGTCGAGTACGCCCTGGCGCGCCTCTGGCAGTCCTGGGGCATCGAGCCGCAAGCGATGATCGGCCACTCCATCGGCGAGTACGTCGCCGCCTGTCTGGCCGGCGTCATGAGCGCCGACGACGCCCTTCGCCTGGTCGCCCACCGCGGCCGCCTGATGCAGAGCCTGCCGCCGGGGGCGATGCTGTCGGTGCCCCTGCCGGAGGAGGAGATCGCCGAGCTGATCGACGCCCAGCTGGCCATCGCCGCCCTGAACGCCCCCGGGCGGGCGGTGGTATCGGGTCCGAAGGAGGCGATCGACGCCTTCGCCGAACGCCTGGCGGCACGCGGCGTCAAGAGCCGCCGATTGGAGACCTCCCACGCCTTCCACTCGCCGATGATGGAGCCCATCCTGCCGGAGTTCGAGCGCCTCTGCGCCGACGTCGCCATGCGGCCGCCGAAGCTCCCCTTCGTCTCCAACGTCACCGGCACCTGGATCACCGAGGAGCAGGCCACCGATCCGAGCTACTGGGCGCGCCACCTGCGCCAGGCGGTGCGTTTCGCCGACGGCCTCGCCACCCTGCTGCGCGCCGGCGAGCCGCCGGTGCTGCTCGAGGTCGGTCCGGGCAACGTCCTGACCAGCCTCGCCCGCCGCCATCCCGACGCCTCGCCCGAGCACCGGGTGCTCGCCTCCCTGCCCCACCCCAAGGAGGCGGTGGGGGAGGACGACCGCCACCTCCTCGTCACCCTCGGTCATCTGTGGCTGGCCGGGGTGCCGGTCGACTGGCGGGCGTTCTACGACGGCCAACGGCGGCGGCGGACGTCCCTGCCCCCCTACCCCTTCCAGCGCCAGCGCTACTGGATCGAGCGCGACGGCGGCGGCGGCTTCCTCGCCGCCGGCGCCGCCGGTGCCGCGCTGCAGAAGAAGGGCGACGTCGCCGAATGGTTCTACCTCCCCAACTGGCAGCCGTCGATCACCCCGCTGCCGGCGGCGAGCGACGGGGAAAAGCGCTGGCTGGTGCTGCGCCACGGCGAGCAGCCCCTGGCGGATGCGATCATCGCCCATCTCGAGGCCGGCGGCGCGGCGGTGACGCCGGTCTACGCCGGCAGCAGCTTCGCCCGTCGCGACGGCGGCGGCTACACGATCGCCCCCGACCGGCGGCAGGATCACGAGGCGCTGCTCGAAGCGCTGGCGGAGGACGGCGGCCTGCCCGGGGCGGTCCTCCACCTGTGGAGCGAGGCGCCGGGCGCCAGCCCGCGTCCCCTGCCGCAGGCGGCCGACGCCGAGCTGGCCCTGGCGCACGGCTTCTGGAGCCTGATCTACCTCGCCCAGGCCCTGGGCAAGCAGGGGCTCGACCGGCCCCTCAAACTGGGGGTGGTGACCACCGGCATGCGGCCGGTGCTGGGAGAGGCGGAGCTGCGGCCGGAGCAGGCGACGGTCCTCGGCCCGTGCAAGGTGCTGGCCCAGGAGTATCCCGAGGTGAGCACCGTCGCCATCGACGTGCGGCCGCCGGCGGGCGGCGCCGGCCTCGCCGAGCTCGCCGGCCAGCTGGTGGCCGAGACCCTGGCCCAATGCGATCGCGAGGTCGCCTACCGCGACGGCCAGCGCTACGTGCGCGACTACCGCGCCGTCGCCGTGCCGCCGGACGGCGGCCACCAGCCGCGCCTGCGGCCGTCCGGCGTCTACCTGATCACCGGCGGCCTGGGGGGCTTCGGCCTCACCTTCGCCCGCTACCTGGCGGAGAGCGTGCAGGCGCGGCTGGTGCTGACCAGCCGCTCCGGCCTGCCGCCGCGCCGGCGCTGGGAATCGATCCTCGCCGCCGGCGACGATCCCCGCGCCGCGCGCCAGATCGACGCCGTGCGCGCTCTCGAGGAGCAGGGAGCGGAGGTCATGGTGCGGGCGGTCGACGTCACCGACGGCGCCGCCATGCGCGACCTGCTGAACGAGATCGGCGAGCGCTTCGGCCGCCTCGACGGCATCATCCACGCCGCCGGCGTGCCCGGCGGCGGCCTGGTGCAGCTCAAGACGCCGGAGATGGCGGCGCGGGTGCTGGCGCCCAAGGTGCTCGGCACCCTGGCCCTCGACGCCGCCCTGCGGGAAAGCTCCCTCCAACCCGGCTTCCTGATGCTGTGCTCGTCGACCATCGCCATCCTCGGCGGCGTCGGTCAGGTCGACTACTGCGCCGCCAACAACTTCCTCGACGCCTACGCCGCGGCCCGCGCCGCCGCCGTTCCCGACGCCTACACCGTGTCGGTCAACTGGAGCGGCTGGACCGAGGTCGGCATGGCGGTCGAAACCGCCCTGCCCCCGTCCCTGCGGCCGGCGGAGAAGGCACCGCCGGCCGCAGCGGCCGGCGAAGGCGCGGCGCAGGCGCCGGCGAGCGCGGACGAGAGCGCCGGCCATCCTCTTCTCCAGCGCCGCCTGGCGGGGAACGGCGACGAGGTGATCTTCGCCGGCGAGCTGTCGACCGCCGATTGCTGGATCCTCGACGAGCACCGCATCGCCGGCCGCGGCGCGTTGCCCGGCACCACCCATCTGGAGCTCGCCCGGGCCGCCTTCGCCGCCCTCACCGGCAGCTCCACGGCCCGCCTCGAGGAAGTCTTCTTCCTCACCCCGCTGATGGTCGACGACGGCGAGCGGGCCGAGATGAGGATCGTCCTCAGCCCGCAGGGGGAGCGCTACCGCTTCCGCGTCGAGAGCCGGCCGGCGGCCGGCGGCGCCTACCGCGAGCATGCCCGGGGCACGGTCGGTCCCGCCGGCGCCGGCGACGCCGGCGCGGTCGACCTCGAGGCGGTGCGCCGGCGCTGCACCGACCAGGTGGTGACCATCGACCCGGCGCAGCTGGCCGACCAGGAGGGCCGGCTGGTGAGCTGGGGGCCGCGCTGGCAGAGCCTGCGCCAGATCCACCTGCGCCAGGGGGAGGAATGCCTGGCGGAGCTCGAGCTGCCGCCGGACTTCGCCGCCGACTGCGACCGGCTGGGGCTCCACCCGGCGCTGCTCGACGTCGCCACCGCCCTGACCAGCGGCCTGGCGGAGGACGGCGAGTACCTGCCCCTCTCCTACCGCGCGGTGACCGTCAAGGCCCCGCTGCCGCCCCACGTCTTCAGCCACCTGCGGGCGCGCCCCGGACAAGGGGGGAAGGAAACCGTCTCCACCGACGTCTCCCTGCTCGACGAGACCGGGCGCGAGCTGCTGGCGATCGAAGGCTTCACCATGAAGAAAGTCGGCGGCGCCGCCGCCGGCCTGCGGCGGAACGAAGGCGCGCCGGCGGCCGCCGAGACGGCGCCGGCCGGCGCCCCGGACCCCAGCCCCTTCGCCCGCGGCGGCATGAGCCCGGCGGAGGGGGTGGAGGTGCTGCGGCGGATTCTGGCCCACGGCCGCCAGCCCCAGATCGTCGCCTCCCCCAGCGACCTCCACGCCCGCATCCGCCAGGCGGCGGCGGTCGACCGGGCACGGCTCGGCGATCAGGTCGCAGCGCCGGGCGCCGCCGAAAGCAGCCACCCGCGGCCCGACCTGGCGACGCCCTACGTCGCCCCGAGCAGCGAGCTGGAAAAGCAGCTGGCGGATCTCTGGCAGCGGGTCCTCGGCCTCGACGAAGTCGGGGTGCACGACAACTTCTTCGAGCTCGGCGGCGATTCGGTGATGGGCATCCAGATCATCGCCGGAGCGCGCGAGATCGGCCTCGAGCTGCAACCCGAGCAGCTCTTCGAGCACCAGACCATCGCCGAGCTCGCCGCCCTCGCCGAGCCGGCGGCGTCCGAACCCGCCGCCGACGCGGAGGCCGACGACGAACCCGATCTCAGCCCGGAGGAGCTGGCGCAGGTCCTCGACAAGCTGGAGAGCGTTTGATGACCAAGAAGAACGTCCAGGACATCTACAAGCTGTCGCCGGTACAGCAGGGGATGCTCCTCCATACCCTGGCGGCACCGGAGGCCGGGGTCTACTGCGATCAATTCGTGCTGCCCTTCGAGCAGCTCGACCTGGACGCCTTCGCCAGCGCCTGGCGCCAGCTGATCGAGCGCCACACCTCGCTCCGGACCTCCTTTCTGTGGCAGGACCTGGACGAACCGGTGCAGATCGTCCACCGCCGGGTCGATTTCGACCTGCGGGTGGAGGACCTGCGGGCGGTGCCGGCAGCCGAGCGCGAGGCCCGCTTCGCCGAGCTGCGCCGGCGCGAGCGCGAGCGCGGCTTCGACCTCACCCGCGCCCCCCTGCTCCGGGTGACCGCCGTGCGCTTCGACGAGAGCCGGCTGCGGGTGATCTGGGGCTATCACCATCTGGTGATGGACGGCTGGTCGGTGGGGTTGATCCTGCGCGAGCTGCCCCAGCTCTACCGTGCGGCGCAGCAGGGGATCCGCGCCGAGCTGCCGCCGGCGCCTCCCTACCGCAGCTTCATCCGCTGGCTGCGCAAGCAGAACCTGGAGGAGGCGGAAGCGTACTGGCGCCGCCGCCTGGCGGGGCTCGACGGCGCCACCCCCCTGGGCATCGACCGCCCGGCGGGCGGCGACGACCCGGGCTTCGAGCGCCTGCGCCACAGCCTCGATCCGCGGCTCAGCGCCCGGCTCAAGTCCCTGACCAAGAAGGAGCGCCTGACCCTGCCGAGCCTCTTCGCCGGCGCCTGGGGCCTGGTCTTGAGCCGCTACAGCGGCCAACGGGACGTCCTCTTCGGCCTCACCGTCTCCGGCCGGCCGCCGGCGATCCCCGGGGTCGAACGGATCGTCGGCTGCTTCATCAACACCTTGCCCTTCCGCCTCCAGCTGCCGCCCCACGAGCCCCTGCGCCGCTGGCTGAAGTCGATCCAGGAGGCGCAGGTCGAGCTGCGGCGCTTCGAGCACAGCCCGCTGGTGGAGGTTCATCGCTGGAGCGGCCTGCCGCGCGAGGGCCCGCTCTTCGACAGCATCCTGGTCTTCGAAGCGTTCGGCTTCGAGGCCGCCGGCGAGGCCGCCTTCCAGCGCACCAACTACCCCTTGGCGATCGAGGTCAACCTCTCCGCCGAGCCCATGGTGCTGACCGTCAGCATCGAGCTCAGCCGCATCGCCCGGCCGGCGGCGGAGGGCCTGATCCGCCATCTCGAGGTGGTGCTCGAGCAGCTCGCCGCAGGCGACGCCGCGCTGGGGGCGATCACCCTCCTCGGCGAGGCGGAGCGGGCGCAGCTGGCGCGCTGGAACCGGACCGCCGTCGCCTACGACCAGGCCGGCGACTGCCTGCACCAGCTGATCGCCGCCCAGGCGGCGCGCAGCCCGCGGGAGGTGGCGGTGGTCTACGGCGACGACAGCCTGACCTACGAGCAGCTGGAGCGGGCGGCGGAGCGGCTCGCCGCCCACCTGCAAGCCCTCGGCGTCGGCCCGGACGTCCTGGTCGGCATCTGCGCCGAGCGTTCCCTCGAGCTGGTGGTGGGGCTCTACGCCATCCTCAAGGCGGGCGGCGCCTACGTACCGATCGACCCCTCCTACCCGCCGGGTCGCCAGGCCTTCATGATCGAGGACGCCCGGGTGCCGGTGCTCCTGGTGCAGGCCGCCCTGCGCCGGCAGCTGCCGGTCACCGGCGCCGCGGTCGTCGAGCTCGACGGCGAGCTGCCCGAGCCGGCGCCGGCCTACCGGCCGCCGCCGACGCTGCCGGAGAACCTGGCCTACATGATCTACACCTCGGGCTCCACCGGCCGGCCCAAGGGGGCGATGAACAGCCACCGGGCGATCGTCAACCGCCTGCTGTGGATGCAGCAGGCCTACCGGCTGAGCGCCGCCGATCGGGTGCTGCAGAAGACCCCCTTCAGCTTCGACGTCTCGGTGTGGGAATTCTTCTGGCCGCTGATGACCGGCGCGCGGTTGGTGGTGGCCAAGCCCGGCGGCCACGCCGACAGCGACTACCTGTCGCGGCTGATCGAGGAGCAGGGCGTCACCGTCATGCACTTCGTGCCGTCGATGTTGCAGGCCTTTCTCGAGGAGCCGGCCCTGGAACAGCGTTGCGGCTCCCTGCGCCAGGTGGTGGCGAGCGGCGAGGCGCTGCCCTACGACCTCCAGGAACGCTTCTTCGCCCGCCTCGGCCACGTCGCCCTCGACAACCTCTACGGCCCGACGGAAGCGGCGGTCGACGTCACCTACCACCCCTGCGTGGCGGGCGACGCGCGGCGTCTGGTGCCGATCGGCAAGCCGATCGCCAACCTGCGCATCCACCTCTTCGACGACGAGCTGCGCCCGGTGCCGGTCGGCGTCGCCGGCGAGCTCTACATCGCCGGCGTCGGCCTCGCCCGCGGCTACGGCCGGCGGCCGGGGTTGACCGCCGAGCGTTTCGTGCCCGATCCGCTGGCCGAGGGACCGGGGGAACGCGCCTACCGCAGCGGCGACCTCGCCCGTTACCTGCCCGACGGTGCCATCCACTTCCTCGGCCGGGTCGACTTCCAGGTCAAGGTGCGCGGCCTGCGCATCGAGCTGGGGGAGATCGAAGCCGCCCTCGCCGCGCTGCCGGAGGTGCGCGAAGCGGTGGTCATGGCCCGCCAGGACGTGCCCGGGGATCCCCGTCTGGTGGCCTACCTGACCGGCGACGGAATCCCGGCGCCGGCCGAGCTCGCCGCGCGGCTGGCCGACCGCCTGCCCGACTACATGGTGCCGGCGGCCTTCGTGGTGCTCGAGCGGCTGCCCCTCAATCCCAACGGCAAGGTCGACCGCAAGGCCCTCCCCGCCCCGGCGTGGAGCCGCGAGGAAGGCCGCCGGGCGCCGCGGACGCCGACCGAAGAGGTGATCGCCGGCATCTGGGCGGAGGTTCTCGGCCTGAGCTCGGTCGACGCCGAGAGCAGCTTCTTCGAGCTCGGCGGCCATTCGCTCCTCGCCACCCGCATCGCCTCGCGCCTGCGCCGCGCCTTCGGCGTCGAGCTGCCCTTGGGGACGCTGCTCGAAGAACCGACCGTCGCCTCCCTGGCCCGCGCCGTCGACGCCGCCCGTCAGGGCGACGACCGCCCGGCCGCGCCGCCGCTGACCCGCAGCCCGCGCGACGCCGAGCTGCCCCTCTCCTTCGCTCAGGAGCGCCTGTGGTTCCTCGACCAGCTGGAGCCCGGTCAGCCGTGGTACAACGTGCCCACCGCCCTGCGCCTGCGCGGCCCCCTCGAGCTGCCCGGCCTCGCCGTCGCCCTCTGCCGGCTGGTGGCGCGGCATGAGGTCCTGCGCACCACCTTCGCCGGCGGCGAACGCCCGCAGCAGATCATCCATCCGCCGGGCTCCGTCGTGCCGCCGCTGATCGACCTCGGCGGCCTGCCGCCGCCGGCCCGCGAGGCGGCGGCGGCGCGCCTCGCCGGCCGCTTCATGCGCCGGCCCTTCGACCTCGCCGCCGGCCCCCTGCTGCGCCTCGCCGTCCTGCGCCTGGCGGAGGAGGAGCACGGCGTCCTCCTCGCCATGCACCACATCGTCTCCGACGAGTGGTCGATGGGCGTCCTGGTGCGGGAGCTGGCGGCGCTCTACGCCGCGGCGCACGGTGGCCGGCCGGCGGAGCTCCCCGAGCTGCCCTTGCAGTACGCCGACTACGCCGCCTGGCAGCGGCGCTGGCTCGCCGGCGAGGTGCTCGACGCCCTGCTGGCGCGCTGGCGCCGGCGCCTGGAGGGGGCGCCGGCGGTCATCGACCTGCCCACCGACCTGCCCTACCCCCGCCACCAGTCCTACCGCGGCGCCTTCGCCCTCCTGCCCCTGCCGCGGCCGCTGGCGGAGGCGCTGCGGGCCCTGGCACGGCGCAACGGCTCGACCCTCTTCATGACCTTCCTCGCCGCCTGGGGAGCGCTGCTGGCGCGCTACGGCCGGCCGGACGTGGTCATCGGCACGCCGATCGCCGGCCGCGACCGCCTCGAGCTGGAAGACCTGATCGGTTTCTTCGTCAATACCCTGGTGCTGCGCCTCCAGCTGGCGGACGATCCCGGCTTCGAGCAGCTCCTCGGCCGGGCGCGCGACGTCGCCCTGGCGGCCTACGCCGACCAGGACCTGCCGTTCGAGAAGCTGGTCGAGGCGCTGGCGCCGCAGCGCAGCCTCAGCCGGCCGCCGATCTTCCAGGTCATGCTGGTGATGCAGCAGGCTCCCCCCGAGCCCCCGCCGCTGCCCGACCTGGAGCTCGAGCCGGCGTCCGCCGACGCCGGCACGTCGAAGTTCGAGCTCACCTTGAACGTCGCCGACGACGGCAAAGACCTGCTGCTCAACCTGCGCTACAACCGCGACCTCTTCCTGCCGGCGACCGCCGAGCGCCTGCTCGGCCAGCTCAAGACCCTGCTCGAGGCGGCGGTCGAGGCGCCGGCCACCGCCGTCTCCGCCCTGCCCCTGCTCAGCGCCGCGGAACGGCGCCAGGTGCTGGAGGAGTGGGCGCGGCCGCAGGCGGCGTATCGCGGCGCCGAGCTGCTCCACCAGCTGGTCGCCGAGCAGACCGCCCGCACCCCGCAGGCGGTGGCGGCGACGTTCGGCGACGACGAGCTGACCTACGCCGAGCTGGAGCGCCGCGCCGCCCGCCTGGCCCGCCACCTGCAAGCCCTGGGGGTGGGGCCGGAGGCGCGGGTCGGGGTGTGCCTGGAGCGATCCCTCGAGCTGGTGGTGGCGGTCTACGCGGTGCTCGCCGCCGGCGGCGTCTACCTGCCCCTCGATCCCTCCCAGCCGGACGAGCGCCTGGCCTTCATGCTCGAAGACGCCGGGGCGCGGCTGGTGCTGACCACCGCCGGCCTGGTCGAGCGGCTGCCGGCGACGGGCCCGGCGCCGCTCCTCCTCGATCGCGACGCCGGCGCCATCGCCGCCCAGCCGGACGAGCTTCCCGCCGCCGGCGCGACGCCGGATGCCGCCGCCTACGTCATCTACACCTCGGGCTCCACCGGCCGGCCCAAGGGGGTCGTCGTGCCCCACCGGGCGGTGGCCAACCGCATGGCCTGGGTACGGGAGGTCGATCTCGACGCCGGCGTCGCCTTCCTGCAGAAGGCACCGATCGGCTTCGACGTGTCGATCGCCGAGATCTTCGCCCCCCTGGTCTGCGGCGGCCGGGTGGTCTTGCCGCCACCGGGGGCGGAGAAGGACCCCGATGCCCTGCTCGAGCTGATCGCCGCCGCCGGCGTCACCCACACCTCCTTCCCGCCCACCCTGCTCTCCGCCCTGCTCGACGACCCGGACTTCGCCCGCCGCGCCGCCGGGGTGAAGTCGGTGATCACCGGCGGCGAGACGGTGCCGCCGGAGCTGCCGGCACGCTTCCACCGGCAGCTCCCCGGGGCGGTGATCGAAAACCGCTACGGCCCCACCGAGACCACCATCTCGGTGACCTCCTGGATCTGCCCGCCGGGGGCGCGGCCACGGGTGCTGCCGATCGGCCGGCCGATCGCCGGGGCGGAGATCTACGTCGTCGACCGCCACTTCGAGCTGCTGCCGGCGGGCATCACCGGCGAGATCCTGATCGGCGGCGTATGCCTCGCCCGCGGCTACCTCGGACGCCCGGCCCTCACCGCCGCCAGCTTCATCCCCCATCCCTTCGCCCGCCGGGCCGGGGAACGGCTCTACGCCAGCGGCGATCTCGGGCGCTACGACGCCGGCGGCGCGGTCGTCTTCGCCGGCCGCCGCGACGATCAGGTGAAGATCCGCGGTTTCCGCGTCGAGCTGGGGGAGGTCGAGGCGGCGCTGCGCGCTCTGCCCGGCGTGCGCCAGGCGGCGGTGGTCGACCTCGAGGACGGCGCCAGCCGGCGGCTGGTCGCCTACCTGGTGGCGGAAGCGGGCGCCGAGCTCGACGGCGCCGAGTTGGCCGCCGGCCTCGGCCGCAGCCTCCCCGCCTACATGGTGCCGTCGGCCTTCGCCGTCCTCGACCGGCTGCCCCTGACCCCGAGCGGCAAGATCGACCGCGCCGACCTGCGCCGTCGCCAGCCCCCCGCCGCCCGCGCGCGGCGCCAGCACCAGGCGCCGATCACCCCGGTCGAAGAGGTGGTGGCGAGCATCTACGCCGAGGTGCTCGAGCAGTCGGAGGTGGGCCGCGACGGCGACTTCTTCGCCCTCGGCGGCCACTCCCTGCGCGCCACCCAGGTGGTGTCGCGCCTGCGCCGGGCCCTCGGCGTCGAGCTGCCGGTCCGGGCGATCTTCGAGCATCCGACGGTAGCCGACCTGGCGGCCCTGGTCGCCGCCACCAAGGCGGAGGCCAGCGGCTTTGCGGCGGTGCCGATCGAGCCCCTGCCGCGCGACCGACCGCTGCCCCAATCCTTCGCCCAGGAACGCATGTGGTTCCTCAGCCAGCTGGAACCGGACAGCCCGGCCTACATCATCCCCGCCGCCATCCGCCTGCGCGGCGAGCTCGACGAGGCGGCCCTGGCGGCGGCGGCGGCGGAAATCCTACGCCGCCACGAGATCCTCCGCACCACCTTCGGATTCGATGGCCGGACGCCGGTCCAGCGCCCCGGTCCGCCGCCAGCCGGCGTGGTGCGCATCGCCGATCTGCGGGCACTGCCCGCCGGCCGCCGCCAGGAGCAGGTGACGGCGATCCTCGCCGACCACGCCCAGCGGCCCTTCGACCTCGCCCGCGGGCCGCTGGTGCGCCTCACCCTGGTGCGCCTCGCCGACGACGAGCGGGCGGCGATCCTGGCCATGCACCACATCGTCTCCGACGGCTGGTCGATGGGCATCTTCATCGACGAGCTGGCGGCCCTCTACGACGCCTTCTCGCGCCGGCGGCCGAGCCCCCTGCCGCCGCTGCCGATCCAGTACGCGGACTACGCCGCCGCCCACCGGCGCTGGTTGAGCGGCGAGGCCTTCGAGGAGCAGCTGGCCTACTGGCGCCAGCGCCTGCTGCCCGAGCCCGAGCCCCTGGCGCTGCCCGCCGATCGCCCCCATCCGGCCCTGCCCACCTTCGCCGGCGACAGCCTCGGCCTGTCCCTGGGTGCGGACTTGAGCGCCGGGCTGGCGGCTCTCTCCCGCGCCCGCGGCGGCACCCTCTTCATGAGCCTCCTGGCGCTCTACGCCACCCTCCTCCACCGCCTGAGCGGCCAACGCGACGTGGTCGTCGGCACCCCCACCGCCGGCCGCGACCGGGTGCAGCTCGAAGGCCTGATCGGCTGCTTCATCAACACCCTCGCCCTGCGCGTCGACCTCGGCGACGACCCGCCGTTCGCCGCCCTGCTGGAGCAGGTGCGGGAGGAGACCCTGAACGCCTTCGCCCACCAGGAGCTGCCCTTCGAGCGCCTGATCGAGGCCCTGCAACCGCAGCGCAATCTCAATCAGATGCCGCTCTTTCAGGCCTTGCTGGTGATGCAGAACGTGCCCCGCCGCACCCTCGAGCTTCCCGGCGTCACCCTCGAGCCCCTGCCGGTCGGCACCTACAGCGCCAAATTCGACCTCACCCTGACCGCCGTCGAACGCGACCAGCAGCTCGATCTGCAGCTGTCCTACAAGACCGACCTCTTCGACCCCACCACCATCCGCCGCTTCGCCTCCCATCTCAAGGTGATGCTGGCGGCGGCGATCGACGATCCCGAGGCGCCGCTCTCCGCCCTGCCCCTGCTCAGCCCGGCGGAGCGCCAGCAGCTGCTGGTGGAGTGGAACGACACCGCCGCGGCGCCGGCGGCCGACCTGCTGCACCGGCGCTTCGAGGCGCGGGCCGACGAGCAGCCGGAAGCGCCGGCGGTGGTCTACGAGGACCTCACCCTGAGCTATCGCCAGCTCGACGAGGAGGCCAATCGCCTGGCCCACCACCTGCGCGACCTCGGGGTCGGACCGGAGGTGATGGTCGGCGTCTGGGTGGAGCGCTCGGCGGCGATCGCCGTCGGCACCTACGGCGTGCTCAAGGCCGGCGGCTGCTACGTGCCGATGGACCCGCGCTTCCCGGCCGAGCGGGTGGCGCTGATGCTGGGCGACGCCGGCGCCCGGGTGGTGGTCACCCACCGCAGCCTCGCCGCCACCCTGCCGCCGGAGCACGGCTTCACCGTGGTCTGCCTCGACGCCGACCGCGAGGCCATCGCCGCGCGTCCGGCGAGCCGGCCGGCGGTCGCCGTCGACCCGCGCAATCCGGCCTACGCCATCTACACCTCGGGCTCCACCGGCCAGCCCAAGGGAGTGGTGATCGAGCACCGGCGGATCACCGGCTACCTGAGCGCCATCGGCCGCGATCTCGGCTGGCAGCCGGGCAGCTTCGCCATGGTCCAGAGCCCGGCGGTCGACGCCTGCAAGACCAACGTCCACCTGCCCCTGTCGACCGGCGGCTGCCTCCACGTCCTCTCCTTCGAGCGGGCGATGGATCCGCGCGGCGCCGAAGACTACTTCCGCACCCACCGCATCGACGCCCTGAAGCTGGCACCGTCCCATCTCAAGGCCTTGCACGGCGGCGAGCGGCCGCAGGACGTGATGCCGCGCCGGGTTCTGATCCTCGGCGGCGAGGGCTGCCACCAGGAGTGGGTCGACCGCCTGCAGCGCTTCGCTCCCGCTTGCCGCATCACCAACCACTACGGCCCGACCGAGGCGACGGTGACCATGCTCACCTACGCCAACCCGTCGCCGCCCCGCCGCCCGCGGCCGCTGATGTTCCCCACCGGCCGGCCGATCGACGGCGCCCGGGTCCACCTGGTCGACCGCCGGCTGCAGCCGGTGCCGGTGGGGGTGAGCGGCGAGATCATGATCGCCGGCACATGCCTCGCCCGGGGCTACCTCGGCCGGCCGGCGGCCACCGCCGAGCGCTTCGTGCCGGATCCCTGGAGCGACCGGCCCGGGGCCCGCATGTACCGCACCGGCGACGTCGCCCGGCGCCTCGCCGACGGGGTGATCGACTTCCTCGGCCGCAGCGACGACCAGGTCAAGATCCGCGGCTTCCGCGTCGAGCTGGGGGAGGTCGAGTCGGCCATCGCCGCCCATCCGGGAGTGCGCGAGACGGTGGCGATGGCGGTGGGCGACGGCGCCGGCGGCAAACGCCTGGCCGCCTGGGTGGTGGCGGCCGGCGACGACGCCCCCACCGCCGCCCAGCTGCGGGTCTTCCTGCAGCGCGACCTGCCCGACTACATGGTGCCGTCGGCGATCGTCTTCGTCGACGCCCTGCCGCGCACCGGCCACGGCAAGCTCGACCGCAAGGCGCTGCTCAGCCAGCCCCTGCCCGATCCGACGGCGGCGAGCGACGCCTACGAGGCGCCCGGGACCGACGACGAGCGCACCATCGCCGGGATCTGGCGCCAGGTGCTCGGGGTTGAACGGGTCGGGGTGGAGGACAACTTCTTCGACCTGGGAGGCCACTCCCTGCTGATCATCCAGCTGCAGAGCCGGCTGCGCGAGGCCGGCTACGAGCCGACCGTCGTCGACCTCTTCCGCCATCCGACGGTGCGCACCCAGGCGCGTTACCTCGGCCGCTCGACCGCCGCACCGCAGGCCGAGCCCCTGCGCCTGCGCCGGCGGCCGCAGCGCGACGAGCAGGGGATCGCGATCATCGGCATGGCCGGCCGCTTCCCCGGAGCGGCGGACGTCGAGACCCTGTGGCACAACCTCGAGCGGGGGATCGAATCGGTCACCTTCTTCTCCGATCAGGAGCTGCTCGCCGCCGGCGTGGCGCGCGAGCTGCTGGCCGACCCGCGCTACGTCCGCGCCCGCGCCGTGCTGGCGGAAATCGAGCTCTTCGACGCCGCCTTCTTCGGCTACACCCCGCGCGAGGCGCAGGTGATCGATCCCCAGCAGCGGCTCTTTCTCGAGTGCGCCTGGCAGGCGCTGGAGGACAGCGGCTACGCCGCCGGCCGCGGCGCCGGCGACGTCGGCGTCTTCGCCGGCGCCGCCCCCAGCACCTACGCCAACAACCTCGCCGGCCACCCGGCGCTGATCCGCGCGCTCGGCTTCCGCACCCTGACCCTGGGCAATAAGGTCGACTACCTCGCCACCCGGGTGTCCTACTGTCTCAACCTGACGGGCCCCAGCGTCAACGTCCAGACCGCCTGCTCCACCTCCCTGGTGGCGGTTCACCTGGCCTGCCGCAGCCTGCTCGAGGGGGCCTGCGACCTGGCCCTGGCCGGCGGCGTGACCATCCACGCCCAGCAGGTGAGCGGCTACGTCGCCGAGCAGGACGGCGGCATCGCCTCCCCCGACGGCCACACCCGCACCTTCGACGCCCGCGCCGCCGGCACGGTGAGCGGCAACGGCGTCGGCGTGGTGGTGCTCAAGCCCCTGGCCGCCGCCCTCGCCGACGGCGACGCCATCCGGGCGGTGATCCGCGGCTCGGCGATCAACAACGACGGCGCCCTCAAGGTCGGCTTCACCGCCCCCAGCGTCGAGGGCCAGGCGCGGGTCATCGCCGAGGCCCAGGCGCAGGCCGGCGTCGAGCCGGAGAGCATCGGCTACGTCGAAGCCCACGGCACCGCCACGCCGCTCGGCGATCCGATCGAGATCGGCGCCCTGACCCGCGCCTTCCGCGACCGCGGCGCCCGCCGCCGCGCCTTCTGCGCCGTCGGCTCGATCAAGTCCAACTTCGGCCACCTCGACTGCGCCGCCGGCGTCGCCGGCTTGATCAAGGCCACCCTGGCGGTGGAGCGCGGCCGCATCCCGCCCAGCCTCCACTTCGAGCAACCGAACCCGCAGCTCGGTCTCGACGACAGCCCCTTCTTCGTCAATGCCGAGCTGCGCGACTGGCCGGGCGACGGGCCGCGGCGCGCCGCGGTGTCGAGCTTCGGCCTCGGCGGCACCAACGCCCACGTGGTGCTCGAGCAGGCGCCGCCGGCGGCCGCCGGCGTGACGCCGCGCGACTGGCAGCTGCTGCTGCTCTCGGCGCGCACCCCCGCCGCCCTCGACGCCGCCACCACCAACCTGGCGCGCCACCTCGAGCAGCATCCGGAGCAGCCCCTGGCGGACGTCGCCTACACCCTGCAGGTGGGGCGCGCCGAGATGAGCCGGCGCCGCATGGTGGTGGCGCGGGATCACGCCGGGGCGATCAGCGCCCTGCGGGCGCGCGACGAGCGGGTGGTGAGCCGCAGCCACGAGGCGGGGGAACGGCCGGTGGTCTTCATGTTCCCCGGCGGCGGCGCCCAGCACGTCGGCATGGGGCGCGAGCTCTACCGCCAGGAGCCGGTCTACGCCGCGGCGATCGACCGCTGCGCCGAGCTCGTCGCCGAGCACGTCGACTTCGACCTCAAGGAGCTGACCTTCGCCGCCGGAGATCGGGCGGACGAGGCGGCGGCGGAGCTGCGGCGGACGTCCCGCGCCCTGCCGGTGCTCTTCGCCACCGAGTACGCCCTGGCAACGCTGTGGACCTCCTGGGGGGTGCGGCCGCGCGCCCTGATCGGCCACAGCCTGGGGGAGTACGTCGCCGCCGCCCTCGCCGGCGTCTTCTCCCTCGCCGACGCCCTGGCCATCGTCGCCCTGCGCGGGCGTCTCTTCGAGACCCTGCCGCGGGGCTCGATGCTCGGCGTCGGCCTCGACGCCGCGGCCCTCGAGCCCTATCTCGGCGACGCGCTGTCGATCGCGGCGATCAACACCCCCTCCTCCTGCGTCGCCTCCGGCCCGGTGGACGCCATCGCCGCCCTCGCCGAGCGCCTGGAGAGGGAAGGGCACGAGGTCAGCCGCCTGCACATCGACGTCGCCGCCCACTCGGCGATGGTCGACGGCATCCTCGAGCCCTTCGCCGCCTTCATGCGCAGCCTGCGGCTGGCGCCGCCGGAGATCCCCCTGATCGCCAACGTCACCGGCACCTGGATGCGGGCCGAGGAAGCCACCGACCCGAGCTACTGGGTGCGGCATCTGCGCCACACCGTGCGCTTCGGCGACGGCGTCGGCACCGTGCTCGACGGCATCCCCGGCGGCGCCGGCGGCGCGCCGGTGCTGCTCGAGGTCGGCCCGGGCCACACCCTGAGCACCCTGGCGCGGCAGCATCCGGCGCGGCGGCCGGAGATCGGCGTCCTGACCTCCCTGCCGCGGCCGCAGGAAGAGGCGTCGGAGCAGCGGGTGCTGGCCGAGGCCCTGGGCAAGCTGTGGCTGCACGGCGCGGCGATCGACTGGCAGGCCTACCACCGGCGGGGGACCGGAGACGACGCCGGGCCGCCGCGCCGCCGGCTGCCCCTGCCCACCTATCCCTTCGAACGCCGACGCTACTGGATCGACCCGGTACGGAGCGCGACCGCCGTGGCGGCGGACGACGAGGAGCTGCCGCCGCTGCCGGAGGCGGAGGAGCCGGCGGCGGTGGACGACTTCCAGGCGCCGCGCGACGAGCTGGAGAAGCGGGTGGCCGGCCTCTGGCGGCAGCTTCTCGGCCGCGAGCGGATCGGCATCCACGACGACTTCTTCGAGCTCGGCGGCAGCTCGCTCCTGGCGGTGCGCCTGCGCAGCCGGCTGAGCGAGGCCTTCGGCCTCTCCCTCTCCCCCCACGCCCTGCTCGAGGCGCCGACCGTCGCCCGGCTGGCGGCGTTGATCCGCCAGCAGCAGGGGGGGAAGGGGGAGGAGACGTCGCCGGGCGCGCCGGCCCTCGACCCCTGTCTGGTGGTGGTGCAGGCCGGCGATCCGGGGGGGCCGCCGCCCCTCTTCCTGGTCCACCCGGTCGGCGGCCACGTCTACTACTACCGCGACCTGGCGGCGGCGATCAGCCGCCGGCTGCCGGTCTACGGCCTGCGCGCCCTCGGCCTGGAGGAGGGCGAGGAGCCCATCGGCCGCATCGAGCTGATGGCGGAGCGGTACGTCGCCGCCCTGCGCGGGGTGCAGCCGGAGGGGCCCTACCGCCTCGGCGGCAGCTCGATGGGGGGCATGATCGCCTACGAGATGGCGCAGCAGCTCGCCGGGGCCGGCCAGGAGGTCTCCTTCCTGGGGATGCTCGACACCGCCGGCCCGGGGCACATGCCCGAGCGGCGGGTCAGCGACGCCGAGGTGGTGTCGCTGATGGTCGGCGACCGCCTGCCCCTATCCCTCGACGAGCTCGAGCCCCTGAGCCTCGACCAGCAGATCGAACGGGTGTTGCAGGAGGCCGAACGCCTCAGCGGCCTCGACTTCGGCCTCGACCCGGCCAGCGCCCGGCGCATGGTACGCGCCCTCAAGGTCCACCTCGAGGCGATGTTCGCCTACCGCCCGCAACCCTATCCCGGTAGCATCGTCTTCCTGCGCGCCGCCGAGCGCCGGCCGCGCGACCCGCGCCACCCCGAGCTCGCCTGGATCGGGCTCGCCGCCGGCGGGGTCGAGGTGCACGTGGTGCCGGGCGACCACATCACCATGCACCATCCGCCCCACCTCGACGTCGTGGCCGCCCGTCTCGCCAAGGCTCTCGGCCTGGCGTCGCGCGAGCGCCGCCTGCCACCGGCCGAAGCTCCGGTGCCCGTCCCCTGAACAGCCCGAGGACGACCCTATGGATACCCTCCTGAACGACCTCCGCTTCACCCTGCGCACCTGGCGCAAACGCCCGCTGGTGACGGTCGCCGCCATCCTCTGCATCGCCCTCGGCATCGGCGCCGCCACCGTGGTCTTCAGCCTGGTCGACGCCGTCGTCCTGCGCCCCCTGCCCTACCGCGATCCGGACCGCATCTTCCTGGTGTGGAATCGATTCCCCAATCAGGGCATGCCGCGCTCGCCGGCCTCCGGCGTCGAGCTCGGCGACTACCAGGAGCAGAACCGGAGCTTCTCCCACCTGATCGGCTTCATCCCCTGGTACTTCAATCTCACCGAGGGGGACTATCCCGAGCGCCTGGTGGCGGCGCGGGTGTCGTACGACACCTTCCAGATGCTCGGCGTCGAGGCCGCTCTCGGCCGCACCTTCAGCGCCGAAGAGGAGGGCCGGGGCGAGCCGGTGGCGGTGCTGTCCCACGCCCTCTGGCAGCGGCGCTTCGGCGGCGATCCCGGCATCGTCGGACGCACCATCTCCCTCGATCAGCGACCGTGCACGGTGATCGGGGTGATGCCGGAGGACTTCACCTTCCTGATCGAGAACGTCGAGCTGTGGGTGCCGCTGGTGGTCAATCCGCGCATCCCCCGCCAGCTGCGCGGGGTGCAGGTCGTCGGCCGGCTGGCGGACGGGGTGACGCCGGAGCAGGCGCAGGCCGATCTCGACGCCATCGCCGCCCGCTTGCAGCAGGAATACCCCACCATCTACCCCGAGTCGAGCGGCTGGGGCCTCGAGCTGATGCCGATCCACGAGCAGCTGGTGGGCGACGTCCGGCCGCATTTGCTGGCGCTGCTGGCGGCGGTCCTGCTGGTGCTGCTGATCGCCTGCGCCAACGTCGCCAACCTGCTCCTCGCCCAGGCCGCCAGCCGCGACAAGGAGATCACCATCCGCGCCGCTCTCGGCGCCGGGCGCCGCCGCCTGATCCGCCAGCTGCTCTCCGAGAGCGTGCTGCTGGCGGTCGCCGGCGCCGCCCTCGGCCTGCTCGTCGCCCACTGGGGGCTGCGTGCCGTCGTCGCGCTGCAATTGGGCAACATCCCGCGTCTCGCCCAGGCGGCGATCGACGGCCGGGTGCTGCTCTTCACCCTGCTGGTGGCGGTCGCCACCGGCATCCTCTTCGGTCTGGCGCCGGCCCTGGCCGGGACCCGGCGCGACCTCGCGTCGACCCTGAAAGAAGGCGGTCGCACCTCCGCCGGCGGCGGCCGGGGGATGCTGCGCGCCGCGCTGGTGGCGGGGGAGATCGCCGTCGCGCTGGTGGTGCTGATCGCCGCCGGGCTGATGATCCGCAGCTTCCAGCGCCTGCAGCAGGTCGACCCCGGCTTCCGCTCCAGCGGCGTGCTGACGGTGCAGCTCAACCTGCCGCGCAACGCCTACCCGCAACGCCATCAGCGCCTGGCCTTGGCCCAGCGGCTGGTGGAGGAGGTACGCCAGCTGCCCGAGGTGGAGCGGGCGGGGATCATCTCCCACGTCCCTCTCGGCCCTCTCGACCTGCGGGGGGAGATCGAGATCGAGCGCACGCGGCACGACCCCGGAGCGGTCAATCCCAAGGTCAGCTGGCGGATGGTCGACCCCGGCTACTTCGAGACCATGGGCATCGCCATCAAAGAAGGACGCCTCTTCGACGCCCAGGACCACGACGGCGAAGGGGCGGCCCAGGTGGTGGTGATCGACGAGCGACTGGCCGCGCGCCTGTGGCCGAACGAGTCGGCGATCGACAAGCAGCTGCGCCTCATCGGCTCCCAGGACGGCGACGGCTGGCGGCGGGTGGTCGGGGTCGTCGCCTCGGTGCGCCAGACCGACCTCAAGGCGGCGGAGGAGCAGCTCTACGTGCCCTTCGCCCAGTACCCGCTGCTGCAGCTCGGGCTGGTGATCCAGACCCGCACCGCCGACCCGCGGGCGGTGGTACCGCGGCTGCGCCAGGTGGTGGCCGGCCTCGATCCGACCCTGCCCCTGGCCTCGGTGCGGACCATCGACGAGCTGATCGACGGCTCCCTCTCCCGGGCACGCTTCAACCGCCTGCTCTACGCCCTCTTCGGCGGCGCGGCACTGCTGCTGGCGGCGATCGGGGTCTACGGCCTGATGGCCCACGCCGTCGCCCAGCGGAAGCGCGAGCTCGGCCTGCGCCTGGCCCTCGGCGCCCGCCCCAGGGACGTCCTCGGTCTGGTGGTGGCCGGTGCCCTGCGGCTGACCGCCGCCGGCCTCGTCGCCGGCGTCGTCGCCGCCCTGGTGCTGGTGCGGGCGCTGCAGGAAACCCTGGCGGGGATGGTGCACGGCATCACCATCACCGATCTGCCGACCTTCGTCGGCGTGCCCCTGATGCTCGCTCTGCTCGCTCTCGCCGCCAGCCTGCTGCCGGCGGCCCGCGCCAGCCGCGTCGACCCGGTCGAAGTGCTGCGCTATGAGTAGCTGCGACGCCGTCGCGGGCGCGCGGGGGCGGTCGGACGCCGCCGGTCCCCGCACCTCCCGTCGCCGACCCGGGACCCGCCGCCGATGAGTTCTCCCGGCCGCAGCCGCCCGGGCATGGGGGCCTTTACCCTGATCTGGACCGGGCAGGTCATCTCCCTCCTCGGCTCCGGCGTCGTCGCCTTCACCCTCGGGGTGGTGATCTTCCGCGCCAGCGGCTCGGTGACCCGCTTCGCCATGCTGCAGCTGGCGTCGGCGCTGCCCTTCCTCCTGCTGTCGCCCCTCGCCGGCCGGCTGGCGGACCGTTTCGACCGGCGGTTGATCCTCATCCTCGCCCAGCTCGGCGGCGGTGCGGTGAACCTGGTGCTCTACCGCCTGGTGGCGGATGGGGACCTCACCTGGTGGCACGCCTATCCGGTGGTGGCGACGAGCTCCGCCTTCGCCGCCTTTACCGTCCCCACCCTCGGTGCCGCCACCACCATGCTGGTGGCCAAGGAACACTTGGCGCGGGCCAGCGGCATGCTGCAGATGGGCGCCTCCCTGGCGCGCATCGTCGCCCCGTTCTTGGGCGGCATGCTGCTCGACGTGGTGAGCCTGCCGGGCATCGTGGTGCTCAACTTCGCCAGCTACCTGATCGCCGCCTCAACCCTCGTCCTGGTGCGCATCCCGCCGCCGACCCCCGAGCAACGGCCCGCCTCCAGGCCGGCGCCGGCGGCGGCCGAGCCGGCAGGGAGGGAGGCCTCCGCCTGGCGCTTCATCCGCCGGCGGCCGGGGCTGTTCTACCTCCTGCTCCTCTTCGCCGCGCTCAACTTCACCATCGGCATGGTGCAGGTGCTGCTGGCGCCGATGATCCTCTCCTTCGCTCCGCCCCGCACCCTGGGGCTGGTGATGTCGGTGGCCTGGAGCGGCACCCTGATCGGCGGCATGGTGATGACGGTGTGGGGCGGCCCGCAGCGACGGGTGCCGTTGATCCTCGGCGTCATGGCCCTGCAAGGGGCCTTGTTGATGCTCGGCGGCCTCGCCCCCAGCGCGCCGCTGATCGCCGGTGCGGCCTTCTTCTTTCTCCTCGGCATGCCCTTCCAGATCGCCTCCACCCAGGCGATCTGGCAGCGCAAGACCCCACCCGCCATGCAGGGCCGGGTCTTCGCCGTGCGGGTGATGATCGGCGGCAGCTCGATCCCCCTCGCCCAGGCCCTCGCCGGCCCCCTGGCGGATGAGATCTTCGAGCCGCTGATGGACGAAGGCGGCGCGCTCGCCGACTCCGTCGGGCGGTTGATCGGCGCCGGCGACGGCCGCGGCATCGCCCTGATCTACCTGCTGGCGGGGCTCTTCGTCCTCCTCCTCGCCGTCGCCGCCGGCCGCCTGCGCGCCCTGCGCCGCCTGGAGGAGGAGATCCCCGACGCCGTGGCCGGCGGCGAGGGCGGGCGGCG
>RFGL01000381.1 GCA_003697015.1 Acidobacteriota bacterium | reverse complement strand
GCGGCTCGGCGGCCGGCGCCGGGCCGCCGAGCCGCAGCACCGGCGGCACGGTGACGTCGCGGTATCACGCCTGGCAGACGTTCGACGAGGCCCGGGCCGAGGCCCTGGCCGCCGAAGGCAAGCTGGTCTTCGTCGACGTCACCGCCGACTGGTGCCTGACCTGCAAGGTCAACGAGCACGCGGTGCTGGAGACCGCCGAAATCGCCGATGCCTTCGCCCGCCATCAGGTGGTGACGATGAAGGCCGACTGGACCAACCGCGACGAGACCATCGCCCGCTATCTGGCCAAGTTCGGCAAGTCGTCGATCCCGTTCTACGTCCTCTACCGCCCGGGCCGGGAGCCCTACGTCTTCGGCGAGCTGCTGACCAAGGGCCGGGTGCTCGAGGCCCTCGAAGGCGCCTCTTCCTCCGTCGCCCGCCTCGACTGACCGCCCCGCGTGCGGCTGCGGGGCGTGCCGGCGCCGTCCGGCGCCAGCTGCTCGCGAGCGGCGCGCTCCGCCCGCCGCAGGGGTTCGGGCTTGTCGCCGCCGATCTCCGGCCAGTGGACGTGGCGATCGCGCAACGCGGCGGCGAGGCGTTCCCAGGCATCGCGGTTCTTGACCGGATCGCCGCCGCGGGTGCGCCAGCCGCCGCGTCGCCAGCCGGCGAGCCAGCGGGTGGCGCCGCGTCGCAGGTAGTCGGAGGCGGTGTAGATCGCCACCGCCCCGGCGGTGGGGGGGAGGCTCTCGAGGGCGCGGCTGGCGGCGATGATCTCCAGCCGTGGCACGGTGGTCGGCTCCTCCACCTCGGCCAGGATCCGCTCGCCGTCCCGATCGCGGATCACCGCCGCCCAGGCACCGCGCCGGCCGCGGCCGGAGACGGCGAGGAAGATCTCCACCTGCGGCGCCGCTGCGGCCGCCGTTTCCCCCTGCCGCCGATCGCGGATGGCGGCGCTCGCCAGGGCGTCGGCGCGCTCGTTGTGGCGCTGGCCGGAGTGTCCCTTGACCCAATGCCACTCGATCTCGTGGCGGGCCACCAGCTCGGCCAGGGCCTGCCACAGGTCGACGTTCTTGAGCTGCCCGCCCTTGCGCTGCCAGCCGCGCCGGATCCAACCCGGCAGCCACCGGGTGATGCCGCGGCGCAGGTACTGGGAGTCGGTGTAGAGCGCCACCCGGCAGGGGGTCTTCAGCGCTTCCAGAGCCCGGATCGCAGCGGTCAGCTCCATGCGGTTGTTGGTCGTCTGGGGCTCGCCGCCGGAGAGCTCCTTGGTGCGCCCGCTGACGTCGTCGATCAGCACCGCGCCCCACCCCCCCGGCCCCGGATTGGGGTCGGCGCCGCCATCGGTGTAGATGGTGATGCGGGGACGGTTGCTGCGGCTGGCCATGAGCGGAGGCCAGCCTAGGCCAAGGCGGAACGGCGGTCAAGCTCGAAAAGAGACCGGCCGTCAGACCACGAGCCGCGCGCGCAGGACGGCGACCGCCTGCCCGGCGAGCTCGACCCGGTCGCCGCGGGGGTGGGTCCTGACCGTGCCGCCGCGGGCCGAGGCCTGGTAGCCGGCGAGGCGGTCGCGGCCGAGCCGGGCGGCCCAGTAGGGGCCCAGGCAGCAGTGGGCGGAGCCGGTGACCGGGTCTTCGCCGACGCCGACGGCGGGGGCGAAGAAGCGCGAGACGAAGTCGTGCGCGCCGTCGTCGGCTGCGGCGGTGACGATGACGCCGCGCCGGATCGCGGTGCGCAGGCGGCCGAGGTCGGGCCGCAGGCCGCGCACCGCGGCGGCGTCCGCCACCTCGACCAGGACGTCCATGCGGTTGCGGCCCACCCACCTGGCCTCGACGCCGAGCGCCGCGAGCAACCCCGCCGGCGGCTCGCAGGCGCGGGGGGGCTCGGCGGGGAAGTCCATGACGATCCAGCCGCCGTCGCCGAGACGGGCGCTCAACCAGCCGCTCGCGGTGTGGAAGCGGGCCTCGGCGTCGGTGCCCAGGTAGCCGTCCTGCCACAGGAAGTGGGCCGCGGCGAGGGTGGCGTGGCCGCAGAGCTCGACCTCCACCGCCGGGGTGAACCAGCGCAGGTCGAAGCCGCCGTCGTCGCGGCGCAGCAGGAACGCGGTCTCGCTGAGGTTCATCTCCCGCGCCACCTCCTGCATCCAGGCCGCCTCCTGCGGCTCGTCGAGCAGGCAGACGGCGGCGGGGTTGCCGCGGAACGGCACGTCGGTGAAGGCGTCGATCTGCACGATCTCGATCGGCATGGTCAGTCCGCTCGCTGCGGTGATAGGTTGGGCGGCGTGCGCGGCAACCACGAACGCGAGTCTACCCGGGCTCAGGTCGCGGCGGAACCCGCCGCCGACGAGGAGGCGGTGACGACCGCCTCGCGCCGGCATCGCTACGATTGACGACAGCCGCCAGGAGACGCCCATGCCCGAACCGACGCGCATCCATTACCGAGCCTGCAACCTCTGCGAGGCGATCTGCGGCATCGCCGTCGAGCATCGCGGCGACGAGATCCTGGGCATCCGCGGCGACCGCGAGGATCCGTTCAGCCGCGGCCACGTCTGCCCCAAGGCGGTGGCCCTCCAGGACGTGCACCACGATCCCGACCGCCTGCGCCATCCCCTGCGCCGCACCGCCGCGGGCTTCGAGCGCATCTCGTGGCGCGCCGCCTTCGACGAGGTCGGGCAGCGTCTCGCCGCCATCCAGCGGCGCTACGGGAGCGATGCGGTGGCGATGTACGCCGGCAACCCGTCGGTCCACAACTACGGCACCATGCTCTTCGGCCCGCGTCTGATGCGGGCGCTCAAGACCCGGAACCGCTTCTCCGCCACCTCCGTCGACCAGCTGCCGCACCACCTGGCGGCCTATCTGATGTTCGGCCACCAGCTGCTGCTGCCGATCCCCGACCTCGACCGCACCGACTTCCTGCTCATCCTCGGGGCCAATCCGGCGGTGTCGAACGGCAGCCTGATGACCGCCCCCGACGTCAAGAACCGGCTCAAGGCGATCCGCCGGCGCGGCGGCACGGTGGTGGTGGTCGACCCGCGTCGCACCCGCACCGCGGCCCTCGCCGACCGGCATCTCTTCATCCGCCCGGGCCAGGACGCGCTGCTCCTCGCCGCCCTGCTCCACACCCTCTTCGACGAGGGGCTGGCACGCCCCGGGCGCTTGGCGGGGATGCTCGACGGGCTCGATCGGTTGGCGGAGCTGGTGGCGGATTTTCCCGCCGAGCGCGTCGCCGCTGCGAGCGGCATCGACGCGCCGCAGATCCGCCGCTTGGCGCGCGACTTCGCCGCCGCGCCGGCGGCGGCGTGCTACGGCCGCATGGGGACGTCGGTGACGGAATTCGGCGGCCTCTGCCAGTGGCTGATCAACGCCCTCAACGCCGTCACCGGCAACCTCGACCGCGAGGGCGGGGTGATGTTCACCCGTCCGGCGGTCGACGTCGTCGGCCGGCCCTACGGCGGCGGCAGCTACGGCCGCTGGCGCAGCCGCGTGCGCGGGCTGCCCGAATTCGCCGGCGAGCTGCCGGTGGCGACCCTGGCGGAGGAAATCCTCACCCCGGGGGAGGGTCGCATCCGGGCGCTGGTCACCTCGGCCGGCAATCCGGTGCTCTCGACCCCCAACGGCCGGCAGCTGGAGCGCGCCCTCGACCGCCTCGATTACATGGTGGCGATCGACCTCTACCTCAACGAGACCACCCGTCACGCCGACGTCATCCTGCCGCCCACCAGCGCCCTCGAGCACGATCACTACGACCTGGTGTTCAATCTGCTGGCGGTGCGCAACGTCGCCCGCTATTCGCCGCCGATGGTGACGCCGCCGTCGGATGCCCGGCACGACTGGCAGATCCTGCTCGAGCTGGAGAGCCGGTTGGGCAGGCAGGGCCTGCGGGCGCGGTTGGAGCGGGCGATCCTGCGCCGGCTGGGGCCGGCGGGGATGCTGGCCGTCGCCCTGCGGACCGGCCCCTACGGCCCGGGATGGAATCCCCTGCGCCGCGGCCTCACCCTCGGGCGGCTCAAGAAGGCGCCCCACGGCGTCGACCTGGGGCCCCTCACCCCCTGTCTGCCGCAGCGCCTCAAGACCCCGGAACGGCGCATTCACCTGACCCCGGAGCCGTTCGCCGCCGACGTCCGCCGCCTGCGCCGCCACCTCGAGCGGCAGACGCCGCCGCCTTTCGTCCTGATCGGCCGGCGCAGCGTGCGCAGCAACAACTCATGGCTGCACAACGCGCCGCGCCTGATGCGCGGCGCCGAGCGCTGCACCCTGTGGCTCCACCCGGACGACGCCGAGCGCCTCGGCGTCGCCGGCGGCGACCGGGTGCGCCTGCGCTCGCGGGTCGGCGCGGTAGAGGCGCCGGTCGAAGTCACCGACCGCATCATGCCGGGGGTGGTCAGCCTGCCCCACGGCTGGGGCCACCACCGCCCCGGCATCCGCCTGCGCATCGCGGCGACGCGGCCGGGGGCGAGCATCAACGACCTGACCGACGAGCGGCGTCTCGACGCCCTGTCGGGCAATGCCGCCTTCTCCGGCGTGCCGGTGGAGATCGAGGCGGTGGTGGAGGCGGCCGCCGCCACGCCGCCGGCCGCCGTCGCCAGGGCATAGAGCCGCCCGCGCCGAAGCCCCGTATTCGAAGCTGAAGGGATCGCGCCGGCGTCAGGTCGACGTCAGGCTGTCGTAGTCTTCCTCGGTCATGAACTCGTCGGGGTTGTCGTTGCCGCAGACCTCGCAGAGGATCTCGACCAGCTTGTCGTGGCGCCATTCGAAGGTGTAGCAAGGGGTCTCGCAATCGAGACAGATCAGGTATTCCGGAGCCTCCATGTCGGCCTCCCTGGGTATGCCCGCCAGCCTTCATGCTAACCCGGAATTCCGCTGCGGGAGGCGCTCGTGAGAAGATCGGCCGGCTGCGGTCAAGGCTCTCGGGTGGATCGCCGAAATCGAGCTGGTCGATGAAGACGCATTGGACGTTTCTCCTCGCGCTCGCCGCCCCCTGGGTGCCGCCGGTGGCGGCGGAGGACGCCCAGCCCGCCGCACCACCGCCGCGCATCGTCTTCATCGCCCTCGACGCGGTGCCTTACGAGGTGGTCGCCGAGCTCACCGACGAGGAGCGCGGCGAGGCGGCGATCTTCCGCCGCTTCAAACCGCCGGTGCCGTTGATCAGCACCTTTCCCTCGACCAGCAACCTCGCCTTCGGCGGCATCCTCGAGCGCCTCGGGGTGGAGCACTCGCCGGGATACGAATCGCGCTTCTTCGACCGCCGGGCGAATCGCCGCCGCGGCGGCGGCCCGCGCAGCTACTTCCGCATCCGCTTCCCCTGGCGCGACTTCTTCGACTGGCGCACCACCAGCCTCTTCCGCAAGACCATGCGCGGCTTTCATCCGGTGCGCTCCAATCTGCGCGCCATCGACCGCTCGTTGGAGGCTTTCCTGGCGTCGGAGCAGCGGGTCTACTTCATCTACTACGGCGGTACCGACCTGCTCGGTCACATGCACGGCCCGCGCGCCCTGGAGGCGGTGCTGCGGGGGCTTGATCGGGATCTGGAGGAGCTCCGCCGCCGGACCCCGAACCAGCCCTTCTACGCGGTGCTCTTCTCCGACCACGGGCAGGCCGGAGGCACGCCGCTCAAGAACGTCCGCCGCGACCTCAAGCAGGCCCTGGCGGCGGCCGGCTATCGCGTCGCGGGCCGGCTCAGGGGGCCACGGGACGTGGTCTTCATGCCCTACGGGCTGGTTTCCAGCCTGGTGCTCTTCACCCGCGAGGGCGAGGAGCGGCCGGTGGCCGAGATCGCCGCCTCCACCGCCGGCGTCGAGTTCTGCGTCGCTGCCTCGGCGGGCGGCTGGCAGGTGGAGAGCCGGCGCGGCAGCGCCGAGATCCGCCGCCGCGACGGCGACGGCATTCCGCGCTGGTCCTACCGCCGGTTGAGCGGCGATCCCTTGCAGCTGGGGCCGCTCCTCGCCGCCGCCGGCGACGGCGAGGTCTGGCGCAGCGATCGCTGGTGGCTGCGGGCGACCCGCGACCGGGCCTTCCCCGACCCGCTCTACCGCATCAGCCGCGCCTTCGATCTGGTCGACAATCCGGCGTCGGTGATCTGTTCTCTGGCGCCGGGCCATATGTACGGCGCGATCAAGACCGAGCTCCTGGCGCGGATCTCCATCGGCAGGCTGCGCTGGACCCACGGTGCCCTCGAGCGCCAGGCCAGCCTCGGTTTTGTGCTCAGCGACCTGCCGGGTTGGCAGCCGGACGGGGCGGTGCGGTTCAGCGACGCCTTGGCCCCGTTCGCCCGGCCGGCGGGGCTGGAGGTGATCCGGGCGCAGGCCGAGGCGGCGCGTGCCGCCGATCGCAGCCGGAGCGGCCATTGACCGCGCCGTCGCTTCGTGCTACCGTCGGCGGTCCAGCCAACCCGGCGCACCGTCGTGGTGTGCCCGGTCTCGGTTTCGGCGATCCGACGAAGCTTCGCCTCTCACCGATGAGGTCCCGGCGGCCGCCAGTCGAGGGCGGGCGGGGGTGGCGGACAATACGATGCAAGCGCGCAGGCGTGGAGCGATAGCGATGTATGCAGTGATCGAAACAGGTGGCAAACAGTACCGGGTCGCCCCGGGCGACGTGATCGACGTCGAGCGCCTGCCCGCCGGCGACGAGGCGGACGAGGTGGTCTTCGAGCGCGTGCTGATGATCGGCGGCGACGAGGTCAAGATCGGCACGCCGGTGGTCGAGGGCGCGCGCGTCACCGCCCGCCGACTGGCGGAGGTGCGCGGGCCCAAGATCGTGGTGTTCAAGAAAAAGCGTCGCAAGGGCTACCGGCGAACCAACGGACACCGGCAGAATCTGCTGCGGGTGCGCATCGATCAGATCCAGGCCTGAGCCTGCACTGAGGAGCGAGACGACATGGCACACAAAAAAGGTCAGGGTTCGAGCCGCAACGGCCGTGATTCGAACCCGCAGTTCCTCGGCATCAAGCGCTTCGGCGGCCAGCGGGTGACGGGCGGCACCATCATCGTGCGCCAGCGCGGCACCCGATTTCACCCCGGGGAGAACGTCGGCCGCGGGCGCGACGATACCCTCTTCGCCCTCGCCGACGGCGTCGTTCATTTCCAGGATCGCGGGCGGCGCGGCAAGTTCGTCAACGTCCTGCCCGCCGACTGAGCGCATCCACCGAGAGTCCCGTCCGGCGGCGGTGGCGGCTGGCGCCATCCCGCGGCGGTTCGTCTGCCGTGGTCTTCCTCGACGAAGCCGAGATCGAAGTCGTCGCCGGGCGCGGCGGCGACGGCTGCGTCGCCTTCCGGCGCGAGAAGTTTGAGCCTCGCGGCGGCCCGTGGGGCGGCGACGGCGGGAACGGCGGCTCGGTCTACCTGATCGGCGAGAAGGGGCGCAACACCCTCTACCACCTGCGCGGTCACCGCCGCTTCGCCGCCCGGCGCGGGCGCCACGGCGAAGGCTCGAACAAGACCGGCAAGAGCGGCGCCGACCTGCTGGTGCCGGTACCCCTCGGCACCATCGCCTACGACCGCGACTCCGGCCGGCCGCTCGGCGAAGTGCTGGCGGACGGGGAGCACCTGTTGGTGGCCCGCGGTGGGCGCGGCGGGCGCGGCAACGCCCACTTCCGCTCCTCGACCAACCGTGCGCCACGGCGTGCCGAAAAGGGCCAACCGGGGGAGGAGCGCCGGCTGCGACTGGAGCTCAAGCTGCTCGCCGACGTCGGCCTGGTCGGCCTGCCCAACGCCGGCAAGTCGACCCTGATCAGCACGGTGTCGGCGGCGCGGCCCAAGGTCGCCGACTACCCCTTCACCACCCTGGTGCCGCAGCTCGGGGTGGTGGCCGGCGACGGGCCGGCGGACGAGCCCTTCGTCGTCGCCGACCTCCCCGGGCTGATCGCCGGCGCCGCATCCGGCATGGGCCTCGGCCACCAATTCCTGCGCCACGTCGAGCGCTGTCGGGTGCTGGTCCACCTGGTCGATCTCTCCAGCCTGGAGGACGATCCCGCAGCGGCCGACGCCGGCCGGGATCTGGCGGTACTGGAGGCTGAGCTCGAGCGCTTCGACCCCGCCTTGCTACGTCGCCGCCGGCTGGTGGTGGGCAGCAAGAGCGATGCCGCGCGGGCCGATCGCCGGGCCGCCTTGGAGCGGGCGGCCGAAGCGCGCGGCCTGCCCTATCTGGAGATCAGCTCGGTCACCCGCAAGGGGCTGAAGACCCTGGTGCGGGCCCTGCGCGGCGAGCTCGAAGCAGCGCGGGCAGAGGAGGAAAGCGAGGAGGTGACGAGGTGAGAATCGGGCTCTACGGCGGTAGCTTCGATCCGATCCACACCGGCCACATCCGGCCGGTGTGGGAGGCCAAACGAGCCCTCGGGCTCGACCGGGTCATCTATCTGCCGACCGCCCACCCGCCGCACAAGGACGAGCGGGTGGCGTCGCCCCATGCGCGCTTCGCCATGGTCGAGCTGGCCTTGCTGTGGGAGCAGGAGCTCGAGGCCTCGGCCTACGAGCTGCGCGCCGAGACCGCCTACACCGCCGACACCATCGCCCACTTCCGGGGCGCCCTGCCGCGGGCCGAGCTGGTGCTCCTGATCGGCAGCGATTCCTTCGTCGAGCTCGATCGCTGGCGCTCCTGGCGGACGATCCTCGAATCGGTAGAGGTGGCGGTGATGGTGCGGCCGGGGTGGGAGCCGGAGGCGGTGCGGCAGGCGCTTTCCCCGGCCCTCGCCGAAGCCGCCTTCGGAAAGCCTCTGGGCAAGCCGGTACGGCTGCTCGACAACACGCCGGTGGCGGCGTCGTCGACCGCCATCCGCCGGCAGCTCGCCGCCCGCCGGCCGCTGGCCCCGGGTCTGGTGCCCTCGTTGGTGTTAGACTACATCCGAAAATATGAGCTCTACCGCTAAACCCGTGACGCCTTCAGACATCGAAACCTTGTCCACCGTCGAGCAGGTCCGGCTGGCGGTCGAGGCGGCGGAGAGCCGCAAGGCCGAGCAGCTGCGGGTGCTCGAGTTGCGCGAGCGCGCCGACTTCACCGACTTTTTCCTCATCATGAGCGGCACCAACCAGCGCCAGGTGCAGGCCATCGTCGACGCCATCGTCGAGCGCCTGCGCGGGCGCGGCGTGCGGCCGCTCCACGTCGAGGGCTACCGCCTCGGGCGCTGGGTGCTGATCGACTACGGCGGCGACCTGGTGATCCACGTCTTCCAGCCCGAGACGCGCGACTTCTACGGTCTCGAGCGCCTGTGGTCGGACGCTCCGGACCGCACCGCCGGCTTCGCCTCGGCGGCGGCGCCGGAGCCCCTGGGTTGAGGTAGCCGGGAGCGGCTCGATGGGCTGGCCGATCCGCGGCTCCGGGGCCGCTCGAGGGAGCCGCCGGGGCGGGCGGTCGCAGACCCGGCGATGAACGGCGGCGTCTCCCTGGCGACCCTCGTCGCCGCCTCGCCGGCGCTCGGACGGGCACTGCGCGGCGCCGAGCGGGCGGCGGAGAGCGGTGCGCCGATCCTTCTCCTCGGCCAGCCCGGTACCGGTCGCAGCAGCGTCGCGCGGGCCCTGCACCGGGCCAGCCCGCGGCGCGACGGTCCGCTGGTCGAAGTCGACGCCGGGGCGGTGCCGGCGACCCTATTCGAAAGCGAGCTCTTCGGCCACGAAGCGGGGGCATTCACCGGCGCCGAGTCGGCCCATGCCGGGCGCGTGGCGCGGGCCGAAGGCGGCACCCTGGTGCTCGACCGGGTCGAAGCCTTGCCGCTCGCCGTCCAACCCAAGCTTCTGCACCTGCTGGCCGAGTCGCGCTACGCTCCCTTGGGCGGCATCGAACGCGCCGCCGACGTGCGCTTCATCGCCGCCGGGCCGGAGGACCTCGCCGCGCGGGTGGGGCGCGGTCTGTTCCGCGCCGATCTCTTCTACCGCCTCGAGGTGTTGACCTTCCGGCTGCCGCCCCTGCGCCAGCGCCGGGCCGACCTTCCCTCCCTCGCCGGTCACATGCTGGCGGACCTCGCACGGCGTTTCGCCCGGCCGGTGCCGCGGCTGTCGGACGACGCTCTGGAGTGGATGGCGCGCCATCCCTGGCCGGGCAATCTGCGCCAGCTGCGCAACGTCCTCGAGCGGGCGATGATCGCCGGCGAGGGAGAGGTGCTCAACCCGCCGCCTCCGGCCGGCGCCGGCGAGCGGCGTCCCGCCAGTCTGGCGGAGGTCGAGAAGCGGCAGATCGAGCGCGCCCTGGCCTTCACCCGCGGACATCAGGGGCGCGCCGCCGAGATCCTCGGCATCAGCCGCAAGGCCCTGTGGGCCAAGCGCAAGCGCCACGGCATCCCATGACCGGGCGCTCCCTCCACCCGGAGCTCACGCCGGCCAGACGGCGGGCCCTCTTCCGGCGCGGCCTCGAGCTCTTCGACGCCGGCCGCTACTTCGAATGCCACGAAGCCTTCGAGGAGATCTGGCGCTCCACCACCCCCGAGCCGCGCGACCTCTTCCAGGGACTGATCCAGGTCGCCGTCGGCCTGCACCACTGGCACGCCCGCCGGCGTCCCGACGTCGCCCGTCGCGTCCTCGCCAAAGGCCGCCGACGTCTCGCCCCCTTGGCCCCGGCATGCCGTGGACTCGACCTCCACGACCTCCTCGCTGCCGTCGCCGCCTGGGAAAGCTGGCTCGCCCACCCCTCGGGTCAACCGCCCCCGGCGCCGCGGATCGCCGTCGTCGACCCGCCGTCGCTGCGGTGAGTCGCGGGGTGGAGTAGGTGCCACCGTCTTCGCAAGTCGTTTATTCACAGACGGATACGTCCGCCCCCTCTTCAGGTGCCACCGTCTTCGCAAGTCATTTATTCACAGACGAATACGCCTGCCGACTCAATCCCAAGAACCACCGACGCGCCGCCTCCTTCCCACCGGCGACGCAGCCGACGCGACGCCACCGCCCGCGCGACGCCATCCGCGGACGAAATCCCCCCTTCCACGGCCCTTCAGCCGCGGCGGTAGACGCACCTCTCCCGACGCCGCCACCATGGCGACGCGTGGGGGAAGTCCTGCTAGCGGCCCGCGCGACTCATGCGCAAGCCGGGGGTGCCCGTCGCATGGCGACGCGGATCACCGGCACCGGATCGCGGACGATCCACCGGT
>RFGL01000380.1 GCA_003697015.1 Acidobacteriota bacterium | reverse complement strand
GGGCGCGGGGGCGGGGCGGGGTCGTACCAGTCAGATTCTTGGAAAGGATTCTGTGAAGAATGCGGAAGGTTTTCGGCGTGCGCCCGAACATGTGAATATTTCTATTGCTGAATCTTTATGTCTTTAGGTTGGTTGTAACGAAGTTGTGGGATACTCGGCCGGCCGTGGAGATGCCGCGGCGTGTGAAGGGAGAGTTGTTGTGAGGGAAAGAACGCGGCGTGGGATGGCGCTGGGCGTTGGGCTCCTGGCGGTGATGGCGGGGTTGGCTCGGGCCGAGGATCCGGATCCTCGGCCTTCGAGTTTTTTCGGCACGGTCCGCGCCGGCGGCGAAGGGGTGCCGGCGGGCACGCGGGTGTCGGCGGCGATCGACGGCACGACCTTCGCCGAGTCGGCGGTCTTCGTCGAGGAGGGGGAGTCGCGGTTCCGCCTCGACGTGCCGGCGGACGTGGCGGCGACGGCGGCGGTCGAGGGGGGCGTGCCGGGAGCGGCGATCGCCTTCGCGGTGGGGGGGCGGACGACGCCGGAATCGGCGACGTGGGCCGACGGCACCTACGTGCGGCTGGACCTGACGGCGGCGGTGGGTCCGGACCTGTCGGTTGAGATCGACGACGGCGTGGCGGTGGTGTCGCGGGGGGAGGCGCTTACCTACGAGGTCGGGGTGACGAATGGGGGGGCGGTGCCGGCCACCGGGGTGGTCCTCGAGGTCGGCCTGGCACCGTACCTGGAGCTGGTGGCGGCGTCGGACGGCGGCGTGCTCGACGCCGGCGTGGTGCGTTGGCCGGCGGCGTCGGTGGCGGCGGGAGAGAGCCTGAGCCGCAGGGTGACGGCGCGGCTCAAGCCGGCGGCGCCGCTCGGCGTCACCAGCGTGGTGACCGAGGCGCGGGTGGGGGACGACCGCAGCCAGGGCTTCGACCCGACGCCGGCGGACAATGCGGCGCGGGATGCGGACGCGGTGACGCCGCCGCCGGGCGCCCTTCCCGATCTGGCGATCGGCTTCGACAACGTGGTGATCGATCCCCTGCCGTCGTCGGCCGGGGAGGTGGTCGAGGTGGCGGTGACGGTGCGCAACGCCGGTCTCGGCAGCGCGTCGCCGGTGCCGGTGGAGGTGCGGGCGATCGATGCCGGCGGCAGCAGCACGGTTCTCCTCCAGCAGGTGCTGGCGGAGATTCCGCCGGCGGGCAACCGGCGTCTGAGCTTTCCGTGGACGGCGCCGGGGGGCGTGGTGCGGCTGGTGGCGGAGGCGGATCCGTCGGCGACCCTGCTGGAGATCAGCCGCAGCAACAACCGGGCGGAGCGGGAGGTGACGGTGCCACGGGCCGCCGGTCCGGACCTGACGGTGACGATCGCCGATCGCTCGTCGCTGCTGGCGTCGCCGACCTCGTCGTTGCTTCAGGGACCGCTGCAGCTGGAGGTGACGAACCTCGGCGACGCGGCGGCGCCGGCGCCGTTCCGGGTGGTGGTCTTCGAGGACGGCGACGGCGACGGCGTGCGCGGGGCGGGGGAGGCGGAGCTCGGCTCGGCGGTGGTGGTGGACGATCTGGCGGCGGGTTCGAGCCTGGCGCTGGAGGTCTTCGTGAGCGGCAGCGTGGCGTTCTTCCATCCCCTGGCGTGGGCGGTGGTGGATGCGGACGGCGCGGTGGCGGAGCGCGACGAGAGCAACAACCGCTCGGCGCTCTTCGGCGACTGCCCGCTTCCCGCCGTGGCGCCGTCCTTGGCGCCGCTGGTGGAGTGGCGGGTGGCGGAGGTGGACGTCGAGTCGTCGCCGCTGGTGGTGCAGCTGGACGACGACAACGGCGACGGCGCGGTCGACAGCCGCGACGTGCCGGACGTGGTGGTGCTGGCGGAGGATGCGGAGGGCATCCTGGTGCTGGCGGCGTCGGGGCTCGACGGCCGCCGGTTGTGGAGCTTCCGCAGCAGCAGCGAGCATCCCCTGCCCCTGGAGGCGGCGAATCTTGCGGCGGCGGATCTGGACGGCGACGCGGAGGTGGAGATCGTCGTGCCGCTGTCGAACGGGCGGCTTCTGGCCCTGGACCGCCGCGGCGCGCCGCGCTGGGTGAGCGATGCGGTGGAGGGGGTGAGCTTCCGCTGGGTCGGCTCGATCGCCATCGGCGACCTCGACGCCGACGGGGTGCCGGAGATCGCGGTGGGCCGGACGGTGCTGTCGAACGACGGCCGCCTGCTGGCGACGGGGAGCCGCAACCGGGCGACCAACGTCAACCTCTTCGGCCCCTTCGGGGTGGTGCTGACGCCGGGGGCGTCGGACTATCCCCATACGGTGATCGCCGACGTCGATCTCGACGGCCGCAACGAGCTGGTGGCGGGGGATGCGCTCTACCGTCTCGAGGGGGGCGGGCTGGTGGTGGTGTGGGACCACCAGGAAAGCGACGGTCTGATGGAGGACGGCTTCGCGGCGGTGGCGAATCTGGACGCCGATCCGGAGGCGGAGATCGTCTACGTGTCGTCGGGTCAGATCCTGACCTTGAATCACGACGGCAGCGTGGCGTCGCCGCGGCGGCTGATCACGCCCCTCGTGCCGGGCGTCCTGCCGACCTTCTGGGGCAGCGCGCCGACGGTGGCGGATCTGGACGGCGACGGCAATCCGGAGATCCTGGTGGCGGGGGCGACCGAGGTGGTGGCGTTCTCCGCCGGCCTGGGGGTGCGCTGGCGCGCGCCGATCGATCCGGATTTCGGCTCCATCACCGGCATCACCGCCTTCGATCTCGACGGCGACGGCCGGCGCGAGGCGTTGTTCGCCGGCGAGAGCAACCTCTACGTCTTCGACGGCACGAGCGGGGCGGTGGTGCACAGCCGCCGCAACCTGTCGAAGACGGCGACGGAGTTTCCGGTGGTGGCCGACGTCGACGGCGACGGCCGGGCGGAGATCCTGCTGGGCTCGAATACTTTCTTCGACGGCGATCCGTCGACCCGCGGGCTCTACGCCCTCGGCGATCCCGGCTGGGCGGGGACGCTGCCGCTGTGGAATCAGTACGGCTTTCACGTCACCAACGCCCTTCTCGACGGCACGGTGCCGGTGGCGGAGGCGCCGTCGTGGCTGGGGGAGAATACCTTTCGGGTCAACCGCCAGCTGCCGCCGCCGCAGGCCTTCCTGCCCAATCTCACCGTCTCGTTGCCGCGCATCGGCGCGCCGTCGCCGACCGGGGTGCCGATCACCCTGCGCCTCGGCAACGGCGGCCGCGGCGCCGTCGGGCCGGGGGCGGTGCTGCGGCTCTTCGCCGGCGACGTCGCCGGCGGCGACGTGGCGCTGGAGACGACGCTCGATTTCGGCCTGCGGCCGGGGACGTTCCGCGACGTCACGGTGAGCTGGACGCGGCCCCTCGGCGGCGGTCAGGCGGTCAGCGCGGTGATCGACGGCGACGGCGCGGTGGCGGAGTGCCTGGAGGACGACAACCGGGTCGACTTCACGGTGGCGGCGGTGCAGCTGGCGGACCTGGAGATCGCCGCCGGCGGGGTGGTGGCGCCGGCCACGGCCGCGGCGGGGCAGCGGCTGGAGGTCGGGGTCACGGTGCGCAACGCCGGGCCGGCGTCGTCGCCGCCGAGCACCCTGCGGGTGGCGCCCCTAGGCGCCGGGCAGAGCGCCAGCGAGGTGGCTCTGCCCGCCCTCGCCGCCGGCGAGGAGGCGCCGGTGACGGTGGCGTGGGACAGCCGCGGCCTCGATCCCGGGGTGACCATCCTGGAGGCGGTCGCCGACCCCTTTTCGCTGGTGGTCGAGGGCGACGAGAGCAACAACGCCGGCCTGGCGGTGGTCGAGCTTCTCGCCCCCAGCCAGCCCGATCTCGCCGTCGAAGAGCTGGCGGTGCAGCCGCCGGCGGCGACCGCCGGCGATCCGGTGGTGGCGGGCGCGCTGGTGGTCAACCGCGGCGCCGACCTGGTGCAGGGGTCGGAGGTGGTCTGGCGGCGCAACGGCGCCGAGGTGGCGCGGTCGCCGGTGCCGCCGCTTCCGGCCGGCGGCAGCCACGCGGTGAGCCAGGCCTTCGACACCGTCGGCCTGGCGGGTCTGGTGGTGCTCGAGGGGGAGGTCGATCCCGAGGGGCTGGTGGCCGAGGGCGACGAGAGCAACAACCGGGCGTCGGTCACCGCCTCGGTGAGCGCCGCCCCGGTCAGCCTGACGGTGGTGACCGATCGGCTGAGCTACGACGTGGAGAGCGAGGTGGGCATCGCGGTCGCCATCCGCAACGACGGCGCGCCGGCCACCTTCGAGCTGCGGGTCGACGTCCTCGATGCGGCGGGGGCGCCGGTGGCGGCGGTGGCGGCGGAGAGCCGGACGCTGGCGAGCGGCGTCACCGACGTGGCCCTGGGGTGGAATACCGCCCTCGAGGCGGCCGGCGTCTACAGCGTCGTCGCCGAGCTGCGCGCCGGCGAGGTGGTGCGGGCGCGGGGCAGCACGGCCTTCGATCTGGCGCCGGAGCTGCGGGCGCAGGCGATGCTGTTCAACGACCGCGACGTCTACGGCCCGCAGGACGAGGCGCTGTTGTCGGGCGACGTGGCCAACCGCAGCCGCAACGCCGACCTGCGCGAGCTGCGGGCGCGGGTCGAGGTGGTGGCCGAGGGGGGTGAGGTGGCCTTCGTCTCGGAGACGGCGATCGACCTCCTGCCCCTGGGCGGCAGCCTGCCGATCGCGGTGCGCTGGCCGATCGCCAACGCGGCGCCGGGCCGCTACTCCGCCGGCCTCTCCCTGCGCGATCGGACGGACCGGCTGCTGGCCTTCGACGCCACGGCGCCGTTCGTGGTGACGAGCTCGGCGGAGACCGGCGAGGGCCTGAGCGGCAGCCTCGAGGCGTCGCCGGCGGTCGCCGGCATCGGCGCGCCGGTCGACGTCGCCTTCAGCGCCACCAACGGCGGCAACGCCGACATGCCGCAGCTCGGCCTGCGGGTCGAGCTGGTCCGGCGCCGGGACGCCGCGGTGGTGGCATCGCGCCGCGTCGCCGCGCCCCTGGCCCGCGGGGCGAGCTTCGACGGCGTGGTCGGCTTCGCCAGCGCCGGCCTGGAGCCCGGCGAGCACCATGCGCAGCTGATCGCCGAGCTGCCCGGGCGCGAGCTGCAGCTCGGCCTCGCCCCCTTCACCGTGGTGCCGGCGATCTCGATCGCCGACGCCGCCTTGGCCGAAGGCGACGCCGGCACGGCGACGATGCGCTTCGACGTCACCCTGGCGCCGGCCCTCGAAGCGCCGGCGTCGGTGTCCTACGCCACCCGCGACGCGACGGCGCAGGCGGGGCTCGACTACGCCGCCACCAGCGGCGTCCTGAGCTTCGCCCCGGGCGCCACCCGCGCCACCATCGAGGTGGCGATCACCGGCGACCTCGAGCCTGAGGGGGAGGAGGTCTTCCTGCTCGTCCTCAGCTCGCCGACGGGGGCGGTACTCGGCGACGCCCAGGCGGTCGGGCGGATCACCGACGAAGAGGGCTGCGTGAGCTTCAATCTGCTGCGCGACGGCGACGGCGAGGAGGGCTCGATCGGTCCGTCGCCGTCGGCCTGGCGGCCGATCGGCAGCGGCTGGCGGCGCCGCGCCGGCGATCCGCCTCCCCTCGCCGGCGAGGCCTTCCTCGCCCACCGCGGCGCCGCCGGCGAGGTGGCGGAGCTGGTGCAGGAGATCGACCTCGGGCCCTTCGCCGCCGCCATCGACGGCGGCGAGCAGCGCTTCCGCTTCACCGGCTTCGTGCAGGTGAGCGAGGACGCCGCGGCGAGCACCGCGCGGGTGGTGGTGGAGTACGCCGGCGCCGCCGGCGGGGTGCTGGAGATCTTCGACGGCGGCGAGGTGGCGGCGGTCGGCGACTGGCTGTCGCTGGCCGACGAGCGCGCGGTGCCGGTCGGGACCCGGACGGCGCGGGTGCGGCTGGTGGCGCGGCACGACGGCGCCGGCACCGTCGGCTTCGACCGCCTGTCGCTGGCCGCGGTCGGCACCCCGGTCGTGACCCTGGGGGACGTCGAGGTCAACGAGGGCGACGCCGGCATCACCCCGGCGCCGGTGGGCGTCTCCCTGTCGTGCCCGCTGGCCTCGCCGCTGGTGCTCGAGCTCGTCACCGCCGACGAAAGCGCCACCGCCGGCAGCGACTATCGCCCCGCCGGCGGCCTGCTCACCGTGGCGGCGGGCGAGACCGCGGGCGTCTTCGTGGTCGAGGTCCTCGGCGATGGGATCGACGAGGCGGACGAGGAGCTGGTGGTGGTCGCCGACGCCGGGCCGGAGGTGGCGCTGCTGCGGCCGGCGGCGCGGGTGCGGATCGCCGACGACGACGGGCCGGCGGCGATCGCCGCCGGCGAGGCGCTGGCGGTCGAGGGCGACGGGGCGGTGCGCTTCGCCGTCACCCTGCCGGCGCCGAGCGGCAAGACGGTGAGCGTCGCCTACGCCACCGCCGACGGCACGGCGCGCGCCGGCAGCGACTACCAGGCGGTGAGCGGCCGGCTCACCTTCCCGCCGGGCACCGTCGAGCAGAGCGTCGACGTGCCGTTGATCGACGACGCGGTCGGCGAGGGGGAGGAGGGCTTCTCCCTGCTGCTCAGCGAGCCGGTCAACGGCATCCTCGGCGACGCCGAGGGCCAGGCGCGGATCGCCGACGACGACGAGGTCCTGGTGGCGGTCGACGACGTGGTGGTGCTGGAGGGCGACGACGCCAGCGGCAGCGCGGTCTTCACCGTCAGCCTCTCCCTGGCCAGCGACCTGGAGGTGACGGTGGCCTTCGCCACCGCCGACCTCGAGGCGGTGGCCGGCGCCGACTACGCGCCGGCGAGCGGCGTTCTCACCTTCGCCCCGGGCAGCCGGCAGGCGACGGTGGCGGTCTCCCTCGCCGGCGACCTGGTGGTCGAGCCGCGGGAGGCCTTCCGCCTGGTGCTGTCGGATCCCGCCAATGCCCTGCTCGGCGATCCCGAAGGGGTGGCGACGATCATCGACGACGACGGCAACCTGGTCTCGGTCGGCGACCTCGAGCTGCTGGAGAATCAGGGCGGCAACCTGGCGCTCAATCCGGGGACCACGGTCACCGCGAGCAGCACCTTCCCCGGTTTTCCCGCCACCCGGGCGATCGACGGCGACCTCAACACCTCGTGGTTCACCGCCTGCGGCGATGCCGCCAATCTCGGCACCTCGCCCTTCATCGAGATCACCCTCGCCGCCGAGGCGGAGGTGCGCGAGGTGAAGATCTTCGGCAACCGGCAATTCGCCAGCGGCTTCGACTTCTTCGCCGGCGTGGTGCAGCTCTTCGACGCCGCCGGCGCGCTGCTCTTCGACTCCGGCGAGCTCGAGCTGCCGGCGCCGGTACGCGATCTCACCGTGCCGGTGCCGGCGGTGGCGGGGGTGCGGCGGGTGCGCTTCACCGCCACCGACGACCAGTCCTGTGAGCCCGGGCTGGCGGAGATCGAGGTCAAGGGCGGTGCCGACGTCGCGGTGCCGATTCTGCTGGCGAAGCCGGCGGACGGCGACCTGGTGGTGAGCTTCGAGACCGCCGACGGCACGGCCCTGGCGGGGGCGGACTACGCCGCCGCCGCCGGCACCGTCACCATCCCGGCCGGCGCGGTGCGCGGCGAGGCGCGGGTGACGATCTTCGACGACGCCCTGGCCGAGCCGATCGAGAGTTTCTTCCTGCGCCTGACCGCCGTCGACGGCGGCCTGATCTTCGACGGCGAGGGCGAGGTGCGGCTGCTCGACGACGACGGCTGGGTGTTGCTCGGCGATGCGGTCGCCGACGCGGCCAACGAATGCTTCACCCTCACCCCCGACGAGCCCGACCGGGTGGGGGCGATGTGGTTCCCCAGGCGGGTCGACCTCAGCCAGAGCTTCGATCAGACCTACCGCGTCTTCCTCGGCGAGCGCGAGAGCGGCGGCACCGGGCTCACCTACATGCTCCAGGGCGAGGCTTCGCCATCGAACTTCGGTGGCCTCGACGTCGTCGGCCAGCCGGGGGACGGCGGCGGCCTCAACGGCGCGCGTGCGGGACACGCCGTCTCCCTCGAGCTCGATACCTGGACCTTCAGCTCGGCGGCCGACCACCTGGGGGTGGGCTCCTTTACCAACCAGAGCCACAACCTCTTCCCGGCGGTGCCCTTCGACGGCCCGGGGGAGAACCTCGAGGACGGCCGCGAGCACGAGCTGCGGGTGGTGTGGAATGCGGCCACCACCAGCCTGACCGCGCTGATCGACGGCCGCGAGCAGCTGACCATGCAGCGCGACCTGATCGGCGACGGTTTTCTTCTCCGCAACGACGTCATCTACGGCTTCCTGGCCAGCACCGGCACGGTGCGGGAGGATTCGGTTTCCAACCGCCACGTGGTCTGCCCCGCCGCCCCCTGCGACGATCCCTCGACCCCGCCGCGGATCTCGGTCGGCCCGGCGCGGCTGATCGAAGGCGACGGCGGCAGCTCCGAAGCCCTGGTGCCGGTCACCTTGTCGTGCCCGCGCGAGCAGGCGGTGAGCGTCGCCTTCGCCACCGCCGACGACAGCGCCGTGGCCGGCGAGGACTATCTGCCGCGGGCCCAGACGGTGGTGATCCCGGCCGGGCGCAGCGGCGTCGAGGTGCCGGTGACCGTCCTCGGCGACCTCGAGGTGGAAGACGACGAGCAGTTCAGCGTCGTCTTGAGCGAGCCCCAGGGGGCGGTGCTCGGCCATCGCACGGCGGCGGTGACCATCGAGACCGACGACATGCCGATCCGCCTGCGCTTCCCCAGCACGGTGGTCGAAGACACCCAGGTCGGCGGCCGTTTCGCCCAGGACTCCTTCTTCGACCTGGCGATCGAGATCGAGCTGCCGCGGCCGGCGATCACCCCGATCGAGGTGCGGATCGGCACCCGCGACGGCAGCGCCACCGGCGGCAGCGACTACTCCTTTACTTCCCACGTCCTGCGCTTCGACCCCGGGGTCCAGCGGCGGCGAGCCTTCGTTCGACTCAGCCGCGACGGCCTCGCGGAAAGCGACGAGACCTTCTTCATCACCTTGAGCGACGTGGTGGGCAATGCCGCCGTGGTCGAGCCCGAGCTCGAGGTCACGATCCTCGACGACGACGTCTGCCCCAGCCCCAATCTGCTGCAGAACCCCCAGCCCGAGGGCGAGGTCGGCGGCGAGCTGGCGGGCTGGACCGAGGTGGTGGGGGATTTCTGGACCCGCGGCACCTTCCTCGGCGGCGTCGTCGATGGCGACTACTTCTTCGCCCCCAGCGACCCCCTGGCGGAGCTCCAGCAGGAGGTCGACGTGTCGAGCTTCGCCTCGCGCATCGACGCCGGCGTGCAGCGATTCGCCTTCCTCGGCTTCGTCCGCTCCAGTCCCATCGGCACCCATACTCCCGGGCCGCTGCTCGACGACGCCGGGCGCATCGTGCTCGAGTACCTCGACGGCGCCGGCACGGTGCTGGCGCAGGTCGACGGCGGCGAGATGCACAAACAACTTCTCTCCTATCAGCCGGTCACCGATCGCCGCCTGGCTCCGCCCGGCACCCGCACCCTGCGCGTCCGGCTGCTCAGCCGCATCCGCAACGCCACCGCGATCGGCGGCACCCACTTCGACGGCCTGGTGCTGCGCGCCCTCGACCTGCCGGTGGTCTCGGCCGGCGACGTCACCGTGGTCGAGGGCCAGGTGGGGGAGAGCCAGGCCCTCTTCCCGATCTCCCTCACCTGCCCCAGCCCGGTGCCGGTGGCGGTGCGCTACCTGACCCGCGACGGCAGCGCCTTCGCCGGCAGCGACTACCGCACCACCAGCGGCCGGCTGGTGATCCCGGCCGGCGCCACCAGCGCCACCATCGCCGTGCCGGTATTGGGGGACGGCCGCAGCGAGGGCGACGAAACCTTCAGCCTCCACCTCTTCGATCCCCAGGACGCCGGCCTCGCCCAAGCCGTCGGGGTGGCGACGATCGCCGACGACGAGGTGAAGATCTCCATCGCCGACGCCGCGGTGGTGGAGGGCGACGCCGGCAGCGTCGAGGTCCTGGTACCGGTCAGCCTGAGCGCCGCCAGCCCGCTGCCGATCCAGGTCGACTACGCCACCGCCGTCGACCCGGCGGCCAGCGCCCCGGCGAGCGCCGGCTCGGATTTCGAGCCCGCCGCCGGAACCGTGTTCTTCGCCCCCGGTGAGACCGAGAGCGCCATCGCCGTGGCGGTGCTCGGGGACCTCGAGTCGGAGAACGACGAGACCTTCAAGGTGGTGCTCGGCACCGCCTTGAACGGCGCCGTCGAGCGCAACGAAGCGGTGGTGACCATCCTCCAGGACGACTCCCTGCTCACCGTCGCCAACGCCACCGTCGTCGAAGGCAACGCCGGCTCCACCGACGCCGTCTTCACCCTCGAGCTCGAGGCACCGGCGAGCAATCCGGTCAGCGTCGCCTACCGGACCGCCGACGACACGGCCACCGCCGGCAGCGACTACGAGCCGCGCAGCGGCACCGTCACCCTCGCCCCGGGCCAGACCACGGCGTCGATCGCCGTACCGGTGCTGGGCGACCGGCAGGTCGAGCCGGGCGAGACCTTCTTCCTCCGCCTGAGCCAGCCGCAGAACGCCGCCTTGAGCCGCACCGAAGCCACCGCCTTCATCGTCGACGACGACGATTGCCCCAGCCCCGAGCTGCTCCAGAACGGCGGCGCCGAGCTCACCGACGCCGGCGAGCTGACGGGCTGGACCGAGGTCGCCATCGACTGGACGCAAGGCAGGAGCAACCCAGCCCCCTTCACCGGCGAGGCCTACTTCGCCCCCTTCGGTACCGGCAGCTCGGGCGAGCTGGTGCAGGAGGTCGACGTCAGCCGCCTGGCGAGCTTCATCGACCGCGGCAGCCAGCGTTTCGCCTTCGGCGCCGCCGTGCGATCGGCGGTGGAGGTCCAGCCCGACGCCGCGCGGGTGATCGTGGAATACCGCGATGCCGACGGCGTCGTGCTGGCCAGCTTCGACAGCGGCGAGATCGCCAGCACCGACGCCTGGCGGCCGGTGAGCGACCTGCGCCCGGCACCACCCGCCACCCGCGCCGTCCGCGTACGCTTGCTGGCGATCAATCGCGGTGGTTTCAACCGTGCCTACTTCGACGCCGTCTCCCTGCGCACCCTCGGCACGCCGGTGGTCTTCGGCCTATCTGAGAGCGTGCTCGAAGGCGACGACGGCAGCCGCGATCTCAGCTTCACCCTGCACCTTTCCTGCGCTGCCGACCAGGAGGTCGCGGTCGCCTACCGCACCGTCGACGACGGGGCGATCGCCGGTGAGGACTACCTGCCGGTCGACGCGGTAGCCCGCTTCGCCGCGGGCGAGACCGAGACCCAGGTCACGGTGACCGTCCTCGGCAACCGGATTCTAGAGGCCGACGACCGCTTCCTCCTCGAGCTGAGCAGCTCACCCAATGCAGCGGTCTTGGACCCCTTGCCGGCGGGCTCCATCGTCAACGACGATCCACCGCCCTCACTGCTGGTCATTCCGGCGACGGTGGAAGAAGGCGCCAGCGGCGAGCTCACCGAAGCAGTGATCGGGGTGCGACTCAGTGCGCCAAGCGAGCTGCCCGCGCGCGTTCACTGGCGCACCATCGCGGGCTCGGCAACCATCGGCGACTTCCAATTCGCCAGTGGTGAGCTGGAGATCCCGCCCTTCGAGCGCCAGGCGAGCTTGAGCTTCACCGTGATCGGCGACGACCAGCCGGAAGAAGACGAGATCTTCTCCCTGCAATGGCTCAACCTCGAGAACGTGCTGATCGGCGGCGGGTCCTTCGTCGAGATCGTGCAGATCGTCAACGACGACAGCGACGCTTGTCGGGGCGTCAACCTGCTCGCCAACGGCCGCGGTGAAAGCATCGACGCTTCCGGCCAGCCCAGCGATTGGATGGTAAGCGCCGGCACCTGGTCGCGGCGGGTCAACCAGCCGCCGCCTTTCGAAGGTGGGGCCTACCTGGCGGAAGAAGGTACGACCGCCCTTGCCGAATTGGTGCAGGAGGTCGACCTCAGTGCCTACGCACGCTTCGTCTCCGCCGGCATGCGCTTGCGCCTGCGCGGCGCGGTCCGGGTTTCGAGCCTGGCCAGCGCTCGTGCGGCGAGCGGGAGGCTGATCGTCGAATTTCGCCGGCGGGCGGATCAGACGGTGCTTTCGACCTTCGATTCAGGGGCGAAGACAAGTACAGGCTGGGCGGTCGTCAACCAGGACTTGGCGGTGCCGGCGGAGACCGGGTCGGTTCGCTTGCGGCTGGTGGTGGAGCGCGGCAGCGGCACCGCGGCTCGCGGCGTGTATTTCGACAACCTGGAATTGCGTACCCTCGACGTGCCGACCCTGACGGTCGGGGCGATCCATTTCGATCCCTTGAAAGTGAGCACCCTCGACGTACCGACCCTCGGCGGGGAGGATCTCTTCGCCGCCGAAAGCGATGGCTCACTGGTCTTCGCCCTGCGTCTCTCCTGTGCCCTGCAGGAAACCCTGTCGGTGCCCTTTGCTACCGTCGGTGGAACCGCGCTGGCGGGAGAAGATTTCGTCGCCACGAGCGGCGTCGTGACCTTCCAGCCCGGTCAGGTGCGGCAGGGCGTCACGGTGCCGATTCTGGACGACGACGCAGTCGACCCGGAGGAGAGCTTCACCCTCGCCCTGGACGGCAGCGTCCTGCCGCCGAACGTCTTCCTCGCCCATCCCGAGCCCCGTGGCTTCATCCTCGACGACGATGCGGTGAGCCTCGATCTGATGCTGTGCATCGACGGCACCAACGGCGGCGAGGAGATCCATCACTTCCAGGCTGCAGGGACCGCCCTGGCGATCGAAGATCCGACCATCGTGCCGCACAATTCGACCGTCCGTCTCGGCGTGCTGTCGTTCGGTTTCGGTACGGTGATGGAGATTCCTCCAACCATCCTCGACCGCAATCATGCCGAGCGGGTGGCGGCGAAAATCCGTGCCTTGCCCTTCCGTAATAGCTTCGGCATCGAACCGAGCGAACCCTTCTGCCTGCGAGCGGCGTCCGGCGCTCTCGCCGCCCTGGCTCCACCAAGCCTCAAGCAGGTAGTCGACATTTCCCTCCGCCGTAGCTCGAGCGTCGATCAAGCACGGCAGGTCCGTGACCTCGCGGTGAAAGCCGGCGTCGACGTCATCAACGTGCTGTCGGTTACCTCTCCTTCCAATGCCGCCTTCGAGCTGGTCTATCCACAGCCTCCGGGAGGTCCGGAAGGGTTCGTCGACGTCGTGCAGGACCTGGAGGATTACGCCCAGGCGATCGGTGCCAAGATCGAGCGCGAGGCGAGCCCCGATCTGACGGTCACCCTGACCGCCTCTCCGACGCCAGCGGTGCCCGGGGACACCCTGGCCTATACCGCTGTAATCACCAATCAGGGTGCAGCGCCGGTGCGCGAGCTCCTCTTTCCCGAGCTGCCCCTCGCGGGCCTTGCCGGACCGGCTTTCTCGCCTTCGGTGGGGACTCTCGACCCCGTAAGCGGCCGCTGGACCGGCATTGATCTCGGATTGGGATCAAGTCTCACCCTGACCATCGCCGGGAAGGTCGATCCGGTCTTGACGGGAAGCCTCGCAGCGACGATCTCCGTCCTACCGCCGGCCGGTACCAGCGATTTAGCCCCCGAAGACAACGACGCACTCCTCGTGACGCCTCTCGCACCGCGCGCCGATCTGGGGATCGCCAAGAGCGCCGCCAGCCCCGAGCTCGAGGTGGGGGGAGTCGGCCGTTTCCTCTTGGAGGTCACCAACGCCGGTCCTTCCGACGCTTCGGGTCCTATCACGGTCCGCGATCCGCTCCCCGCGGGCCTCGGGTTCAATGGCGCGACGGGAGAGGGTTGGCTTTGTGCCAGCGAAGCCGGGGTCGTGACCTGCACCCATCCAGGTCCCGCCGCTGCCGGCTCAGCCCTGCCGGCGCTCGAAATCGACGTGGCCGTGGCCGCCGGCGCAGTGCCCGAGGTGACCAACGCCGCCACCGTCGAGGGCGCGACGCCGGATCCGAACCCGGCCAACGACGCGTCCAGCGTCACCCTGGCGGTGATCGAGACCACGCCCCAGATCAGCGCGACGATGCGGGATTTGCTGGTGGCGGACCGGGACGGGGATGGGGTGGCGTCGCCGGGGGACGTGGTGGGCTACCGGGTGGAGATCGCCAACGCCGGGGGTCGGGCGACGGGGGTGGCGTTCCGTGCCCTGGTGCCGCCGCATGCGGCGCTGGTGGCGGGCTCGGTGAGCACCACCGCCGGCTCGATCACCAGTGAGGATGGGGTGGAGGTGGCGATCGGCCTGCTCGACGGCGGCACGTCGGTGTCGATCGCCTTCGACGTCGAGGTGGTCAATCCGCTGCCGGCGGGGGTGGATCGTCTGGTCGCTCAAGGCACGGTGACCTCGGCGGAGGTGCCGGCGGTGCTGAGCGACGATCCGGACCTCGGCGGCGCGTCGGATGCGACCGAGACGGTGCTGGTGGCGTCGCCGCTCTTGGTGGCGGAGAAGACCGCCGTCCTGGCTGAGGACGCCGACGGGGACGGGGTGGCGTCGCCGGGGGACGTGCTGGAGTACGCGGTGCGGATCAAGAACAACGGCAACGCCGCCGCCACCGGGGTGGCGCTCGAGGATGCGATCCCGGCGCATGGGGCGCTCGTCGCCGGCTCGCTGGCGAGCGACCGCGGCACGGTGACGGAGGGGGATCCGCTCCGGGTCGCGATCGGCGAGCTCGCCGGCGGCATGGACGCGGCGACGGTGAGCTTCCGGGTGCGGGTGGAGAATCCGATCGCCGCCGGGGTGATGGACGTGTCGAATCAGGGGGTGGTGCGCTCGAACGAGCTTCCCGAGCTTCTGACCGACGATCCGGCGGTTCCCGGCGCCGCCGATCCGACCGTCACCATGATCCGCGCCGAGCCGCGGCTGGTGGCGTCGAAGGTGGCCTTGCTCTTCGCCGACGCGGCATCGGACGGCGAGGCGTCCCCCGGCGACGAGGTGCTCTATCGCCTCACCCTCGACAACCGGGGCAACACCGCCGCCACCGGCGTGGTGCTGCGCGACGAGCTGCCGCTCGGCGCGTCGCTGGTCGCGGGCACGGTGCAGAGCTCCCAGGGGGTGATCACCGGCGAGGATCCGCTGGTCGTCGAGCTCGGCGCGGTGGCGGTCGGGGTGCCGGTCACCATCAGCTTCCGGGTGGCGATCGACGAGCCGTTCCCCGCCACCGCCCTCGGGCTGTCGAATCAGGCGGTGGCGTCGGCGGTGGAGGTCGACGAGGTGCGGAGCGACGATCCGTCGGTTCCGGGTCCGTCGGATCCGACCGCCACCCCGGTCTTCATCCGGCCGCAGGTGACCCTCGGCGACGCGACGGTGGTCGAGGGCGACCCGCCGGCGGCGATCGAGGCGCTCATCCCCATCACCCTCTCCGAGCCGAGCAACCGGCCGGTGCGCGTCGCCTTCGCCACCGCCGGCGGCACGGCGAGCGCCGGCGCCGACTTCGCTGCCGCCACCGGCGAGGTGGAGATCCCGCCGGGTGAGGTGAGCGGGGCGATCGCGGTGGCGATCCTGCCCGACCTTCTCGACGAGCCGGAGGAGAGCTTCCGCGTCGTCCTGAGCGGCGCCGCGGGCGGGGTGATCGCCGGCGGCGAGGCACAGGTCGTCATCGCCGACGACGACGAGCCGCCGCAGATCTCGATCGCCGGCGCCCGCATCGTCGAGGGCGACGCCGGCACCACCGAGGCCGTCTTCCCGGTCACCCTGTCGGCGGCGAGCGGCTTCACGGTGGCGGTCGACTACGGGCCGGCGACCGGCGTGGCGGGCAGCGCCGCCGCCGGCGCCGACTACCAGCCGGTCGCCGGACGGCTGGAGATCCCGCCGGGTGAGGTGAGCGGAGCGATCCTGGTGGCGGTCGCCGGCGACCTTCTCGACGAGCCGGAGGAGAGCTTCTTCCTCGAACTGCTGGCGCCGGAGAACGCGGTGCTCGGTACCTCCGTGGCCGAGGGGGTGATCGCCGACGACGACCAGCCGCCGCAGCTGGCGGTGAGCGTCGCGCCGGTGAGCGAAGGGCCGGGGGCGTCGGCGACCTTCGCCGTCACCCTGTCGGCGGCGAGCGGCTTCGACGTCAGCGTCGCCTACGCCACCGCCGACGCCAGCGCCATCGCCGGCCTCGACTACGCCGCGGTCAGCGGCCGCCTGGTGCTGCCGGCGGGGAGCACCGAGGCGACGGTGAGCGTGCCGCTCCTCGACGACGCGCTCGACGAGGCGGAGGAGACCTTCGAGCTGGTGGTGAGCGACGCCGAGCACGCCGTGCCGCCGGCGCAGCCGGGCCGCGCCACCATCGTCGACGACGATCCGCCGCCGTCGATCTCGATCGCCGACCTCGCGATCGTCGAGGGCACCGGCGGGACGGTCGAGGCGCAGCTCCTCCTCACCCTGTCGAGCGCCAGCGGGCGCGACGTCGCCATCGGCTACCGGACCGCCGACGGCAGCGCCGTCGCCGGGTCGGACTACGCCGCGGCCTCGGGCACGGTGGTGCTGGGCGCCGGCACCACCTCGGCGACCCTCGCCGTGGCGCTGATCGGCGACCGCATCGACGAGCCGGAGGAGAGCTTCCGCGTCGTGCTGCAGGATCCCGTGCATCTCGACGTCGGCCGCGGCGAGGCGCAGGTCACCATCGTCGACGACGACGCGCCGCCGTCGCTTTCGATCGGCGACGTGACGGTGATCGAGGGCGACGCCGGGCGCGTCGAGGCGGTCTTCCCCCTCACCCTCTCCCTCGACAGCGGCTTTGCGGTGAGCCTGGCCTACGCCACCGCCGACGGCGTGGCGCCGGCGCGGCCGGCGACGGCGGGGGAGGACTACGAAGCGGCGTCGGGCACCGTGGTCATCCCGCCGGGCGCCGTCGCCGCGACGGTCAGGGTGAGCGTCCTCGGCGACCTCGTCGACGAGCTGGACGAAGTCTTCACCCTCGTCCTCAGCGATCCGCAGCACGTCGAGCTGGTGGATGGGGAAGGGGTGGCGACCATAAGCGACGACGACGAGGCGCTGCTCGCCATCGACGACGTGGCGGTGGAGGAGGGGGATCCCCCCGCCGTCACCGACGCCATCTTCACCGTCAGCCTGTCGCTGCCCAGCGACCGCGAGGTGCGGGTGAGCTACGCCACCGCGGCGGAGAGCGCCGCCGCCGGCCGCGACTTCCTGGCCGCCGCCGGCAGCCTCAGCCTGGCCGCCGGCACGACCCGCGCCAGCGTGGTGGTCAGCGTCGTCGGCGATCGCGTCTTCGAGCCGGCGGAGACCTTCCGCGTCGAGCTCAGCGCGCCGGAGGAGGCGGCGCTCGCCGACGCCGAAGGCCGCGGCACGATCCTCGACGACGAGATCTGTCCCGGCGTCAACCTGATCGCCAATCCGGGGGCGGAGCTCCTGCCGGTGGCGGGGGAGATCCCCTTCTGGAGCGAGGTCGAAGGCACGGATTGGCGCCTGCGTTTCCTCGATCCCGAGCCCCAGGCCGGCTCGGCCTACTTCTGGCCCGGGGTGGCGGAGCTGGCCGAGCTGGTGCAGGACGTCGACGTCTCGGCCTACGCCCAGCGCATCGACGCCGGCGGCCAGCGATTCCTCTTCGAGGGCTTCATCCGCGTCGCCGACGAGCTGCCCCCCGATCTGGCGCGCATCGTCGTCGAGTACCGCGACGCCTCCAATACCGTCCCCCTCGAGGTCTGGGAGTCGCCGGCGCCGGCCCGCGCCGACGCCTGGACCCGGGTCGAGGACCAGCGGGCGGCTCCCGCCGGCACCCGCTTCATCCGCATCCGCCTGCTTTCAACCGCCGTCGACCTCGGCCCGCCGCCGGCGGGCGGCG
>RFGL01000379.1 GCA_003697015.1 Acidobacteriota bacterium | reverse complement strand
CGTCTTCGTCTTCGAGCTGCGGGTGGCCTACGTCGAGCTGGGCTACGCTTTCTTCTTTGTCGCCGGTTTCCTCTTCCTGAGCGCGGCCGCCGGCGCAAGGCGGGGCGACGCCGCGCCCGGGGGCGGCGCGCCGCCGGCCGCCGCCGATGCCCGTTTGCTGCTGGCGGGCATCTGCGCCGGCCTGGTGGCGTCGACCAAGGTGACGGGCATCCTCGGCGCCGCGGTGCTGGGGGCGTTGTGGCTGCCGGTGCTGGGGCACGCGGCGCGCCGGCGGACGCTCGGTAGGGAGGCGCGGCATTTCGGCCTCCGCTTTGCGCTGCCGGTCCTCGCTTGCTGGCTGCCCTGGCTGGTCAAGGCCGGCTGGTACACCGGCAATCCGTTCTACCCCTTCGCCTACCGTCTCTTCGACGGCGCCTACTGGAGCGGGGAGCTGGGGGCGCAGCTCGCCGCCTGGCAGCGCTCCATCGGCATGGGCCGCGAGCCCCTCGACTACCTGCTCCTGCTGCCGCGGGTCATCCTCCGGGGAGGCCGCGGCTACGATCACTTCGACGGCGCCTTGAGCCCCCTCTGGCTGCTCCTGCTCCCCCTCGCCCTCACCGCCGTCCGCCGCCGGCCCCTGGTGCGCCGCGCCCTCGCCGCCAGCGGCCTCTACTTCCTCCTGTGGGCGATGAGCGCGCAGCAGATGCGCTTCCTCGTCCCCACCCTGCCTCTCCTCGCCCTGGCTGCGGCGGTGGCCGCCGCCGACCTCGTCGCCCGCCTGCGCCAGGGCGCCCTACGCCGCCTCCTCGCCGCCGTTCTGGTCGCGGCGGGCCTGCTCCATGCCGGCCTCGGGCAGCTGCGGGTGCTCGCCGCCGGCACCCGGAGCTTCGCCGTCTACCGCGCCGTCGCGCCGCAGGAGCTCGTCCGCCGGGCGACGCCACCGGTATTCGCCTTCGCCAACGACCGGCTGCCCAAGAGCGCCCGGATCCTGATGCTCAATACCAACCGCGGCTTTTTCTGCCGCCGCGAGTACCTGGCCGACAGTTTCTTCGAGGCTTCCCAGATCCGCCACTGGTTAGCCCCCGCCGGCGACGACGTCACCGCCCTCAAGCAGCGTCTCGACGAAGCCGGCATCAGCCACCTCCTGTGGTCGGCCCGCGATTGGGGCATCCCCTGGCCCCCGGCCCTGCACGCCCTCCTCGCCGATCCCACCCGCGCCCGCCCCCTCTACCGCGACCGCGAGTACATCCTCTACGCCCTGCGCTGACCCTCACCCTCAGGCGCCGTTGTCCGCTGAGGCCTCGATCTCATCCCGAAACGAGCCGCGGTGGCTTTGAATTAGCCGTTTCATTCGCTCATGGTCGTGATGCAGGGTGACGGTGAGCAGCAGCAGGTGATCGGGCAAGTCGTCGAAGAAGCACGCCACGACCCTGAGAGTACCGCCGAGACGGTACTCGACGAGCCTCGTGTCGCCTCGGATCGAGCCGATGGCATATCTCGAAGGCCGGTATCTGCTGAGCGCCGGCTCGAGGATCGGGTGATCGGACGCTTGAAGCGCTTCGACCAGCCCGACAAGCTGACGCTCGATCCGATTGCGCTCCTTCTTGGGTCGTCTGCTGAACGTTTTGCGAAATTCCCGATCCATCCAGGTAGGTTCAAAATACGAAACAATTCTACTCACCCAGCGCTTCCTTGAAGTAGGCGTGTGGATCGTCGATCGTGCGCCACTGCGAGCGGTCTCGTAGATCGAGTGAGGGGATCCGTTCGAAGAAACGTTGCCATCCGTCGGCCAGCCGCGCGTAGGCGCCTTCGTCTACGTGGGCGGCGTGATTGGAGCCCCAGACGGATGGATCATGCTGGGTGTTCAGGGCTTTGGTCAGAAGCCCCAGCCGCACCGCGTCGAGCTTGCCGTACCGGCGCCCCACCCAGTCGACGACTTCCGCTTCCTCGGGCGAGAGCGTCCCGCTCGACTCGGCGGTCGAGTCGTCGAGCCGGATGGAATCGCCGCTTTCGGAAAAGGGATGCGGTTCGGCGACGAATGGGGTGGCCTCCACGTTGTGGGTAAGGGCGGCGTATACCTCCCGGGTGACGACCCCATGCTCCCAGGTCTGATGCGTGCCTTCGGTGATTGGACGACCGAGGACGTGGTTCGCCACCACGTCGACCAGGTAGGGAAGCTTGACCGCCTTGGTCTTGGTGAGCGGGCCGAAGCGCTTGCACAGCGTGATCAAGACGGCCTCCAGCTTCGGAGGGAGCGTGCTTGGGGCTCGATGTCTTCTCATGTGGTCTTCTCGCCGTCAGATTCCGCCTCATTACCGTCGTGCAATTGTAGCATGCTTTGCGACCTCTTCGCACGCCCTGCGCTGAGCTCAGGCTGCCTGGTAGAGGTGGACGTCCTGCTGCGGGTAGGGCAGGCTGATGCCCTCGCGGTCGAAGCTCAGCTTGATCGCCTCCAGCAGGTCGCAGCGCACGCGCCAGTAGTCGGAGGTCTCGACCCACGAGCGCACGGCCAGGTTGACGCTCGACTCGGCGAGCTCGGCGACGTCGATCGTCGGCGGCGGGTCGCGCAGCACCCGCTCGTCGCCGTCGAGGATGGCGCGCAGCAGGTCTTTCGCCTTCTTCAGGTCGTCGTCGTAACCGATGCCGATGGTCAGATCGATGCGCCGGGTGTCCTTGGCGTTGTAGTTGACGATGCTGTCCTCGAGCAGCTTGCTGTTGGGTACCACGATGCGCTTGTTGTCGGAGCTGCGCAGCTCGGTGGTGAAGACGTTGATCCCCTCCACCGTGCCCGCGATCCCCGCCGCCTCGATGAAGTCGCCGACGTCGAACGGCCGGCGGAGGATGATCAGCACGCCGGCGGCGAAGTTGCCCAGGGACCGCTGAAGCGCCAGCCCGATGGCCAGGCCGGCGGCGGCGATCATCGCGGCGAAGGACTTGGTGTCGATCCCCAGCTGGCTGAGGACGCTGACGCCGACGAAGGCCAGCAGGCCGACGTAGGCCACGTTGGCGAGAAAGCTCACCAGCATCGCCTCCACCCCGGCCCGCACCAGCGCCCGGCGCAGCAGGGCCGAAGCCCCCCGTGAGGCGACGTACCCGCCGACCAGGATCACGGCCGCTCCCAGGATCCGCGGCCCGTAGGACGCGAGGGTCTCCACGATCTGCACGTTCCAGCCCTGCAGGCTCTCCATGGCTCGACTCCTCCAGCGGTGGTTGGCGTCGGCGCACCGGCGGAGCGGTGCGAAGGAGAGGATGCTATCCCGTCTTCCGCGCCGGTGCCGCCTGCGGCGCCGCGCCGCCGCCGGCGGAGCGGCGGCGATCCGGGCGGGGGGAAGCGCTCAGGGGACGGCCGGCGGCGGCTCGAGCTCGAGGCGCGCGACGTCGGCCCAGGGCAGGTACGCGGGGCGCCCGCCGCCGGCGGCGAAGATCAGCAGGCCGGCGTTGCCCGCGCCGAGATCGCCCCGGGCCTCGAGCTCAAGCTCCTCGCCGCCGAGCAAGGTCACCCGGGGGCCGTCGCCGTCTGCTGGGGCGGGGACGACCGCGGCGATCCGGGCGAAGGGGATGGTGTAGTCCACGCCGCCCGCCGGGGCGTCGAGGGTTTCGGTGGTTTCGCTCTCGTCGAGGTCGAAGACCAGCCGCCCGGCGAGGCGGCGGCCGCTGCGGCTGACCACGCTGCCGGTGAGCGGACGACCGGGGGGGAAGTCGTCGTAGGCGGGGCCGCTGCCGGCGGGGCGCAGGTCGGCGCGCTCGAAGGCCTCCCAGGAGATCAGCACCCGGCCGTAGCGGCGGTCGTCGACGTAGATGCCGCGGTTGCCGGAGCCGACCTTGCGGTTGCCGGAGAGCACGATCTCGCGGCCGTCGAGCAGGGTCACCAGGGAGCCGCCGGGGGCGTGCCGGGCGATGGAACGGATGGCGTCGAAACGCAGCCGGAGCTCGCTGCCGTCCGACCGCCCGACGAGCTCGTCGCTGCCGGTGCACTCGTGCCGATCCCACTGGAGGAAGCCGGTGAAGTCGCCTTGCGGCGTGCGCACCGTGCCGTACAGGCGGCTGGGCGCGGCGTCGAGCGGCGGCGTGGGGAGGAGCTCGATGGCGCGGATCCGCCGCGGTCCGAGGTCGACGGTGCCGCGTTCGGCGTCCCACACCCGCACGCCGTCGTCGAAGTCGCCGGCGGCGAAGCGGTCGAGATCGATGGTGGTGCCGCTCTTGAGCGTCACCCGCACGTCGCGGCCCCGGGCCTCGATGCGCCGGACGTCGCCGAACCGGGCCATGAACGGCCGCCCGAGGTCGACCCGGCGCTGCCGCCGGCCGATGCGGATGCCGAGGATCTCGACCTCGCGGCGCTCCTTCGGCAGCAGCTCGGGGGGCACGAAGGGGGCCCAAGGGTTCGTGCGCTTGAGGCCGTTGAGATAGTGACCCCAGAACGCCTCCTCGTCGCCTCCCCAGCGCAGCCGACCCCGGTAGACGCCGCCGCCGGCGGTGGTGACGCGGCCGTAGAGGAAGCCCCGCCCGTCGTCGGCCACCGGCGGGGCGGGAATCGACAGCGCCGCCGCCGGCGAGCTCGCCCCGGCGGGGTCGTCCACCCGCACGAAGCTCCGCTGGCCGACGACCAGGAGGACGAGGGCGATGACGGCGGCGAGCACCGCGAAGCCGATCAGCAGTTTCATCATCGCCCGCTCCCCATCGTTTGCTCAGCCGCCCGGCGGCATCGACTCCACCTCCGCATGGTTTCCCGACCCTGCCGGTCGATTGTGGCGAATCCGTGACCGCCGCGAGGGGAACTTCAGCCCGGGGGCCGCCGCTCGATCCCGCCGCCGGTGCGGCTGAAGGCGGCGCGGCCGCATAGACTCGACGCGCTGCGCCATGAGGAACGCCGACGCCATCGATCCCGCTTCGGTCCCGCGTCGCGGCTGGCTGCCGCCGCTGCTGCTGATCGCCGGGCTGTGGGCCTTCGTCTTCCCCAACCTCGATCAGTACGGCGTCACCTGGGACGAGGCGCTGGGGGACTTCTTCTTCGGCGAGCGCTATCTGTCCTTCTTCACCAGCTTCGACCCGGCCTACCTCGACTTCCTGTCCGATCCGTATCCGCCGGAACGGCGTCCCGACCTCGAGCGCTCGCCGTTTCGCGATCGGCCGTGGGAGTACTATCCGGTGGCCAACGTGCTGGCGGCGGCGACGTCGGCGGTGCTCTACCGCTGGCTCGGCTGGCTCGATCCGTTCGACGGTTTCCACGCCGTCAACCCCTTGCTGGCGGCGCTCCTGATCGCCGTCTTCCTGCCCTTCCTGCGGCGGCGATTCGGCGCCAGCGCGGCGCTGGCGGCGCTGGTCCTGCTGTTGAGCGCACCGCGGGTCTTCTGCCACCTGATGGCGAACGTCAAGGACTTCCCCTCGATGGTGGCCTTCACCGTCGCCGCGGTAGCGCTCTTCGGCGCCTACGAGGCGGGGTCGGCGCGGCGTCTCGTCGCCGGCGGCGTGCTGTGGGGGCTGGCCCTCGGCACCAAAGCCAACGCCCTCTTTCTGCCCTTCGTTCTCGCCCTGGTGCTGCTCGTCGACCTCGCCCGCGGCACCGTGCCGCGCGCCTGGCGCGGGCGCCTGCGGTGGCTCGTGGCCGGCTCCCTCGGCGCCGGCGCGGCGGGCGCGGCGACGATGGTGGCGGCATGGCCCTACCTGTGGGCCGATCCGATCGGCCGCTTCGGCGCCCATCTGCGCTACGTCGGCTTGCGCAAGGAATTCATCCGCCCGGAGGACGCGGCGCCGGTGATCGAGGCGGTTCTCCTCACCACGCCGCCGGCGTTCCTGCTGCTCGTCGCCGCAGGCCTCGTTCCCTGCCTGCGCCGGGCCTGGCGCGGCGACCGGGCGGCGGTGCTGGTGCTGGTCTGGCCGCTGGTGGTGCTCGGGCGCTATCTCCTGCCGGCGGCGGTCAATTTCGACGGCGTGCGACATTTCCTGGAGCTCTTCCCGCCGCTGGCGGCGATCGCCGGCCTGGGGGCGGCGAGCGTGACGGCGGCGGTGGCGCGCCGGGTCCCGGGCCGGCGGGAGGAGGGGCGTGGCGGGGGATCGTCCCCGGGGCGGCGTCCGCTCGCCGCCGCCCTGCTGGCGCTCCTGCTGGTGCCGGGGGTGGCGGCGACGCTCGGCAGCCATCCCTTCCAGATCGCCTATTGGAACCTCTTCGCCGGCGGGCCGGCGGGGGCCTACGCCCGCGGCCTGCCGCAGGCGGGCGATTATTGGGGGATGAGTTATCGCCAGGGGATCGACTGGCTGAACGAGCACGCGGCGCCGGGTGCCGCCCTGGCGGTGCCGGTGATCGAGCACGCGGTCTACCTGGTGGCGCCGGAGCGCCTGCGGGAGGACGTCGAGCTGCTCCATCTGACCACCCCCTATTCGCCGCGGCTGCTGCGCGAGGGCCTCGAACGCCTGCGTCGCGAGAGCCGGCGGCGGCCGGTCTACGTGATGTTCGTCGAGCGGCGCGAGTGGATGAACGACCTGATGCTCGAGTGCCTGCTCACCCGTACGCCGGTGGCGGCGTGGCAGCTCGACGGCGCGCCGCTGCTCTACGTCTACCGCTACGACCAGGGCGGGGGCGGCTGAGCCGTGTCCGGCTGGCTGCATCGCCTGGGGCGGAACCGCGGCGCGCTGGCGCTGCTGATCGCCGCCCTTGCCCTGCTGGTGAACGTCGCCGTCGTCCGCCAGCTGCCGGAGCCCACCTTCCTCAAGTACCCGGTGGCCGCCGAGCAATGGCAGGACGGCACCTTGGGCCGGGAACGGCTGGTCGACTTCAGCCCGCTCTACCTCGGCCTGCACCTCGCCGCCCGGGGTCTGCCCGGCCCGGAAGCTGCGGTCCACGTGCTCCAGGTGGCGCTCGCCTCCCTGGCGGCGGCGCTGGCGTTCGTGCTGCTGGCGGGACGACTTTCGCCACGCCTGGCCGTGGCCGGTGCCGCCCTCTTCGTCTTCGATCGCCAGCTGCTGGTCTATACCCACGTGCTCGAGCCCGAGCTCCTCCTGGTCACTCTCCTCCTCGTTCTTCTGGTGCTGGTCGACGAACGGCGGCCGCCGCGCCTGCTCGTCGCCGGCCTCGTCGCCGGCCTGGCGCTGGCGACGCGGCCGACCCTGCTGCCCGTGGTGCTCGCCGTGCCCTTCCACCTGCTGCTGCGCGACCGCGGCGAGACGCCGGCGCCGCGCCTCGCCCGCCGCATCGGCGCCTTCTTGCTGCCGGTCGCCGGCGCCCTCGCCGTCCTCGTCGCCTGCGGCGTGCGCGCCGGCGGCGACTGGCGTACGCCGGTGATGAATCCCGGCACGGTCTTCTTCGAGGGCAACAATCCCCTGTCCCACGGCACCAGCGCGGTGTACCCGCCGCTGGTGCGGGCGCTCAACCTCCAGCCGACCGAGGAGCCCGACGCCGCCCACCGCTTCTACCGCGAGGTCGCCCGCGGAGCGAGCGGCGAGGCGCTGTCGATCCGCCAGGTCAATGCCTACTGGCAGGGGCTGGCTGTTGGATTTCTCGCCGACGAGCCCGGCCTCGCCCTGCGCCGGTTGGGGGGCAAGCTGGCCAACGCCTTCAACCAGGGCCGGCTGCACGACGTCGCCAGTGCCTGGCTCTACGACCGCGCCCTCAGGCTGCCGTCGACGCCGTTCGCCGTCCTCGCGGCCCTGGCCCTGGTCGGTCTGCTGGCCGAGGCACGTCGCTGGCGCGGCAGTCTGTTGCTCTACGCCCTGACCTTCAGCCAGCTGGCGGTGATGCTCGCCTTCTACGTCTCGTCGCGGCAGCGGCTGACCATCCTCCCCGGCCTGGTCTACTTCGCCGCCGTCGGCCTCGAGCGCCTGGGGCGCGGCCGCTCCCGCCTGCTCGTCGCGCTGGTCGTGCTGCTCGCCCTGAGCCTGCTGCCGCCGACCCACGAGCTGCGCGAGGAGGACTACGCGCTTCACGGCGAGCTGGCGCTTCACAACGTCTTCGAAGAGCTGCGACCACGCTTCGCCGACGAGCCGCCGGCCTGGCACACCGCCACCGTGGCGGCGGCCTTGGCCCACGCCGCCTGGCGATTCGACGACATGCGCCCGTCCTTCGTCTCACAGGAGGAGGCGCCGCTGATCGAACGGCTGTACGCCAAGGTGCCGGCGGCGACGGACCCGCGGCCGGAGGCGCGCTTCGACCGCGCCCTCGTCGCGTTCCGCACCGGCCGTCTGGAGGAGGCGGCGGACCTCCTCCGCGCGCTGGCGGCCGAGGGCTACGCGCCCTACCGGCAGGGGCTGGCGCCGACCGTGGAGGTCTACCGCGGCCACGTCGCCCTCGCCGGTGGCGACCGCGACGCCGCCGTCGCCGCCTACCGCCGGGCGCTGCTCGAGGCGCCGGGGGAGCCCCGCGCGCTCGCCGCCCTCGCCGTGCTCACCGGCGAGGCGCGTTACCGCCGCCGGCTGGAGCGGTATTGGAGTGCCCTCGATGCCGACTACCAGTTGGGGCGGGCCTACCTGCGGCAGGGGGACGGCGCGCGCGCGGCGGCGCACCTCGAGCGGGTGGTGACGGCGCTGCCCGAGCTGCGCGAGGCGAAGATCTACCTGGCGGCGGCGCTCGCCGCCACCGGCCGGCTCGAAGCCGGGGCCCGGTACTATCTCCAGGCGGTGGAGATCTCCCTCGACCCGGTGCTTCTCGACCCCGAGATCCCCGACCTCTTCCGCGCCTGGGCCGCCGCCGACCGGCGGCCCTCGGTCCAGCTCGCCGCCGCCCGCGTCCTCCACCAGTACGGCTACCTGCGCCAGGCCCTGGCCCTCGTCGCCCCCCTCGAGGCCGAGATGACGGCGCCCCCGCCGCCGGCGCCGATCGTCGCCCGCGCCCGGGCGGTGGCGGCGGACCTGCGGCGTGCCCTCGCGCCGCCGGCGCCCTGAGGGGCGCCTGCGGGTACAATCGCCGGGTATGGACGAAACCCGCCTGCTCTCCGGCGTCCCCCTGGGCGACGACCTCCTCGCCGAGCGCACCCTGCGGCCGCAGCGGCTGGAGGAATTCGTCGGCCAGAAGAAGGTGGTTCGGAACCTCGAGGTCTTCATCCGCGCCGCCCGCGAACGCCGCGAAAGCCTCGACCACGTCCTGCTCTTCGGCCCTCCCGGGCTGGGCAAGACCACCCTGGCGCACATCATCGGCAACGAGATGGGGGTGGCGGTGCGGGTGACCGCCGGACCGGCGCTGGAGAAGGCCGGGGACCTGGCGGCGATCCTCACCAACCTCGAGGCCGGGGACGTGCTCTTCGTCGACGAGATCCACCGTCTGGGGCCGACGGTCGAAGAGCTTCTCTACCCGGCGGTGGAGGACTTCAAGCTCGACCTGGTGATCGGCCACGGGCCGGCAGCGCGCACCATGGAAATCCCCCTGCCGCCCTTCACCCTGGTCGGCGCCACCACCCGTGCCGGCTTGATCACCAAGCCCCTCTTCGCCCGCTTCGGCATCGTCCACCGCCTCGACTTCTACGGCGTCGAGGAGCTGACCGAGATCCTCGAGCGCTCCGCCGCCCGCCTCGGCATCGAGATCGACCAGGCCGGCGCCCGCGAGCTCGCCGCCCGCAGCCGTGGCACGCCGCGCATCGCCAACCGCCTGCTGCGCCGGGTGCGCGACTTCGCCCAGGTGGCGGGGGACGGCTACGTCGACCTCGCCGCCGCCCGCCGCGCCCTCGACCAGCTCGAGGTCGACGAGCTCGGCTTCGACGAAGTCGACCGCAAGATCCTCGGCACCCTGATCGAGCACTACGGCGGCGGGCCGGCGGGCATCCAGGCCCTGGCCGCGGCGGTGGGGGAGGACCGCGGCACCCTCGAGGACCTCTACGAGCCCTACCTGATCCAGGAGGGCTTCCTGCAGCGCACCCCCCGCGGCCGGGTCGCCACCCCCCGCGCCTACCAGCATCTGGGCTACGACGCCCCCCCGGGCCAGAACCGCAGCCTTTTCTGAGGATGCGAAGGGGAGCCTAGCCGCGATCGACGTGGGGCACGAACGCCGGATGATCCGTCACCTCAAGTTCGACGAACCGGCGCGTGCTCGCAGGGGCGCGGGGCTGCTGCCCTGAACCCGGATGGACGCGCTACGGACTGCGAGGCTGGCATGCGCCGGGCGATCCTGATCTACAACCCGACGGCGGGCCGGCGGCGCGCGCAGGGGAGGCTGCCGGCGATTGTCGAGGCGTTGGACGCCGGCGGCTTCGACGTCGAGGCGCGGCCGACGGCGGCGCCGGGGGACGCCACCCGCATCGCCCGCCAGGCGGCGCGAGGCGGGGTGGAGACGGTCTTCGCCCTCGGCGGCGACGGCACGCTGCGCGAGGCGGCGGCGGGGCTTCTGGGCAGCGACCTCGAGCTCGGTTTCCTGCCCGGCGGCACGGTCAACGTCATGGCCCTCGCCTTCGGCCTGCCGCGCGACGCGCTCGCCGCCGCCCGCCGCATGGGCGGCCTCGAAGCGCGCCGGGTCGACGTCGGGCTGTGCGGCGGGGAGGCCTTCCTGATGTCGTTCTCAGCGGGTTTCGACGCCGCCGTCATGGCCGGCCAGAGCCCGGCGTTGAAACGCCGCCTTGGGCCGCCGGCGGTCTTTCTCGCCGGCCTCGCCTGCTGGTGGCGTTACGCCTACCCCGAGATCGCCTTCCGCGCCGACGGCGCCGCGGCGGAGCGGGCGATCCTGGTGGCGGCGTTGAACGCCCCCTACTACGGCGGCGCCTTCCGGGTGGCGCCGGAGGCGGACATGGGCGACGGCCGCCTCGATCTGCTCCTGCTCCGCGCCCCGGGCCGCCGGCGGGCGCGCGCCGCCACCCTCGGCTTCTGGCGCGACGTCGCCCTCGGCCGCCACCTCCGCCGCCGCGACCTCGAGCACCGGCGCGTGCGGTCGGTGGAGATCCTGACCCCCCCCGGCATCCCCCTCCAGCTCGACGGCGACGTGCTGGCGGCGTCGCCGCCGTTGCGCGTCACCCTCTCCCCCCATCGCCTGAAGGTGCTGACGGCACCGCCGGCGTGAAGCCGAAGCCGGGCAGCCCGAAGGGGGCACCGGGCGTCGGGGCCCTTCTACTTGGCGTTCCCGGGTCACGACTGGGCGTCGTCCCACGGCTACCCGTCGTCACCGTGAGCCGCCGGACGCCGGACGGGCCGTCGCAGAGCCCGCTTGAGCACCGGCATTCCCCGGCTGCGGGGATTCGCCGCCGGGCCTTGACAGCGGCGGCTGCCCTGCTATGATCGACAAAACAGGACCAATACCGTCCTGTTTTGGCTACGACGACTTCGAGGCGCGGATCAGCCATGTTGCGGATGACCAAGCAGGCCGACTACGGCATCGTCCTCATGACCCACCTGGCGGCGCGCGCCGGGCGTCAGTTCTCGGCCCCCGAGCTGGCCGCCGAGACGCGCATCCCGCTGCCGATGGTGAGCAAGATCCTGAAGCTCCTGGTGCGTGAGGACCTGCTGGTCTCGCACCGCGGCGTCAAGGGCGGCTACGCCCTGGCCCGGGCGCCGCGGCAGATCACGGTGGCGGACCTGATCTCCGCCCTCGACGGCCCGATCGCCTTTACCGAATGCATCGAGGATACCCCCGGCTCGTGCAGCCAGGAGGGGATTTGCGGAGTGCGCGACAACTGGCAGCGGATCAACCAGGCGGTGCGTCACGCCCTCGAGGGCATCACCCTCGCCGACCTCACCCAGCCCCTGGCTTCGCCGCTGGTGCAGCTGGGGAGCGGCCGCGGCGCCGAGCTGCGCGCCTGATCCGCCACCACGACCGCAGAGCACGCGTCCCAGCCGCTGGGATGCGAGGAGATAACGGAGAGAGCCGATGACCACGAGCACCGAGACCATCGAGCGATTGGCCAGCCAGGAGTACAAGTTCGGCTTCGTCACCGAGGTCGAGCAGGAGACCATCCCCCCCGGTTTGTCCGAGGACGTGATCCGCCTGATCTCGGCCAAGAAGAACGAGCCGGAGTGGATGCTCGACTGGCGTCTTGAGGCCTACCGCGGATGGCTCAAGATGAGCGAGCCGACCTGGGCCAACATCCACTACGAGCCGATCGACTACCAGGCGATCACCTACTACGCCGCCCCCAAGTCGGCGGCCGACGGCCCCAAGAGCCTCGACGAGGTCGACCCCGAGCTGCTGCGTACCTACGAGAAGCTCGGCATCCCGCTGCGCGAGCAGGAGATGCTCGCCGGCGTGGCGGTGGACGCGGTCTTCGACAGCGTCTCCGTCGCCACCACCTTCAAGGCCAAGCTGGCCGAGCTGGGGATCATCTTCTGTTCCATGTCGGAGGCCATCCAGAACCACCCCGAGCTGGTCCGGAAATACCTCGGGATGGTGGTGCCGAGGCGCGACAACTTCTTCGCCGCGCTGAACTCGGCGGTCTTCTCCGACGGCTCCTTCGTCTACGTGCCCAAGGGGGTGCGCTGCCCGATGGAACTGTCGACCTACTTCCGCATCAATGCGATGAATACCGGTCAGTTCGAGCGCACCCTGATCGTCGCCGACGAGGGGTCCTACGTCATCTATCTCGAAGGCTGCACCGCGCCGATGCGCGACGAGCACCAGCTGCACGCGGCGGTGGTCGAGCTCGTCGCCCACGACGACGCGCAGATCAAGTACTCGACGGTGCAGAACTGGTATCCCGGGGACAAAGACGGCAAGGGCGGCATCTACAACTTCGTCACCAAGCGCGGCCTGTGCGCCGGCCGGCGTTCGAAGATCTCCTGGACCCAGGTCGAGACCGGCTCGGCGATCACCTGGAAGTATCCCAGCTGCATCCTGCGCGGCGACGGCTCGGTAGGCGAGTTCTACTCGGTGGCCCTGACCAACAACTACCAGCAGGCCGATACCGGCACCAAGATGATCCACGTCGGCAAGAACACCACCTCGACCATCGTCTCCAAGGGCATCTCCGCCGGCCGCGGCCAGAACACCTACCGCGGGCAGGTGAAGATCATGAAGAACGCCGACAACGCGCGCAACTTCTCGCAATGCGACTCGATGTTGATCGGCGACCAATGCGGCGCCCACACCTTTCCCTACATCGACGTCCAGAATCCGACGGCGCGCATGGAGCACGAGGCGTCGACGTCGAAGATCGGCGAGGATCAGATTTTCTACTGCAACAGCCGCGGCATCGACACCGAGGACGCGGTATCGATGATCGTCAACGGTTTCTGCAAGGAAGTTTTTCGCGAGCTGCCGATGGAGTTCGCCGTCGAGGCGCAGAAGCTCCTCGAGGTGAGCCTCGAGGGCAGCGTTGGATAAGAACGCAGCGGGCCGGTGCGCCCGATCGAGATAGGGAGCAAGCTGTACGCCATGTTGAGCATCAAGAACCTGAAAGTGGAAGTCGAGGGCAAGGAGATCCTCCAGGGCATCGACCTCGAGGTCGGGCGCGGCGAGGTGCACGCCATCATGGGCCCCAACGGCTCCGGCAAAAGCACCTTGGCCCAGGTCCTCGCCGGTCGTGAGGAGTATGAGGTCACCGGCGGCTCGGTGATCTACGAGGGCCACGACCTGCTCGAGCTGCCGCCGGAAGAGCGCGCTCGGGAGGGGCTCTTCCTCGCCTTCCAGTACCCGGTCGAGATCCCCGGGGTGTCGAATACCTACTTTCTGAAGGCGGCGCTGAACGCCATCCGCAAGCACCGCGGCGAAAAGGAGATCGACGCCGTCGACTTCCTCAAGCTGGTGCGGGAGAAGATGAAGCTGGTGAAAATGGACGAATCGCTCCTCAACCGGCCGGTCAACGACGGCTTCTCCGGCGGCGAGAAGAAGCGCAACGAAATCTTTCACATGGCGGTGCTCGACCCCAAGCTGGCGGTGCTCGACGAGACCGACTCGGGGCTCGACATCGACGCCCTGCGCATCGTCGCCGACGGGGTCAACGCCATGCGCTCCCCGGAGCGTGCCTTCATCGTCATCACCCACTACCAGCGGCTGCTGACCTACATCGTCCCCGACGTCGTCCACGTGATGGTCGGCGGGCGCATCGTGCGTTCGGGAGGCAAGGAACTGGCCCTCGAGCTGGAGGAGAAGGGCTACGCCTGGCTCGAGCAGACGGTCACCGGCGCCGCCGCCGCGGTGGGCGCCTAGGGAGGACGTGACGATGCAAGCGGTCGCCGAACGCGTCTCCCTACTCGCCGACTACGACGACTTCGCCGCCACCGTCGCCGATCAGCCGTCGCCGATCGCCGACCTGCGGCGTGAAGGTCGCGAGCGCTTCGCTGCTCTCGGCTTTCCCACCACCCGCCAGGAGGCCTGGCGCAAGACCAACGTGCGCCGCATCGCCCAGGGCTCGTTCCGGCGCGCCCCGGGGGAGCTGCACGGCTTGAGCCGCGCCCGCCTCGAGCCGTTCTTCCTCCCCGACTGCGCCGAGCTGGTCTTCGTCAACGGCCGGCTGGCACCGGAGCTGTCGCAGCCGCGGCAGCTGCCGCCGGGGGTGATCGCCACCAGCCTGGCCGAGGCCATCGCCGAGCACCCGGACCTGGTGGCCGAGCATCTGGGGCGCTACGCGCCGATCGACCAACATCCCTTCGCCGCCTTGAACACCGCCTTCATCGCCGACGGCGCCTTCGTCTACGTGCCGCGGGGGACGGTGGTCGAGACGCCGATCCACTTCCTCTTCGTCGGCACCGCCGGCGAGGAGGCGACGGTCTCCTACCCCCGCAACCTGCTGCTGGCGGCGGAGTCGAGCCAGGTGACGGTGATCGAGAGCTACGCCGGCTTCGGCGGCGATCGCTACTTCACCTGCCCGGTGACGGAGATCGTCTGCGGCGCCAACGCGGTGGTCGATCACTACAAGATGCAGGAGGAGTCGATCGACGCCTTCCACGTCGCCATGCAGCAGAGCCACCAGCGCCGCAGCTCGAATCTCTTCTCCCACTCGATCTCCCACGGCGGCGCCCTGGTGCGCAACGACATCCGCGCCATGCTCGCCGAGGAGGGGATCGACTGCACCCTGAACGGGCTCTACCTGGCGCGCGGCACCCAACACGTCGACCACCACATGTGGGTCGACCACAAGGCGCCGCACTGCAACAGCTACGAGCTCTACAAAGGGGTGCTCGAAGGCAGCTCGAGGGCGGTGTTCAACGGCACCATCTACGTCCACCCCGGGGCGCAGAAGACCGACGCCAAGCAGTCGAACCGCAACCTCCTGCTGTCCCGCGACGCCCTGGTGTCGTCCAACCCGCAGCTGGAGATCTTCGCCGACGACGTGCGCTGCACCCACGGCTCGACCACCGGTCACCTGGAAGAGGAGGCGATCTTCTACCTCCGTACCCGCGGCATCGGCGAAGAGGCGGCGAAGAGCCTGCTGACCTTCGCCTTCGCCGCCGAGGTGTTGCAGGAGATCCGCTTGGAGTCGATCAAGAAGGGCCTGGAGGAGTTCCTCTTCACCCGCTTGCCGAAGGGCGACGTGGTGCGGCAGGCGGTCTAGGGAGCGGGGATCGAGGGATCTCCGGAGGTTCGCGATGACGATCGCCATCGAGCGCAGGAGCAAGACGCGGCAACCGGCGCCGGAGCTCGACGTCGAGCGCGTGCGCCGGGACTTCCCGGCCCTCGAGCAGACGGTCAACGGCAAGCCCCTGGTCTACCTCGACAACGCCGCCTCGGCGCAGAAACCGCGGGCGGTGGTCGACGCCGTCGCCCGCGCCTACGTCGAGGGCTACGCCAACGTCCACCGCGGCGTCCACGCCCTCTCCCAGCAGGCCACCGCGGCCTACGAGGGGGCGCGCGAGATCGGCCGCCGATTTCTCGGCGCCGCCGAGGCGCGGGAGATCGTCTTCGTCCGCGGCAGCACCGAGGCGATCAACCTGGTCGCCCAGAGTTTCGTCCGCCCGCGCCTCAACCGCGGCGACGAGATCCTCATCACCCACATGGAGCACCACTCGAACATCGTCCCCTGGCAGATGCTCTGCGCCGCCCGCGGGGCGCGCCTCAAGGTGGTGCCGATCGACGACGACGGTGCCCTCGACCTCGGGGCCTACGAGCGCCTGCTCGGCCCCCGCACCGCCATCGTGTCGCTGGTCCACGTGTCGAATGCCCTCGGCACGATCAATCCGGTGCGGGAGCTCGTCGCCCTGGCCAGGGAGCGGGGCATCCCGACCCTGATCGACGGTGCCCAGGCCGCCCCCCATACGGCGATCGACGTCGGCCGGCTGGGTTGCGACTTCTACACCATCTCCGGCCACAAGGTCTTCGGGCCGACCGGCATCGGCCTGCTCTACGGCCGGGCCGAGCTGCTGGCGTCGATGCCGCCGTACCAGGGCGGCGGCGAGATGATCCGCTCGGTGAGCTTCGACCGCACCGAGTACGCCGAGCCGCCCCACAAGTTCGAAGCCGGGACGCCGCACATCGTCGGCGCCATCGGGCTGGGGGTGGCGCTGGAGTACGTCGAGTCGCTGGGGATCGACGCGATCGACGCCTACGAGCACGAGCTTCTGGCCTACGCCACCGAGCGTCTGGCGGCGCTGCCCCGGCTGCGCCTGATCGGTACCGCGGGGCAGAAGGCGGCGGTGGTCTCCTTCGTCGTCGACGGGGTCCACGCCCACGACGTCGGCACCATCCTCGACCACGAAGGGGTCGCCGTACGCGCCGGCCACCACTGCGCCCAGCCGGTGATGGAGCGCTTCGGCGTGGCGGCGACGACGCGCGCCTCCTTCGCCTTCTACAACACCCGCGACGAGGTCGACCGGCTGGTCGCCGGGGTCGAGCGGGTGCTCGAGGTCTTCAGCTGATGTCGGACCTGCGCGAGCTCTACCAGGAAGTCATCCTCGACCACTACCGGAAGCCGCGCAACTTCACCGTGCTGCGCGACGCCACCGGCGAGGGGGTGGGGCACAATCCGCTGTGCGGCGACCGCGTCCGGGTGTGGGTCAAGATCGGCGACGAGGGCGTGATCGAGGACGTCGCCTTCCAGGGCGAAGGCTGCGCCATCTCCACCGCCTCGGCGTCGCTGATGACCGAGGCGGTAAAGGGCAAGACCGTCGACGAGGCGGAAGACCTCTTCGCCCGCTTTCAGTCCATGCTGACCGGCGACGACGGCGAGCACCCCGACCTCGGCAAGCTCGAAGCCCTCGCCGGGGTGCGCGAGTACCCGATCCGCGTCAAATGCGCCACCCTCGCCTGGCATACCCTCCACGCCGCCCTCGCCAGGCGCGCCGCCGATGCCGGCACCGGCGGCGTCGTAAGCACCGAAATGAGCTAGGAGCCAGCGTCATGGACAACCCCGAGCCCACCACCCCGAGACCGGCCGATCCCGCCGTCGCAACCGAGCCCACGGCAGCCGGCACCGACGATCCCGCCGCGGCCGATCCCGCCTCCGCCACCGGGGCGGCCGATCCCGCCGCGGCATCCCGCGACGCCCCCCCCGACCTCGAAGAGCGCATCGTCGAAGCCCTGAAGACGGTCTACGACCCCGAGATCCCGGTCAACATCTACGAGCTCGGCCTGATCTACAACCTGGAAGTCCAGGACGGCGGCCACGTCGACTGCAAGATGACCCTCACCTCTCCGGCCTGCCCCGTCGCCGGCACCCTCCCGGGCGAGGTCCAAGCCAAGATCGAGGGCGTCGACGGCGTCACCTCCGCCGCCGTCGAGGTCGTCTGGGACCCCCCCTGGAACCCCGGCATGATGTCCGAAGCCGCCAAGCTCGAGCTCGGCTTCATGGACTTCGTCTGAGGTTTGGGGGGGCGTGCGCGCCGACTCCTCGTCAGGGCGTGGAGGTCGCTCCGGTCGATCGAGCGACGATGATCCCCCTCGGTTTCAGCATGCTTCCAGATCCTTCCCTCGAGGGTGACCTGCTCGAAGTCCCCGTTGACGCGCCCCGGGGCGTTGTTGGGCTGATCGAGGCCGATTTCGACCCGCCGGCCGACTGAACCCTACTGCGCCGGGATCGGCGGCGGGCCGGGGGCGAGGTAGGGGCGGTAGACGAAGTCGGCGGTGGAGCGCTCGAATTCGGCCCGGATGGCGACGCGGGCGTCGGGATCGCGGTAGAGGTCGACCATGGTGGCGGCGAGGACTTTCGCGGCGTAGATCATGCCCTTGTGGCCGATCGACATGCGCCCGGTGGCGACCACCGGCCAGGCGTGCCAGGGGGCACCGGCGGGAGCGGTGGTGACCGAGAGGTGGAGGGTCGGCACCACCCAGCTGACGTCGGCGACGTCGGTCGAGCCGCCCTCGGGTTCGCCGGGGTTCTCGTCCAGCGGTTCGGGGGTGGCCTTGAGGCCGACGGGCTCGACGCCGGTGGCGCGTTGGATCCGGCGCGCGATCTCGTGTTCCTCGTCGGTGAAAGGGACGTCCCCCAGCCAGTCGAGATTGGATTGCAGCAGGCGGGCGCCGGCGAAGTTGACCAGCATCTCGTAGTCGCCGGTCTGGACCTTGAGCTCGCTCTCGACGCCGGCGGCGAGGGCGGCTCCCTCGGCGATCTTGCGGGCCCGCTCGAGCAGCCGGTCGACCCCCTCGTGGGTCGAGTCCCGCAGCCAGCACCACAGGCGGGCGCGCTCGGGCACCACGTTCGGCACCTGGCCGCCGTCGACGATGGCGTAGTGCATGCGCACCGTCGGCCGCACATGCTCGCGCATCTGATTGAGGGCGAAGGTGAAGATCTCGAGACCGTCGAGGGCGCTGCGGCCGTTCCATGGATCGAAGGCAGCGTGGGCCGCCTTGCCGCGAAAGTCGACCACGAAGTCGACCATCGCCTGGCTCGAGCCGGTGTCGGCGCGGATCTCGGTCGACGGGTGCCAGGCGAGGGCGACGTCGAGGTCGTCGAAGAGGCCGGCGCGCACCATGTAGAGCTTGCCCCCCACCGATTCCTCCGCCGGCGTGCCGTAGAAGCGGATGGTGCCGTCGAGCTCGCCGGCGGCGATCAGGCGCTTGATCGCCACCGCTGCGCCGAGGCTGCCGGCGCCGAAGAGGTTGTGGCCGCAGCCGTGGCCGTTGCCCCCTTCGACCAACGGCTCGCGCACCGGCGAGGCCTTCTGCGAGATGCCGGGCAGGGCGTCGTATTCGCCCATGATGCCGATGATCGGCCGCCCTTCGCCGTAGCTGGCGACGAACGCCGTCGGCAGACCGGCGACGCCCCGCTCGACGGCGAAGCCTTCCGCCTCGGCGTAGTCCGCCAGCACCTTCGACGAGCGCGTCTCCCGGAGGGCGGTCTCGGCGAATTCCCAGATCTGGTCGCTCAGCCGGACGAGCTCGTCGCGCTGCGCCTCGATCGCCGCCACCGCGGCTTCTTTGACCGGATCGGCGGCGGTGGCAGCGGCCGGTGCCAGCAGGGTGGAAGCGAGGAGGGCGACGGCGGCGGAGCGGATTCGGTTCATGGCTACCTCCAGCGGGCGAGGCTCAGAGCTCGAGCACCATCTTGGTCATGTCGTGGGGTTGACCGTCAGGATCCGTACCATAGCGCGGGATCTTGTAGGACTGGAAGCCGAGGCCCTCGAGGGTGTGGACGGCGTCGGCCTCGAGGTCGGAGATCAGCATGCAGGTCAGGTGGCGCAGGCCCTCATGGCGCGCCAGGGTGATGAAGTGATTGACCAGCAGGGTTCCCAGGCCGACGCCGCGGAAGTCCGGATCGATCAGCCACTTGATGCGCCCCACCAGGCGCAGGGGGCCACCGTCGCGCCGGTGCAGGCTGGCGTCGGCGACGACGCGGGTACCGTCCCAGGCGAGGAGGGGGAAGACCTTGCCGTAGTCGATCTGGCGGCCCCAGCTCTCGATCAGGCCGCGGTCGTCGATGCGATCCCAGGCGAAGCGCCGGGTGTCTTCGGGCAGACGTTGGAAGAAGGCGTAGAGGGCGTCGACGTCGGAGCCGGTGAAGGGCTTGAGCAGCACGCGACGTCCGTCGCGCACCGCGGCTTCCTGCGGGTAACGATTGGCCATACGGATTCTCTCCTCGCGGCGCGGGCTCGGTGGCGCGCGGCTCGAGATCAGATCTTGAACAGGGCGTCGAAGGCGGCGCGGGCGTCGTTGCTGCTGCCGCTCGGTGGCCGGCGGGCGTCGCGGGCGAACTCCTGGGTCGTCTTGGGGACGAAGAGGGAGCATTCGTTGCGTTTCGCTTTGCCCTTCACCGGTTGCTCGATCGGTTGCCGGCACTGCCAGCGGGCCGACGTGTCGAAGTGGGTGCAATGGGTGCAGGTATGGAGGTCTGCGCCGCACTTCTTGCACTGCGACGTCAGCTTGACGTCGCGGGTCGGTTGCTTGGCACCGCAGACCGCGCAGCGGAAGACGTTGGCGGTCGGCTTGCCGAGACCGCGGCCGCGGGGACCGGGGCGGGCGCCGCGGGGCGGGCCGGGGCGTCGTTGCGGTCGCTGGTTGTCCTCGTCCTGGTAGCCGCGCTGGCGGTATTTGCGCTCAGACATCGGGTCGCTCCGAATTGGGGGTTTGTCGGCGGCCGGGGATGGGCCGTAGCCGGCAGTCTATCACGGCCGCAGGGGCGGCTCCTCCCGCCCCCCTGCTCTTGAGGTCGCACGCTCAGTGGATCCCCTGCGTCGCCGCCCGGCCGCCGCGTCCCAGGACCGGCCCGGGCGGGCGGTCGGCGCTAGCGACGCCGGTGGCCCCTGCCCTTGTAGATCGACGACTCGGGGTGGAAGTCGAGCCAGCCGAAACGGTAGGCGAGGACGCCCGGCAGCAGGTTGCCCTGCGGGTCCTCGGCCCAGGCGGTGAGCCCCTCGCCGTCGTAGTGGACGACGACTTCCTGGCCGCCGATGCTCAGGCGCAGGGGCAGCCGGCCGCGGCGGGCGGCGCGCTCGAGGGCGCGGAAGGGGAAGAAGACCGCCTCGTCGCCGAAGGCCAGGCCGAGGCCGAGGACGGCGACGTCGTGCTCTACCGGCCGCGTCTTCGGCCGCCGCTTGCCCGGCCGGCGGTTGCGGTAGAGGTAGGGGCGCCCGTCGCCGTCCTCGGGCACCCACACCCGGGTCTCGGGATGGCGATGGCGCCAGAAGCGCCAGGTGGCCTGCACCGACGGCACCACCGGGAGCGGGGTACCCGCCAGCGGCCCGCTGATCGCGCCGCCGTCGAGCTGCGACCAGACGCTCGAGGTCTCGCGGTCGACCACCAGCAGGTTGTCGTTGACCAGGCCCTCGCCGAAGTCGAAGGTCAGGGTGCGTTGACCGATGCGGCGGGCGTACACGACGCCCGAGCCGGTGAGCGGTCACCAACTGGGGGCGAGGGCGACGTCGCCGGCCTCGCCGTTGACGATCTCGTAGCGCGCCAGGTAGCGGATCGGGAAGGCCACCGCTACCCCGCCGGTCACCACCCCGAGCACCAGGTCGCCGTCCTCGAGGGGGGCCTCGTCCGCCGCCACCAGGCGCAGCTCGGTGGGGCTCTCGTGAACCGCCATCTCGATCTCGTCCACCGGTCCACCGGGCCGCGCCTGGACGCGGGCCCGCACCGTCCGCGGCGCCGGCTCCTCGTCTCCCGCCGCCGGCACCGGACCCGCCGGCGAGGCGAGAAGACACAGGCCGACGGCGACGGGCAACAGCCGGCGGACATCGAGGCCGAGAGGAATCGGATACTCCTGCCGTGGCATATCGAATACTCCACTTGCGATGTTTGATGGCTCCGTCGCCTTAGGCGAGGGCTGGCTTCCTACGAAGGCGCGGCCGTTTCTTGGCGCTCAAAATCTACCCACTCTGGGAGGATATCCTCTCGGACGGTTCGTTTCCTGTCGCTGGAGGAGAAAAGGCGTGCCAAGTCGGCACGGAGAGTGT
>RFGL01000378.1 GCA_003697015.1 Acidobacteriota bacterium | reverse complement strand
TCCGGTGGCGCGCATCGTCGCCGCGGTGCGGGCGGCCCGCCCCGGCCTCGCCGGCCAGCTCGAACGGATGGCACGGTTCGACGACGGCCGGTTGACGATCACCGTGCCAGCGGGCGACCCCCTGGCCAAAGTGCTCGAACGGCCCGCCAACCGCGAGCTTCTGAGCCAAGCTGTACGCGACTGCGCCGGTCCGGACGCCGACTGGCGGGTGGTGACCGCCAAGGCGGCTTCGCCCGCGCCGGCGACGGCGACGGCCGAGTCGCCTGCGGTCCAGGCCGTGCTCGACGTCCTCGGCGGCACCGTTGAGGAGCGCAAGCCGCGCGGGGGCGACGAGCGTCCGAGCTAAGATCCCGGCCGCGGCGGAGGATCGACAACCGACGGAGAACCGACGACATGAACATGCGCAAGCTACTCAAACAGGCCGAGGAGATGCAGGCCAAGGTCCAGCGCGAGCTGGGGGAGACGTTCACCGAAGCCACCGTCGGCGGCGGCATGGTGACGGTCAAGATGAACGGCCACAAGCATCTGCTGGCGGTGAAGATCGATCCCGAGGCGATCGACCCCGAAGACGTCGGAATGCTCGAGGATCTGATCGTCGCGGCGGTCAATGAGGCGAGCCGCAAGATCGACGATCTGCTGCGCCATCGGGTCGGCTCTCTCGCCGCCAGCCTGCCCAACTTCCTCTAGCCCGATGCCCGACCCGCTGGCCCGGCTGATCGGCGAGCTCTCGCGTCTGCCCGGCATCGGCCCCAAGACCGCCACCCGTCTGGCGCATCACGTGCTGCGGACGCCGCGGGAGGACGCCGAACGCCTGGCCGGCGCCCTGCTCGAGGTCAAGGACAAGCTGTTCCACTGCAGCCGGTGCCATGCCATCACCGCCGAGGAACCCTGCTCCATCTGCACCGACGAGAGCCGCGACCGGCAGCGCATCTGCGTCGTCGAGGAACCCTTCAACATCGCCCCGATCGAGCGCACCGGCGAGTACCACGGCCTCTACCACGTGCTGCTCGGCGCCCTCTCGCCGCAACGCGGCATCGGGCCCGAACGGCTGACCATCGACGACCTGCTGGCACGGCTCGAGGGCGTCGAGGAGGTCATCCTGGCGACCAACCCCAACGTCGAGGGCGAGGCCACCGCCCTCTACCTCGCCCGCTTGCTCAAGGCGCGCGGCGTCGACGTCACCCGCCTCGCCTTCGGCATGCCCGTCGGCGGCGACATCGAGTTCACCGACGAAGTCACCCTCGGCCGTTCCCTCGCCGGCCGCCGGCCGCTGTGAGCAGCCGCCTCTACCGCGGCGACCTGCTGCCGCGGATTCTCACCCCGCCCCCCGGCCCCCGCTGCCGCGCCCTGTCGCAGGACCTGCGGCGCTACGAGGCGCCCGGCATCAACACCCTGCCGGCGACCGGCGAGCCCGCCGCCGTGCTGTGGCAGGAGGCGCGCGGCGCCAACGTCCTCGACGCCGACGGCAACCGCTACGTCGACCTCACCGCCGGCTTCGGCGTGGCGTCGGTCGGCCACCGCCATCCGCGGGTGGTGGCGGCGGTGCGGCGCCAGAGCGGCCGCCTGCTGCACGGCCTCGGCGACGCCGCCGCCCATCCCGGGCGGGTGGCGCTGGCCGCCGAGCTCGCCGCCCGAGCGCCCGTCGACGATGCCGTCGTCTACTTCGCGGTGAGCGGCGCCGACGCGGTCGAGATCGCCCTCAAGACCGCCCTCTTGGCCAGCGGCCGGCCGGAGATCGTGGTCTTCGACCCGTCCTACCACGGCCTCACCCTCGGCGCCCTCGCCGCCTCCTCGCGGCCGGCCTTCCGCCAGCCCTTCGCCCCCTATCTCCACCGCCGGCTCCACCGCCTGCCCTTCGCCTGCCCGCCGGCGGCCATCGCCGAGCTGCTCGACGAACGGCCGGCGATCGGTTGCCTGCTGCTGGAGCCGATCGTCGGCCGCGAGGGGGTGCTGGTGCCTCCCGAGGGCTGGCTGCCGGCGGTGGCGGCGATCTGCCGGCAGCGGCGGGTGCTCGTCGTCGCCGACGAGATCTTCACCGGCTTCGGGCGCACCGGCCGCCTGTTCGCGGTCGAGCACGAGGGGGTACGCCCCGACCTCCTGTGCTGCGGCAAGGCGCTGGCCGGAGGCCTGCCGATCGGCGTCGTGCTCGGCGAACGGTCGTTGATGGACGCCTGGTCGGCGCCGGGGGAAGCGCGCCACACCGCCACCTTCGTCGCCCATCCCCTGGCCTGTGCCGCCGGCCTGGCGGTGCTCGAGGTGCTGGCGCAGGAGGACCTCGTCGGCCGCGCGGCGCGATGGGGGGAACGCCTCGGACGGCGGCTGGCGACCTGGCCACGGCGGTTCGCGGCGGTTCGCGCCTGCCGCGGCCGCGGTCTACTATGGGGGATCGAGCTGACCACGGCGACCGCCGCCGGCCGGCTGAGCCACGCCGCCCGCCAGCGCGGGTTGTGGCTGCTCGCCGGCGGCGCCAGCGGCCGGGTCGCTCAGCTGGCGCCGCCGCTGGTGATCACCGACCGCCAGCTCGACTGGGCCCTCGACCTGCTCGAGCAGCTCTGCGCCGAGCTCGACCGGTCGGCGTAAGATCTGAGGAGCATGATGAGCCGTACCGACGAGCGCGCCTTCAAGCTGGCCTTCATCGGCAGTCACGGGGTGGGCAAGACGACCCTGTGCTACGGCCTCGCGGCGCGGCTGAAGGCGCGCGACGTATCCCTCGAGGTGGTCGACGAAGTGGCCCGGCGCTGCCCGCTGCCGATCAACCGCGGCACCACCTGTGCCGCCCAGTCGTGGATCCTCCACACCCAGATCGCCGACGAGCTGCTCGCCGCCGACCGCCACGAGATGGTGATCTGCGATCGCAGCGTGCTCGACAATTACGTCTACCTGCTGCTCGCCGCCGGCCGCCAACCCGCCCTCGAGGCCCTGGTCGACGCCTGGATGGCGACCTACGACCTGCTGGTCCACGTGCCGATCCTCGACGGACCGCGCTCCGACGGCCTGCGCTCCACCGACCCGGCATTCCAGAACGCCGTCGAGGAACGGCTGGAGAAGGAGATCGCCCGCCGCGGGCTGAGCGTCCTGAGCCTCGAGGGGGACGACCGCGACGCCTGGTTGGCGGCGGTCGAGGAGGCCGCGTGGAGTCGCCTGCGCCCGGCCCAGCTCGAGCTGCTTTAGGGCGCCGCCCGGTATAGAATCGAGATCCCGTGGAGATCGCCGATCGCCTGCGCCAATTCGAGGTGCTGTCGCACTTCACCGACGAGCAGATCGCAACCCTGGCGAGCTGCACGACGCGGATGCGTTTTCCGCCCGGTGCCACCATCTTCGAAGAAGGCGAGGAGAGCCGGGACGCGTACCTGATCGATACCGGCCTGGTGCGCATCCAGCGCCGCACGCCCTACGGCGAGTACGCTCTCGCCGACCTCAGGAACGGCGAGATGTTCGGCGAGAGCAGCTTCATCGACGGCAACCCGCGCTCCGGCGCCGGCGTGGTGGTCGACCCGAGCGTCCTCTTCCCCCTGAGCGTGCCGGCGATCCGCGCCGCCTTGGAGCGCGACAAGCGCTTCACCATGGCGCTCTACTGGGCCTTCTGGAAGAGCCTGTCGGGCAAGCTGCGCAGCACCAACGAGACCCTGGCGCGCTTCTTCTCCAAGAGCGGCGGCACGCCGCCGGCGAGAGGCCCGGAGAGCACCCGCCAGGCCAACATCCACGTCGGCGTCGACGCCAAGCGCAACCTCTTCCGCGAGCAGAAGCTGAGCCGATTGGAGATCAATCTCCTCGCCAGCCTCTCCCAGGAGCAGCGGCTGGCCGGCGGCGAGGTGCTCTTCCGCGAGGGCCAGGAAGGCGACCGCATGTACGTCGTGCTCGAAGGCAAGGTGATGATCAGCAAGCAGATCGCCGGCGCCGGCGAAGAGGCCCTGGCGATCCTCGAACGCGGCGACTACTTCGGCGAGATGGCCCTGATCGACCAGCAGCCGCGCTCGGCCGACGCCAAGGCCCACGAGGACGGGGCGGTGGTGCTGTCGATCTCGCGCGAGGTGCTGGAGACCATCCTCGACATCCAGAAGGTGTCGTCGATCAGCCTGTTGCGCCTGCTCTGCGATCTGGTCGCCAAACGCCTGCGGGAGATCGACGACAAGCTGATCGGCTGGTACATCTTCGACGCCGGCTCCGGCGAGTCGTTGAAACTTCCGGATTGAGCGCTCGCGCGCTTGGCCCGATTCTTGCTGAGAAGGCCTATCGGCGATTTTTTTTCAGCCCGGGTGACGATAATTGTCAGGTGCTTTCTCGGCCCGTGCTGGCACCCGCGGTTTCCAGGCGCAACGCCGGCGATACGCGGGCGAGGACGCCGCGCTGCCGTCGCCAGCCGAAATGTGGACCGGAAGGTTGAATCGATACGAAAGGATCTGTACCGGGGGAGGTCCAGTCGTTTGGTGGTTATCGGTGGTTTACCCCTGTTTCGAGGGGATTGGATGAGTCGGGTTTGAGATCCTCAGATCTCGGCAGTTATGGCAGGATGCAAACTCAGGTACTTGAACCGTCCCCCATTGGTACGTACGTTGGCATTGCTACTAGCAAATTCGATGCCAGAAAATTTTCGGCCGGTGCCACGATCCGACGCCCAACCCGGCGTCGCTCTGTGCTATGATGTGCGACCTCCGCTCTGCTTCCAGACGCGTCGGTTCCAGAGCACTACCGGTGTTGATTTGATTTTCCACAGGCTGTGGAAAGGCTGTGGAAAAAGAACCCTCCTGGGATCGACCGATGAGTGAATCTCGCTGGCCTCTCATCAAGCAGCATCTCGAAACCCAGCTCGACCCCGACGAGCTCGCGACCTGGTTCGCCCCCCTGCGGGTATCGTCGGAGGACGGCCGGCGGCTGGTTCTGGCAGCGCCGGACGAGAATTTCGTCCACACCCTCGAGCAGAGCTACCGGCCGGCCCTCGACCGCGCCCTGGAAGCCCTCGACGCCGGCGGCTTCGAGGTCCTGTTCACCGTCGAGGGGGGCAACGGCCAGAGCCGCGGCCGCAACGCCAAGATGCCGTCGTCGACCTTCGACCCGCGGTTCAGCTTCGACACCTTCGTCGTCGGCACCTCCAACCAATTCGCCCATGCGGCCGCCCGGGCGGTGGCGGAGGGCCCCTCGGCGAGCTACAACCCGCTCTTCCTCTACGGCGGCGTCGGTCTCGGCAAGACCCACCTGATGCAGGCCATCGGCCATCACATCAGCTTCAACCAGCCCCGCTTGCGGATCCTCTACACCCCGGCGGAGCAATTCGTCAACGAGCTGATCAACTCGATCCGCTTCGACCGCATGCCGGCCTTCCGTCATCGCTACCGCACGATCGACGTGCTGTTGATCGACGACGTGCAATTCATCGCCAACAAGGAGCGGACCCAGGAGGAGTTCTTCCACACCTTCAACACCCTCTACACCAGCCAGAAGCAGATCATCCTCACCTCCGACTCCTCGCCGCGCAACATCCCGACCCTCGAAGAGCGCCTGCGAAGCCGCTTCGAGTGGGGGCTGATCGCCGACATCCAACCGCCGGAGCTGGAGACCAAGATCGCCATCCTGCGGCGCAAGGCGGAGCTCGACCGGATCGAGCTGCCCGACGACGTCGCGCTCTTCATCGCCGAGCGGGTGAAGTCCAACATCCGCGAGCTCGAGGGGCTGCTCAACCGGGTGGTCGCATTCGGCTCCCTCACCGGGCGTTCCCTCTCCCTGGCCCTGGCCAAGGAGACCCTGCGCGACATCCTGCCGGCCGACGGCAGCCGGGTGACGGCGCCGGAGATCATCAAGTTCGTCGCCCGGCACTACGGCCTCAAGGTCAGCCAGATCAAGAGCCGCACCAACTCCAAGCACATCGCCTTCCCGCGCCAGGTGGCGATGTACCTCTGTAAGAAGCTCACCAAGCTCTCCTTCCCCGACATCGGCCGCCAGTTCAACGACAAGCACCATTCGACGGTGATCTACTCGGTCGACAAGATCGAGAAGCTGCGGCACGAGGACAAAGACTTCGATCGCACCATCCAGGGCTTCGTCGACCACTTCGAGTAGGTGCTGCCGGAGTCCCTGACGCCTGTGGACAACGCTGTTCGCCACCCTGTGGAAATCCTCCCGCAAGCCTGTGGAGGATCTGCGGAAAACCCAGTCCGGAGAGGATCGGGGGCGCGCCGCGGCGATTTCTCCACAGTTCATCCGCAGCCGTCCACAGGCTTTCCACAGGACGGCCGACAGGACGCTCCACAGCCGCGGCCGGCGCAGGAGGCCGCCGGGCCGGCGCCTGGGCGGTTTTCCGCACCGTCCACAGGCCCTACGGCGACGACTCCGACGAGCAGATCTCTGGAATCTCCTCCTCTTCCGTCTCTGTGATAGTTTCGCCCTCGCTCAGCTGAAGGAGTACGATCCGATGGACATCCGACTGAATCGCGTCGAGCTGCTGCGGGAGCTGGTGCCGATGCAGGGCATCGTCGAACGGCGCTCGACCATCCCCGTCCTCTCCCATCTCTTGCTGCGGGCGATCGACGACCGCCTCGAAGTCGCGGCCACCGATCTCGAGGTCTCCCTCACCTCGTCGTGCGAAGCCGAGGTCGAGGAGGAAGGCGCGATCGCACTTCAAGCCAAGAAGCTGCTCGAGATCGTCCGCGCCTGCGAAGGCGACGACGTCGCCCTCAGCCTGGACTCGGAAACACAGACCGTCAGCCTCGCGGCCGGCAAGTCGCGCTTCAAGATCCGCGGCCTGCCGGCGGACGACTTCCCGACCCTGCCTTCCCTCGAAGCCGACGGCGCCGTCGAGGTGGCGTTCCCGACCTTCAAGAAGATGGTCGGCAAGGTCTTCTTCGCCGTATCGAGCGAAGAATCCCGCTTCCAGCTCGCCGGGGCGCTGCTCGAACAACGCGAGGGGGCCCTCACCCTGGTGGCGACCGACGGCCATCGCCTCGCCCTGGTCGAGTCGGAGGTCGAGGGGCTGGAGGCGGCCGACAGCGTCCTGGTACCGCGCAAGGCGCTGCAGGAGCTGTTGCGCCTCGAGGACGAAGCGGACTTGCACTTCCGCCGCGGCGAGCACCACCTCTCGTTCACCGTCGGCCGCCGGCAGCTGATCTGTCGGGTGCTCGAAGGCACCTTCCCGGACTACGAGCGGGTGATCGCCCGCGACAACGACAAACACGTGGTGCTGCCGCGGCAGAGCTTCGCCGCCGCCATCCAGCGCGTCAGCCTGCTGACCGGGGATCGCGCCCGCTCCATCCGCCTGAACCTGCGCGACGGCGAGCTGGAGCTCACGGCCGCCAACCCGGACCTCGGCGAGGCGCGGGAGGACCTGCCCTGCGAGTACCAGGGCGAGGAGCTGTCGGTCGGCCTCAACCCCGATTACCTCAAGGACTTCCTCGGTGCCGTCGAGACCGATACGGTGCGGCTGGAGCTCAAGGACGAGGACTCGCAATGCGTCGCCTATCCGGTGGACGGCGACGACCGGCGCTATCTGTGCGTGATCATGCCGATCCGCATCTAGCCGCCCGGCCTTGACGTGTTGCTGGAGATCGAGGTCCGCGACCTGCGAAACCTGGTGCCCCAGCGCTTCGTCCCCGGCGGCGGCCGGCATCTGATCCTCGGCCCCAACGGCGCCGGCAAGACCAGCCTGCTGGAAGCGGTCTACCTCCTCGCCACCACCCGCAGCTTCCGCACCCCCCAGCTCGCCGACTGCTGCCGCCACGGGGCGGACGGCTTCGTCGTCCGCGGCGAGGTCGAGGGGCAGTGGCGGGTCGGACTCGAGGTCGCTTGGCGCCGCGACGACGGGAGCCGGCGGTCGGTCAACGGCAAGCGCAGCAGCCTGGCGGAGCACCTGGCGGTGCTGCCGGTGCTGGCCTGGACGGCCGCCGATGCCGAGGTGCTCGCCGGCGCCCCGGCCGCCCGCCGGCGGCTGCTCGATCGCGGGGTGCTCGGCCTCGAACCCGGCGCCATCGTCTCGAGCGCGCGCTACCGCCAGGCGTTGCGCGGGAAGCGCCAGCTGTTGGCGGGCACCGCCGGCGCCGCCGAGCTGGCGGCGTGGAACCGGCTGCTGGCGTCGTCCGCGGCGGAGATCATCGCCCGTCGCCGGCGCTACGCCGAGCGGCTCCAGTCGGCCCTCGCCGAGGTGCTCGAAGGCTGCCGCCTGACGGTGCCGCCGATCACCCTCCGCTACCGCCCGTCGCCGGCGGTGGACGGCGGCGCCGGGGCGGTGGAGCAGGCGCTGGCGGCGATCGCCGACCGCGAGCGCCGCCAGCAGCGGGTCCTGCTCGGCCCCCACCGCGACGATCTGGAAGTGCGGTGGGGCGGCCGCGACGTGCGCCGGGTGGCGTCGGCCGGCGAGCGCAAGGCCCTGGGGCTGGTGCTCCTCGCCGCCCAGAGCCGGCTGCAGAGCGCCGCCGGCCGCCCCCCTCTGGTACTCCTCGACGACGTCGACAGCGAGCTCGACCCCGACCGCCTGGCGGCGGTCTGGCCGGCCTTCGACGACGTCGAGCAGCTGCTCGCGACCTCCAGCCGGCCGGCGGTTTGGCAGCCGCTGGCCGTCGACCGGCGCTCGACCTGCGAGGGCGGTCGGGTGCGGCCCCGCTAAGGGTCGGGGAAGGAGAATCGATCTCGTTTGTTTTCAGTCACTAGCGCGAGGCCTCCGGTTTGCCAGCGGCGGTGGTTTGCTGGTACAATGAGGCCGTTCGATCCGCCCGTTCGCGGGTGTGACCACCTCGCCCTCCCGGCGCCGCACGCCACCGGATCCATCCCCCCGGATCGAGCAAGGATCCAGGTCGCCCTTCGGGGCGTCAAGGCCGGCGAGCGCAGGGCCGGCGGCGGCGGGATTCCCGGTCGGACTCTGCGGAGACCGATCGCATCGACCATGGAGCTAGCATCTTGTCCGAGCATACCGAACAGCCTGTCGGCAAGGCACCGGCGGTGATCGAGCCCGGTGCGGTAAGCGCCGGTCCCGCCCGCTACACCGCCGAGGACATCAAGGTCCTCAAAGGCTTGGAAGCGGTGCGCAAGCGCCCGGGCATGTACATCGGCGACACCGACGATGCCTCGGGCCTTCACCACATGGTCTTCGAGCTGGTCGACAATTCGATCGACGAGGCCCTGGCGGGCTATTGCTCGACGATCTCGGTCGTCATCCACAACGACAACTCGGTCACCGTCGAAGACGACGGGCGCGGCATTCCGGTGGATTACCACCCGTCGGAGAAGCGCTCGGCGGCCGAGGTGATCATGACCGAGCTGCATTCCGGCGGCAAATTCGACAACAACGTCTACAAGGTCTCGGGCGGCCTGCACGGGGTCGGCGTGTCGGTGGTCAACGCCCTGTCCGAGACCCTGGAGCTCGAGATCCGCCGCGACGGCAAGGTCTGGCATCAGGTCTACCACCGCGGGGTGCCGGAGGCGCCGATTCAGCCGATCGGCACCAGCGACCGCAGCGGCACCCGCATCCGCTTCAGCCCCGACGGCGAGATCTTCTCGGTGCGCGAATTCAGCTTCGACGTCCTCGCCCAGCGCCTGCGCGAGCTGTCGTTCCTGAATCGGGGGGTGCACATCCGCCTCACCGACGAGCGCTCGGACCGGCAAGCCCAGTTTCGCTACGAGGGCGGCATCAAGAGCTTCGTCGAGCACCTGAGCCGCAACAAGACCAAGCTCCACCCGTCGCCGATCTACCTCGAGGACCAGCGCGACGACGGCGCCGGCGGCGAGTCGGTGGAGATCGCCTTGCAGTGGACCGACGGCTACCAGGAGCGGGTCTATTGCTTCACCAATACGATCAACAACCGCGACGGCGGCACCCACCTGGCGGGCTTCCGCGCCGCCCTGACCCGGACCATCAACAACTACGCGGCGCGCAACCAGCTGACCAAGGACCTGAAGGAGAACCTGACCGGCGACGACGTGCGCGAAGGGCTGACGGCGGTGGTGTCGGTGCGGGTCAAGGACCCGAAGTTCTCCAGCCAGACCAAGGACAAGCTGGTCTCCTCCGAGGTCAAGGGGTGGGTCGAGCAGGTGGTCGGCGAGCGCCTGGGCAACTTCCTGGAGGAGAACCCGAAGGACGCGCGCCGCATCGTCGAGAAGTGCATCGAGGCGGCGCGGGCGCGGGAGGCGGCGCGCAAGGCGCGCGAGCTCACCCGCCGCAAAGGGGCGCTCGACGGCTCCAACCTGCCGGGCAAGCTCGCCGACTGCAGCGAGCGCGACCCGGCGCGGGCCGAGCTCTTCCTGGTCGAGGGCGACTCCGCCGGCGGTTCGGCCAAGCAGGGCCGCGACCGCCGCTTCCAGGCCATCCTGCCGCTCAAGGGCAAGATCCTGAACGTCGAGAAGGCGCGTTTCGACAAGATGCTCTCCTCCGAGGAGATCAAGACCATCATCACCGCCCTCGGCACCGGCATCGGCAAGGAAGATTTCGACGTCTCGCGCCTGCGCTACCACAAGCTGATCATCATGTGCGACGCCGACGTCGACGGCTCCCACATCCGCACCCTGATCCTGACCTTCTTCTTCCGCCAGATGACCGAGATCATCGAGCGCGGCCACCTCTACATCGCCCAGCCGCCGCTCTACAAAGTCACCGAGGGCAAGAAGTCGATCTACCTGCGCGACGACGAGGCCTACCGCCAGCACCTGATCGAGCGCATCCGGGACCGCTGCCGGCTGAGCTTAGGCAGCAACGGCCAGCCGCCCCTCGCCGGCCCCGAGCTGGGGCGCTTTCTCGAGCGCATCGAACGCTTCCGCGACAACCTCGATCGCCTGGTGGCGCGCGGCGTGCCGGCGTCGGCGATCCGCATCGCCCTGGTGCACGGCCTGCGCAGCCGCGAGGACCTCAACGACGAAGAACGGGTGCGCAAGGTGGCCGAGGTGGTGGCGTCGTCGGGCTTTCACGACGTGCGGGTCGAGCGCGACGAGGAGCACGGTACCTTCGCCATCCGTTTCCGCAGCCGGCGCGACGGCGTCGACCGCCAGGTGACGATCGATTGGAACCTGCTGTCGACCGCCGAGATGCGCGCCCTGGCGAGCCACGAGCAGGGCATCGCGGCGCTGGAGGCCAAGCGCTTCGTGCTCACCCGGGGCGAGGAGACCAGCGAGCACGACAACCTCGAAGACGCCCTCGATCAGCTCTACCAGGGGGCGAAGAAGGGGATCACCGTCCAGCGCTACAAGGGTCTCGGCGAGATGAACGCCAGTCAGCTGTGGGAGACCACCATGGATCCCGCGCGCCGCACCCTGCTGCAGGTGCGGATCGAGGACGCGGTCGAGGCGGACGAGATCTTCACCGTCCTGATGGGCGACGCGGTCGAGCCGCGGCGTGAGTTCATCATCCAGAACGCCCTCGAGGTTCGCAACCTGGACATCTGAGCGTTCGCGCGCTCCGCGCCGGCCGCCCGCCGGGACCGGCCGCCCGGCGAGCCGCCCGCTGCGCGGCGCGCGATCGAGAGGAACGAGTAGATGAGCGACGAAGCCCGGAACCAGCCCCGAGAAGCCCAGCCGGTCGACATCGAGGACGAGCTCAAGCGCAGCTACCTCGATTACGCCATGAGCGTGATCATCGGCCGTGCTCTGCCCGACGTGCGCGACGGCTTGAAACCGGTCCACCGGCGGGTTCTCTACGGCATGTGGGAGAGCGGCAACCGCGCCGGCCGTCCGTACAAGAAGTCGGCGCGCATCGTCGGCGACGTGATGGGCAAGTACCACCCGCACGGCGACAGCGCGATCTACGACACCCTGGTGCGCATGGCGCAGGACTTCTCCCTGCGCTACCCGCTGGTCGACGGTCAGGGCAACTTCGGCTCCCTCGACGGCGACAACCCGGCGGCCATGCGCTACACCGAGGTGCGGCTGACGCGGCTGGCGGAGGAGATGCTGCGCGAGGACATCGACAAGGATACGGTCGACTGGGCGCCCAATTACGACGGCTCGGAGCGCGAGCCGCAGGTGCTGCCCGCGCGCCTGCCCAACCTGCTGGTCAACGGCTCGGCGGGCATCGCCGTCGGCATGGCGACCAACATCCCGCCGCACAACCTGCGCGAGGCGATCGATGCCGTGCTGCTCCTGATCGACCGCCCGCAGGCGACCCTGGAAGAGCTGATGGCGGTGCTGCCCGGGCCGGATTTTCCCACCGGCGGCATCATCCACGGCGTGCGCGGCATCTACGAGGCCTACCGGAGCGGCCGCGGCACCATCCACGTGCGCGCCAAGGCGGAGATCGAGGAGCGCGGCGACCGCCAGCGCATCGTCGTCACCGAGATCCCCTACCAGGTCAACAAGCGGCGCCTGCTGGAGCGCATCGCCGAGCTGGTGCGGGAGAAGCGCCTCGAGGGCTTGAGCGACCTGCGGGACCTCTCCGACCGCGAGGGCATCCGGGTGGTCATCGACCTCAAACGCGGCGAGGTCGGCGAGGTGGTGCTCAACAACCTCTACAAGCAGACCCAGCTGCAGGTCTCCTTCGGCATCAACATGCTGGCGATCGTCGACAACCAGCCGCGGGTGCTCGGCCTGCGGCCGTTGCTGCAGCATTTTCTCGATCACCGCAAGACGGTGGTGATCCGCCGGGTGCGCTTCGACCTCGCCAAGGCGGAGCATCGCGCCCACGTCCTCGAGGGGCTGCTCAAGGCCCTCGATCACATCGACGAAATCATCACCACCATACGCGCCAGCGCCACGCCGGACGAAGCCCGCGCCAACCTGATCGACCGTTTCGCCTTCTCCGAGATCCAGGCCCAGGCCATCCTCGACATGCGCCTGCAGCGATTGACCGGCCTGGAGCGCGACAAGCTGGTCGAGGAGTACCGCGAGGTGACGGCGACGATCGAGCGCCTGCGCGCCATCCTCGGTTCCGACCAGCTGCTGCTGGAGGAGATCAAGCAGGAGCTGGAGCAGATCCGCGACGCCTACGGCGACGAGCGTCGCACCGAGATCGTCCACGACACCCACGACCTGTCGATCGAGGACCTGATCGCCGACGAGGACATGGTGATCACGGTCTCCAAGGCGGGGTACGTCAAGCGCTCGCCGCTCGCCCTCTACCGCCAGCAGGGTCGCGGCGGCAAGGGTCGCCGCGGCATGGTGACCAAGGACGACGACTTCGTCGAGCACCTCTACATCGCCTCCGCCCACAGCTACGTCCTGGTCTTCACCGACCGCGGGCGGGTGCATTGGCTCAAGGTCCATCGCATCCCGGAACTGGGGCCGGCGGCGCGCGGCACGGCGATCGTCAACCTGCTCGAGCTGGAGCCCGGGGAAGGGGTGTCGGCGACCGTTGCAGTGCGCGATTTCGAGCGCGGCTACCTGATCTTCGCCACCCGCGGCGGCACGGTCAAGAAGACCGAGCTGGCGGCCTACTCGCGGCCGCGGGTGGGGGGCATCATCGCCATCAACATCGACGACGGCGACGAGCTGCTCGACGTGCGGGTCAGCGACGGCGGGCAGGACGTGATGCTGGCCACCGCCCGGGGGTACGCCATCCGTTTCCCCGAGAGCGACCAGGAGGAGGAGGGGCGCCGGCTGATCGGCGTGCGACCGATGGGCCGCGCCACCCGCGGCGTGCGCGGCATCACCCTGCGCCCCGGCGACCGGGTGGTCGGCATGGCGGTCCTGGCCGGCGACGGCGACCTGATGACGGTCACCGCCGGCGGCTACGGCAAGCGCACGCCCCTCGATCAGTACCCGCGCCAGAGCCGCGGCGGCAAGGGGGTGATCAACCTCAAGACCTCGTCGAAGACCGGCGGGGTGATCGGCGTCAAGCAGGTGGCGCCCGGCGACGGCATGATGCTGATCACCCAGGGCGGCAAGCTGATCCGCATCAGCGTCGACGACGTGCGACAGATCGGCCGCGCCACCCAGGGGGTCAAGCTGATGAACCTGGGGCCGGACGACCGCCTGGTGGCGATGGCCAAGATCGTCGAGCGCGACGACGACGACGGCGACGAGGATGCGGAGGACGGTCCGTCACCGGCGACGGACGAAGGCCCGGCACCGGTGAACTGAGCGCACCGCCTCGGCCGCAGTCGTTGCGGCGTCTGGCCTGGGGCTTGCAAGCGTCGAGACTCACCGGAGGGATCGGGAACGAACCAAACCAGGAAGGAGAGGGAGACCGATGCGATTCTTTCTCGACACGGCCGACGTCCGGGAGATCGAGACCGGCCTCGAGTGGGGCATGGTCGACGGCATCACCACCAACCCCAGCCTGATCGCCAAGCAGGGCAAGCCCTACCTGCCGACGGTCAAGGAGATCGCCGAGCTGGTCGACGGGCCGGTGAGCGGCGAGGTGCTGGCAACCGACTACGAGGGCATGCTCGCCGAAGCCCGCAAGCTCGCCGCCCTGGCCGACAACGTGGTGGTCAAGGTGCCCTTGAGCCCGGCCGGCCTGCGCGCCGTGCGCACCCTGAAGGCGGAGGGCATCCCGACCAACGTCACCCTCTGCTTCTCGGCCAATCAGGCCCTGCTCGCAGCCAAGGCGGGGGCGGCCTACATCTCCCCCTTCGTCGGCCGCGTCGACGACGTCGGTTGGGACGGCATGGAGCTGATCGAGCAGGTGGTGACGATCTACGACAATTACGCCTTCGACACCGAGGTGCTGGTCGCCTCGATCCGCCATCCGCTGCACGTCGCCCAGTCGGCCCTGCTCGGCGCCCACGTCGCCACGATCCCGTTCAAGGTGCTGGAGAAACTCTACCGCCACCCGCTGACCGACCGCGGCCTCGAGGCCTTCCTCGACGACTGGCGGGCCACCGGCAAGGGATTCGATGACTGATCCGCCCGCCGCGCCGCCGGAGCTCAACGACGGCGACGAACGCACCGCCGGCGACGGATCCGGCAGCGGCGCCGACCGGCCGAGCGGGCCGGAGGACCGGGCGGAGGAGGGCGCGGTGGAGACGCCGGCGCCGCCCGCCCGCCCGCAACTCGCCCCCGGCGCGTTCTTCAATACCGCGGCGATCTTCTACTTCCTGCTCGCCGTCGGCGGCGTGCTGTGGCTCGGCCTGGCGCGCGGCACCATCCCGCTCGAGCTCTTCCTCATCCGCGGCCGGATCGCCGGCGATCTCGCCTGGGGCCTCGGCGCCGGCGGCGTCCTGCTCCTTCTCTGGCACGGCGGCCGCCGGCTGTTGCCCGGTGCCCGCGACCTCGAGCGCCAGCTCGAGGACCTGCTGCGCGGCGTCACGCCGTCGGAAGCCGCGGCCATGGCCCTGTTGTCGGGATTCGCCGAGGAGCTTTTCTTCCGCGGTGCGGTTCAGGGCAGCTTCGGCTGGATCTGGGCCACCCTGGTCTTCGCTCTCATGCACACCGGGCCGGGCCCTTCCTTCCGCCTCTGGACCCTCTTCGCCCTCCTCGCCGGCCTGGTCTTCGCCGGCCTCACCGAGCTGCGCGGCACGCTCCTGCCCGCCATCCTCGCCCACGCCCTGGTCAACGGCGTCAACCTCCACCACCTGGTGCGCCGCGCCGGGTCGGAGGAGGGGGCAGGCGGGGACCCTTCTTGACGCCCCTCTCCCCCTCTTCTGCTACACTGCCGCACCGAGCCGCGAAGGCGTTCTATGGTGATCACGCCGGTTGTTAAGACCCAGGAGAGATAATCTATGTCGTTGACGGATAGCCAGGATGTGCTGGCCCGGGTCGAGCGCGAGAAGGAGGGGTACCTCGAGGAGCTCAAGGACTACCTGCGCATCCCCTCCATCTCGACCGATCCGGCCTACCGCGACGAGGTGCTGCGCTGCGGCGCCTTCCTGCGCGACAAGATGCTCCAGGCGGGGTTGGAGGCGGAGCTGATCGAGACCGACGGCCATCCGCTGGTCTACGGCGAGTGGCTGGGCGCGCCGGGCAAGCCGACGATCCTGTTCTACGGCCATTACGACGTCCAGCCCGCCGACCCGCTCGAGCTGTGGCGTCACGACCCCTTCGAGCCGGTGGTCGAGGGGGACGAGCTGGTGGCGCGCGGCGCCACCGACGACAAGGGCCAGAGCTACGCCCACCTGAAGGCGGTGGCGGCGGTGCTCGCCGAGCGCGGCAAGCTGCCGGTCAACGTCAAGTTCATCGTCGAGGGAGAGGAGGAATCCGGCGGCGAGGCGCTGGAGAGCTTCGTGCGCCAGGACGCGGGCCGGAAACTGGCCTGCGACTGCGTGGTGATCTCCGATTCGGCGATGTACGCCCCCGGCCAGCCCTCCCTGCTCTACGGCCTGAAGGGCATGACCTACGTGGAGCTCAAGGTGACCGGCCCGGACCGCGACCTCCACTCCGGCAGCTACGGCGGCGCGGTGGCCAACCCGGGCAACGTCCTCGCCTACCTCATCGCCCGGTTGCGCGACGCCGAGACCGGCAAGGTCCTGATCCCCGGCTTCTACGACAAGGTGCGGCCCCTCGCCGACTGGGAGCGCGAGGAGTTCGCCCGCCTGCCCTTCGACGAGGAGGCCTACCGCCGCTCGATCGGCGTTCCCGAGCTCTTCGGCGAAGAGGGGTACACCACCCTCGAGCGGGCCTGGGCGCGGCCGACCTGCGACGTCAACGGCATCTTCGGCGGCTACATGAAGGAGGGCGCCAAGACCATCATCCCCAGCTGGTGCGGCGCCAAGGTGTCGATGCGTCTGGTGCCGGATCAGGATCCGCACGAGATCGCGCGTCTGTTCGAGGACTACGTGCGCTCGATCCAGCCCAAGGGGGTGACCCTCGAGGTGATCTCCCACCACGGCGCCGAGCCGGTGCTGATCGAGACCGAAGGGCCGCTGGTCGAAGCCGCCATGGCGGCGATGGCGGACGTGTGGAAAAAGCCGGTGAGGGTGCGCGAAGGCGGCACGATCCCGATCGTCTCGACCTTCTCGAAGGTGCTCGGGGTACCGATCCTGCTGCTCGGCTTCGGCCTTGCGGACGACCGCCTCCACTCCCCCAACGAGAAGTTCAACGTCAGCAACTTCTACGGCGGGATCCGGGCGATCGTCCGCCTGCTCGATCGCGCGGGCGCCATCGCCTGATCGGGGGTGAGCATCACGGGTGGACGGCCGCCAGGGGGTGGGAGGCATGAGCGACGAGCACGAGAGCGCGGAACGGGAGCTGAAGTTCGCCGGCGTCGAGCACAGTCTGCTGCGCGAGCGACTGATCGATTGGGAGGCCGAGTGCCAGGGTTCGGGCACGCTGGAGGACAATTGGGTCTTCGATCGTGACGGCACCGTCGCCGCCGCCGGCCAGGTGCTGCGGCTGCGGGTCGACCGCCGCGGCACCCATCTGACCTTCAAGGGCCCGGCGACCTTCGACGGCACGGTCAAGGTGCGGGTCGAGCACGAGACCGGGGTCGAGGATCCGAAGAAGATGCGCGCCATCCTCGAGGCCCTGGGCTTCGAGACCGTGCGCCGCTACCAGAAGATCCGCGAGGAGTGGCGCCTCGGGTCGATCAAGGTCGCTCTCGACCACACGCCGATCGGCGATTTCGTCGAGCTGGAGGGGGAGGGCTGCGAACGCCTCGCCCGTCGCTTCGGTCTCGATCCGGCGCGCGCCGAGCGCCGCAGCTACCTGCGGCTCTACGAGGAGTACAAGAAGGACCATCCGGAGGCGCCGGCGGACATGATCTTCCCGCCTGCGGAGTGAGCCGGTGGCGAGGCCGCGCGTCCGCGCCCTGGTGCTGGCGGCGGGCTTCGGCACCCGCCTGCGCCCCCTCTCCCTGGTGCTGCCCAAGCCGCTGCTGCCGATCTGCGGCGAGCCGGTGATCGCCCACACCCTGCGCCAGTTGCGCCGGGCCGGCTGCGAAGCGGCGGTGATCAATCTCCACCACCTGCCCCAGGCCATCCCGCGCCAGCTCGGCACCAGCTGCTACGGCCTGCCCCTGCGCTACGCGCCGGAAGAGATCATCCTCGGTACGCTCGGCGCCCTCTATCCGGTGCGCGATTTCCTCGCCGGCGCCGACCTGGCGCTGCTGGTCAACGGCGACGCCCTCGCCCGCTGGCCGTGGCGGCGTCTGATCCGGGCCCACCAGCGCTCCGGCGCCCGGGCGACCCTGCTGCTCCACCGCCGCGCGGCCCTGTCCGACTTCGGCGGCGGCGTCGGCGTGGGGCGCGGGGGGCGGGTGGTCGAGCTGCGCGGCGAAGCCTTCGGCGACGTCGCCCGGCGTCACGTCTTCGCCGGCGCCCACGTCCTCTCCCGCCAGCTCTTGGAGCGCCTCGAACCCGGCCCGGCGGACGTGGTCGAGCGCCTCTACAAGCCGCTGCTGCGCGACGGCGAGCTCGTCCGGGCGGTCTACGGCGGCCGCCGCTGGCACGATCTCGGCACCCCGGCGCGGTATCTCGCCGCCGCCCTCGACTGGGCCCGCGGCCCCTGGCCGCGCCGCCTGTGGCGCGGCGCCTGGATCTCCCCCCTGGCCCGCGTCGACGCCAGCGCCCAGGTCGAGCGCGCGGTGGTCGAGGCCGGGGCCGAGATCGCCGCCGGCTGCCGCCTCCGCCGCTCCCTGGTGATGGACGGCGCCACCGTCGGCCGCGACAGCCGGGTGAGCGGCTGCATCCTCGGCCCCGGCGTCGAGCTGCCCCCCGCCAGCCGCGTCGAAGGGCGCCTGGTCACCACCACCATCGCCGGCTACTCCCCCGCCGACCACGAATCGGTGATCGGCAGCCTGGTCTACACCCCGCTCTGAGCCGCGTCCGGTGAGCCGGCCGCGTCCTCTCCGCGAGCCTGCTCGATGCACGGTCTCGGCCGCGGGCGCGGCCGCGAGCCCGACGAGGCACGGCGAGCGGGAGCGAGCGGGCAGACGGTCGCCGATCCGGGCCGCGACGGCCTCCCAGCAGGAGGCGGTGAAGAATGCGCGCTAGACTAGGGAGATGCGCGATGCCGAGCCCATCCACGTCGTCGGCGGCGGTCTGGCGGGGAGCGAGTGCGCCTACCAGTTGGCGCGGCGCGGCCACCGGGTGGTGCTCCACGAGATGCGGCCGCAGCGCTCGACGCCGGCCCATCAGACCGGGCGTTTCGCCGAGCTGGTGTGCAGCAACTCCCTGCGCAGCGACGATCCGCTGCACGCCGCCGGTCTGCTGAAGCGCGAGATGGAGGCCTTCGGCTCGCTGGTGATCGGTGCGGCGCGGGCGGCGGCGGTGCCGGCTGGGGCGGCCCTGGCGGTCGACCGCGACCGCTTCGCCGAGCGCATCACCGAGGCCCTGGAGCGGCATCCGGCGATCGAGGTCCGCCGCCACGAGGTGACGGAGCTGCCGCCGGGGGACGTGATCCTCGCCACCGGGCCGCTGACCTCGGAGGCGATGTCGAGCATCCTGCAGCAGCTCCTGGGGGCGGAGCACCTCTACTTCTACGACGCCATCGCGCCGATCGTCGAAGCCGAGTCCCTCGACCTGAGCAAGCTCTTCGCCGGCTCGCGCTGGGGCAAGGGCGGCGGCGACGACTACTTGAACGCACCGCTCACGCGGGACGAGTACCTGGCCTTTCACCAGGCCCTTCTCGAGGCCGACACCGTGCCCCTCCACAGCTTCGAGCGGAAGCTCTTCTTCGAGGGCTGCCTGCCGATCGAGGAGCTGGCGCGGCGCGGCGTCGACACCCTGCGCTACGGGCCGATGAAGCCGGTCGGCCTGACCGCTCCGGACGGCCGGCGGCCCTACGCCGTGGTGCAGCTGCGGCAGGAGAACCTGGCCCGCAGTCACTACAACCTGGTCGGATTCCAGTCGCGCATGACCTGGGGGGAGCAGAAGCGGGTGCTGCGCATGATCCCCGGCCTCGAGCGGGCGCGCTTCGTACGCCTGGGCCAGGTCCATCGCAACACCTTCGTCAACGCCCCCACCCATCTGGACGTCTACTACCGGGTCAAGGCGGAGCCGCGGGTGCGGCTGGCGGGTCAGATCACCGGCGTCGAGGGCTATCTCGAATCCGCCGCCTCGGGCCTGGCGATCGCCGTCTACCTCCACCTCGAGCGGCGGGGAACGACCCCCGAGCCCTTCCCTCCCACCACCGCCCTGGGGGCGATGGCACGCCACCTGACCGAGTCGGATCCGGCGCGCTTTCAGCCCGCCAACGTCAACTACGGCCTGTTCGCGCCCCTCGCGGGACGGATCAAGCGCGCCCAGCGCCGCCAGGCCTACGCCGCGCGCGCCGCCGCCGACCTCGCCGCCTGGCTGGCGCGCCACGGCCTGCAGGACGAACGGGCCCCGGCCCCGGCGCTGGCCCCGGCGCCCGCCACCTAGTCCTACCCGCCATGCAGAGCCTGGTCGATCGCTTCCTCGAGCACCTGCGGCTCGAGCGCAACCTGTCGGCCAATACGGTGCGGGCGTACGGCGGCGACCTGGGGCGTTTCCTGCGTTTCCTCGGCGAGTACCGCGGCCGCGATCCGCGCTCCCTGCCGCCGGCGGAGGTCGCGGCGGCCGACGTCCGCGCTTTTCTCGCCTCCCTCGCCCGCGACGGCCTGGGCCGCCGCAGCCGGGCGCGGGCCCTGTCGGCGGTCAAGAGCCTCTTCCGCTGGGCCTGCCGCGACGGCGTGCTGCCGGCCAATCCCGCCGCCGGCGTGCGGGCGCCGAAGACCGAGAAGACCCTCCCCCACCACCTGCGGCCGGGGGAGGTCGAAAGCTTGATCGAGGCGGCCGACGGGAACACCGCGCCCTACGTCGACCCGGCGGACGAGCCCCTGTCGTGCCGCGATCGAGCGCTGATCGAGCTGGCCTACGCCAGCGGCCTGCGGGTCAGCGAGCTGGTCGCCCTCGACTGGCAGGACGTCGACCTCGGCGCCCGGGTGCTGCGGGTGGTGGGCAAGGGGAGCAAGGAGCGCATGGTGCCCTTCGGCCGGCCGGCCGCGGACGCCCTGCGTACCTGGCTCGAACAGTGGGACGGCGTCCGTGCCCGCCGGCGTCGCGCCCCGGCCGGCGACGACGACGAGCCGATCTTCCTCAACCACCGCGGCGGCCGGCTGAGCGATCGATCGGTGCGCCGGGTGCTCGACCGCTACGCCGCCGCCGCCGGTCTCGGCGGCCTGCACCCCCACGCCCTGCGCCACACCTTCGCCACCCACCTGCTCGAGGGCGGCGCCGACCTGCGCGCCATCCAGGAGCTTCTCGGCCACAGCTCCCTCTCCACCACCCAGCGCTACACCCACCTCGACGTCGAGCGCCTGCTGGCGATCTACCGCCGGAGCCACCCGCGGGCCAAGCGCTGATACAATCCCCGTCCTTATGGGCGAGATGCACGGCACGACCGTTCTGATGGTGCGCGAAGGCGAGCGGGTGGTGATGGCCAGCGACGGCCAGGTGACGATCGGCGACACGGTGGTCAAGACCACCGCCGGCAAGGTCAAGCGCCTCGGTCGCGACGGCTCGGTGCTGGTCGGCTTCGCCGGCGGCGCCGCCGACGGCCTGGCCCTGATGACCCGCTTCGAGGCCAAGCTCGAGGAGTACCAGGGCAACGTCGAACGGGCGGTGATCGAGCTGGCCAAGGACTGGCGCACCGACCGCCTGCTGCGTCAGCTGCAGGCGATGATGATCGTCGCCAGCACGCGCCAGAGCTTCCTGATCGGGGGCAACGGCGACCTGCTGCAGCCCGACGACGACGGGCTGCTGGCGATCGGCTCCGGCGGCAACTATGCTCTCGCCGCCGCCCGGGCGCTGCGCAAACACAGCGATCTGGCGCCGCTCGAGGTGGCGCGCGAGGCGATGGCCATCGCCGCCGAGATCTGCATTTACACTAACGACCGGTTGACCATCGAGGAGCTCTAGGACGGCGATGTCGACCTCCACTCTTCCCCCTCCCAATCCCGAGGTCAAGCAACCTCTCGAGGAGCTGGTGCCGCGCCAGATCGTCGCCGAGCTCGACAAGTACGTCGTCGGCCAGGCGAAGGCCAAGCGCGCGGTCGCCATCGCCCTGCGCAATCGCTGGCGGCGGCAACAGATCGAAGGCCCGATGGCCGACGAGATCGTGCCCAAGAACATTCTGATGATCGGCCCCACCGGGGTGGGCAAGACCGAGATCGCCCGCCGCCTGGCCCGCCTCGCCTCGGCTCCCTTCATCAAGGTCGAGGCGAGCAAGTTCACCGAGGTGGGCTACGTCGGCCGCGACGTCGAATCGATGATCCGCGATCTGATGGAGATCGCCGTCGGCATGATCCGCGAGGAGTGGCGGCGGGCGGTGCGCGAGGCGGCCGACGAGAAGGCCGAGGAGCGCTTGGTGCAGCTGCTGATCCCGGAGCCCGACCTGACCACTCCGGGCTACGAGTTCCGCCTGCGCGACGACGCCAGCGAGCACCGCACCCGCGAACGCTTCCGCAAGATGCTGCGGGAGGGCAAGCTGGAGGACAAGATCGTCGACGTCGAAGTCGAGGAAACCCGCTTCCCCAGTCTCGAGATGTTCACCCCGCAAGGCACGGTGGAAGAGGTCAACTTCAACATCAAGGACATCATGCCGGGGCTCTTCGGCGGCCGCCGCCAGATCCAGAAGATGACCGTCGCCGAGGCGCGCGAGATCCTCAAGCAGCAGGAGGCGGAGAAGCTGATCGACCAGCGGCAGGTGGCGCGCGAGGCGCGGGAACGGGTGGAGCAGGGCGGCATCATCTTCCTCGACGAGATCGACAAGGTGGCCGGGCGCGAGGGCAGCCGCGGCCCCGACGTCTCGCGCGAAGGGGTGCAGCGCGACCTGCTGCCGATCGTCGAGGGCACGACGGTGACCACCAAGTACGGCATGGTCAAGACCGACCACATCCTCTTCATCGCCGCCGGCGCCTTCCACGTCGCCAAGCCGTCGGATCTGATCCCCGAGCTCCAGGGGCGCTTCCCCATCCGCGTCGAGCTCGACGCGCTCGGCAAGGAGGAGCTCAAGCGCATCCTGACCGAGCCCGAGGCCTCCCTGACCAAGCAGTACCGGGCGCTGATGGCGACCGAGGACGTCGACCTCGACTTCACCCCCGACGCCATCGAAGCCCTGGCCGAGCTGGCGGTCGAGGTCAACGCGCAGACCGAGAACATCGGCGCCCGCCGCCTGATGACCCTGATGGAGCGGCTGCTCGAGGAGGTCTCCTTCGGCGGTCCCGACATGCAGGGGGTGCAGGTCAAGATCGACGCGCCCTACGTCCGCAAGGCCCTGGCCGACATCGTCAAGGACGAGGACCTGAGCCGCTATGTGCTGTAATCCGCCGGCCCGCCGCGCGGCGCTGCTGATCGCCGTCCTCGCCGCCTCCCTGCTCGCCGCGGCCTGCGGCAAGAAGGGCGACCCCCTGCCCCCGCTGCGCATCGTGCCGCAGCCGACCAACGACCTCCGGATCCGCCAGCAGGGGACGGTGATCCTGTTGGAGATGAGCTACCCGGCGACCAGCACCAGCGGCCTGGCCCTCGGCGGCATCGACGCGGTGGAGCTGCTCGAGTACGTCAAGCCGGCGGCGGAGGGCGAGCCGCCGCCGGTCGACCCGCGCGAGTTCGAGGCCTCGGCCCAGACCCTCCTGGTGCTGCGCGGTGCCGACCTCGGCGCCACCGTCACCGGCGACCGGATCCAGATCCAACTGCCGCTGGAGCTGCCGTTGCCGTCTCCCCCCAAGGCGCTCTACTACGCCGTGCGCACGGTCAAGGGACGCGAGACGTCGTCGACGTCGAACCGCGTCGCCCTGGTGCCGCTGCCGCCCCCCGAGCCGCCGAGCGACCTCGAGGTCAGCGCCAGCGCCGAGGGCGTCGTGCTGAGTTGGCGCTTCGACGGCGAGGCGGAGGGGTTCGACGTCTTCCGCCGCGAGGCCCGAGACCGCGGCTACGGCGATCCGATCGGCCGCGCCGGCGGCGACGAGCGGCGCTTCGTCGACCGCAGCGCGCGCTATGGCCGGCGCTACATCTACACCGTGCGCACCGCCAAGAAGCGCCGGCCGCCGGTGCTGAGCGCCGAAGCGGGGGAACGCGAGATCGACTACCAGGACCGCTTCCCGCCGCCCTTGCCGGAGCGCTTCGTCGCCCTCGGCGAACGCAACGCCGTCCGTCTGCGCTGGGATCCGAGCCCGGCCGACGATCTGGCGGGCTACGTGCTCTACCGGCGCGAGCCCGGGCGCGACTTCCACCGCCTGCGCGAGGAGCTGATCACCGGCACCGAGTACCTCGACCGCGGCCTGGCCAGCGGCCTGTCCTACGACTACCGCATTCAGGCGGTCGACCGCCTGGGCAACGCCAGCGAGCTCTCGCCCCCGGCGTCGGCCACCGTGCGCTGAGCCGCCGGCGGCACCGGCGGCCCCTCAGGCCATCGCCCGCAGCTCGGCGGCGCGCCGCCGCACGGCGTCGTCGGTGTCGAGGCTGAAGCTCTGGGCGTTGCCCAGCTGGTCGCGGATGAAGGCGGCGAGACGCCGGCGCTCCTCGTCGAGCGCGGGGCGGAGCGCGGCCGGCAGGGGTTCGAAGGTGGCGGTGACGATCTCCTCGCGGTCGAGATCGTACTCCCAGAAACCGATCAGGCGCTCGCCCCACAGCAGGGCGCGGCGGGTGCAGGGCAGCCAGGCCCGGGGCGAGCCGGGGGCAGCCGCGGTAGGTCGAGTTTCGGTCAGCTATGGCCTCGCAGCAGGAGGATGGTGAATAATGCAGAGGCCAGGATCGCTGACATGCACAGGTTCGATCAATGCCCCGCGACGGCGAAAGCGCCGCCTCCAGGGCGTGTCTAGCGATGGATTTTTACCTGCTGTCGGGGGCCGGCAACGATTTCATCGCCCTGGTGGCGCCGCCGGCGATTCCGTCGCCGGAGGCGGTGAGGGCGTGGTGCCGGCGCGGCATCTCGGTCGGCGCCGACGGCGTCTTCGTCCTGTCGCCTACCGCCGGCGGCGCCCGGATGCGGCATTGGAACGCCGACGGCGGGCGCGGTGCCCTGTGTCTGAACGGCAGCCGCTGCGCCGCCCAGCTCGCCTTTCACCTCGGCTGGCAAGAAGAGCGCCTCGATCTCGTCACCGATGCCGGTACCCTCGCCGCGCGGCGCCTCGATGAGACGCGGGTGGAGATCGCCCTGCCGCCGATCGTCGGCCGGCCGCAGGCGCGGCGGCTGGACGCCGCCGGGCGACGGGTGTCGGGCTTTTATCTCCGCGTCGGCGTGCCGCATCTCGTGGTGCCGTGGGACGGCGACCTCGGCGCCGCACCTCTCGACCGGCTCGGCCCGATCCTGCGCGCCCATCCCGAGCTGGGCCCGGGGGGCGCCAACGTCGACCTGGTGCGCTTCGAGCCGCCGCATCGGCTGGCCATCCGCACCTACGAGCGGGGGGTGGAGGCGGAGACCCTGGCCTGCGGCACCGGGGTGGTGGCCGCCGCCGCCACCGGCCTGCTCTGCCGCGGCATGACCGGGCCGCTGGCGGCCCGCACCGCCGGCGGCTTCGTCCTGACCGTGACCGGCCGGCCGGGGAGCGGCCGGATCGGCCTGGTCGACGCCACCCTGGCGGGGGACGCCCGCCTGCTGGCCCGCGGCACGCTCCTGTCCGGCGCCAGCGTCGGGCCGGCCGGCGCGGCGGCGGCCGAGCGGCCCGCTCACCAGCGGCGGTAGACGTACCGGTAGTGGCAGCCGCCGGGGGTGGGCTCGACCGTGAGCGCGATCTCCCTCTTGCCCTTCCGCCAGCGGCCGTCGCCCGCCGCCCAGCCGCGCGCCCGCAGCTCGGCGGCGAGGCCCTCGCGGACCACGGCGGGCTTGCCCGAGGTCGCCAGGGTGACCGACACCCAACCCTTTTCCAGATCCTGGAAATCGATCACCGTCGCCGGCAGGTGGAGGGGCAGATCGCTGGGGAAGTCGTTGGGCAGCAGGCCGCCGAGCCTCTCCTCGCGCGGTTGGGCACGGGGATCGGCCTCGGGGTTCAAGGCCGGCGCCGGCGGCAGGTCGACGGTCTCCAGCGGCGGCTCGTCGCCGGGCCCGGCACCGCGGCTGCACGCCACCGCCAGGAGCAATGCCAGCAGCCAGCGGCCGGCGCTCATGGCCCCGCCCCCGGCTCGTCCAGCCAGTCGTCGAGCCGCGCGCCGGCACGCCGGCGATCGATGCGCCAGGCGTGCATGCCGGCGCCCTCGGCGCCCTCCACGTCCTCGAGCTGCCGGTCGCCGACGTGGAGCGCTTCCTCCGGCGCCACCCGGAGCGCGGCCAGAGCACGCTGGAAGATCAGCGGGTGGGGCTTCTCCACCCCGGCGGCAGCGGAGTAGATCGTCGCCTCGAGCAGGCGCCCGATCCCCAGCCGCGCCAGCAGGGCTGGCAGGCGCTCGTCCCAATTGCTGATCACCGCCAGACGCAGGCCGCGGCGGCGCAAGCCCTCGAGGGCCGGCACCACGTCGGCGTAGAGCTCCCAGGCACCGGCGTGGGCGAAGCGGTCGAAGAGCTCGGCGGCGGCGAAGGGGCTCGGGCGACCGATCTCGAGGCGCTGGCAGAGCCGCACCAGGACGTCGTACCAATAGCCGCGCGCACCCCGGGGGTGACTGGCGAAGCGATCGCGCCGCGGATCGCTCGAGCAGGCGAGCTCGCGCCACACTTCGGGGATCAGGGCGTCCAGGGTCCGACGGCTCGTCGGCTCGTCGGCGAGCAGGCCGTGGCGGACCAGCACCTCGGCGTAGATCGCGCCCAGGCGCGGAGCGTGGAAGAGGGTGCCGGTGGCGTCGAAGGTGACCACCGCCAGCCGTCCCGGCGCCGGCCGACGGCCCACGACTCTGCTACGCTGCCGCCATGTCATGGTCGCCTCGCCTGCGCCTGGTCCTCGCCTGTGGGCTCCTCTCCAGCTGGCTCTTCCTGTTGCTCGTCGGGCTCGTCGCCGGCGGCCTCACCCACCTGCTGCTGGCCGCCGCGCTGCTGGTCTGGCCCTGGCGTGCTCTGCGCCGGCAGGGCTGAGGGATCCGCCGCCGGCTCGATTCGCCAGGGCTGGCGGTGGGCGCCGATCGTCCGCCGCAGCTGATCGGCGGACCGCCGGCCGACGAAGACCAGCGCACCGACCGCCAGGGCGGTGACCAGGGCCAGGGGCCAGGGGTAGCCGCGCCAGACGATCAGCACGGGCATGGTCAAGCCGCCGGCCAGTGCGGGCGCAAGGAGCTTCTTGATCATCCGCTCACCTCCCGGCGGTGAGCCGCCTCCGGCCGGCTCCTCAGTGCCTCGGCGGCGGAGCGGGAAGCCACTAATAGACGGTGTATTCGAGCGGAATGCCCCCCGAATTGGCCGCCTCCGACGAGCCGACGATCGGGGCGTTGACGAATTGTTGGATGGTGTAGGCGTTGGTCTGCTGCGGCGTGTTGCTCACGGCGCCGGGGGTGCCGATGGGGTACGGTCCCGGCGCCACGCCGCGCGCTCCGAAGGGCAGGCCGCCCGGCAGCGGGAACTGACCTTGGCCTTCTTCCTGGCTCTCCTCCAACCCGAGGTCGCCGTTGTAGGTCCAGCCGAGGAGGATCGTCGTCGAATCGATCTGGACGCCGTACCCGCTTTCCTCGACCGACGAGGTGACGTCGAGGATGTCGGACTTGGGCAGGGCGATCCAGTTGCCTTGGTCGGTCAGGATCATGCTGATCGACGAATCCCACTCCGCATCCACCGGCCGGTAGCGGGTGTCGAAGGTGGCACCGCTCTTGAGCACCACGGTGAAGACCTCGCCGAAAGCGACCGCCGGCAGCAGCGAGAGGACGAGGGCGATGAGGATCGTGCGCTGGTTCATGACGCCTCCCGGGAAACGGGTTGGTCGTACGTCGCAGATCGCCAGTATAGCACGGCGCGCGGCGTGCCGCTCGCCGCCGGCGGCGTTGGGGGAGGATGGTGCGCCCGAAGGGATTCGAACCCCTGACCTACGGCTCCGGAGGCCGTCGCTCTATCCAGCTGAGCTACGGGCGCACGTGGCGTTCTCGCGTCGCGGCGTCGTCGCGGTCGGATGGCCTGCCTGGAGGGACTCGAACCCCCGACCCGCGGCTTAGAAGGCCGCCGCTCTATCCAGCTGAGCTACAGGCAGCCGGTGGTGCGTCGCGGCCGGTCGGACGCGGCCGGCGCCGGGCGCTGGATGGCCGGTTGGTCGGGGCGCCCAGATTCGAACTGGGGACCCCCTGCTCCCAAAGCAGGTGCGCTACCAGACTGCGCCACGCCCCGCCGCAGACGCGGAAGGGGAGCATAAAGCCAGCCGCCGGACGCTGTCAATCGCCGCCGCCGCACGCAAAAGCCCCTCCCGCGGCGGGGAGGGGCGAGAGGCGGTCACGGCGCCGGCCGTGCTACCAGCGGAAAGCGACGTGGCCCAGGGCCCGGCGGCTGATCAGGTCGCCGCCGAAGGCCTCGTAGTGCTCGTCGTCGAAGAGGTTCGAGACGTTGATGCCGACGGTGACGTGGTCGTTGACGTGGTAGTTGGCGGTCAGGTCGAAGGTCTCGTACGACGGCACGGTGCCGCGGAAGAGGCCGGCGAACCACTCGAAGCTGTCGACGAAGCGGCCGCTCAGGGAGGCGTCGAAGCGGTCGCCGACGTAGGCGATGCCGATGCCGCCGCTGTTCTCCGGCGCGTTGGCTTGTAGCGGATCGCCGGGGATGTCCTGCTTGACGTTGAAGTCGAAGAGCGAGTAGTTGACGTTCAGCCGCCATTCGGGGGTGATGTAGTAGTTGAGGCCGAAGTCGATGCCGTCGGTGTCGACCGCGCCGAAGTTGGTGTAGCTGGCGCCGACGATAACCGGGCGGCCGTCGAAGTTGTTCGACAGGGCGAAGAAGGTCGGCCCCAGGGCACCCTGGAGGGCGGCGAGGAGAGCCTGGGCGACCGGCGCCGGCAACGCCGCCGGCGGCTGGTAGGGACCGAAGGCCGGGTTGAGGCGGCCGAGGGCGGTGCCGACGTTGGGCAAGAGGTCGGTGATGAAGTTCTCCAGCGAGCTGTCGTAGTAGTCGATGGTCAGGAAGGCCTTCTTGCCGAGGATGCCGGTGTAGCCGATCTCGAAGCTCTGGACCTCCTCGACGTCGAGCGCCGCGTTGCCCACCGCCAGCACCCGGTTGATGCCGAAGCCGCAGGAGACGCCGAAGGGGGCGCAGAAGGCCTCGAAGGGCGACAGGTTGACCGGCGGCGCGGCGTCCGCCTGGAGGAAGAACTCGGAGTAGTTGGCGACCTGGAAGGCCTCGTTGTAGCTGAAGCGCAGGGTGTTGTTGGGGTTGATGCTGTAGACCAGCGAGCCCTTGGGCGAGAACTGGTTGTCGTGCAGGGTCGACTCGTCGTAGCGCCCGGCGACCACCAGCTTGACCTTGGGGCCGATCTGGAAGTCGAGCTGGGCGAAGAGGGCCTGGGCGTCGGACTCGACCGGCTGGAACATCAGGGTCTGGATGCCCTGCGGGTTGGCGGTGTCGATCTCCTCTTCCTTGTGGCTGGCACCGGCCACCAGGCGGACCTTGCCGTCGTTCCAATCCCAGTTGGTCTGGAATTCGAACTTGTAGTTCTGGCTGAAGAGGAAGGTCTGGGCGCCCGACTGCAGCGAGGTCTGCTCCTCGCCGTCGCGGTCGTTGAAGTAGGCGAGGAAGTTCCAGTGGTCGGAGGTGTAGTTGAAGCGGCTCCAGAAGCGCTCCACCGAGGGCAGGGAGAAGCGGCCGATGCCGGTCAGGATGGCCGGCGCCTGGGCGTCCGCCACGCCGCCTTCGATGGCGATGAAGTCGCCGTTGGCGAAGTACTTGTCGAGGCGCAGGTTGCCGAAGGTGACCTCGTTTTCGTCCACCACCCGCGGTCGCACCTCGCGCGGCAGGCCGGCGTATTCGGTGGTGACGTTGCGGTCGACCGAGAAGTCGTCGCCCTGCAGGTAGGAGCCGTTGAGCTTGAAGTACCACTCGCCGCCGACCGGACCGGCCCAGCGGAACTCGATCTTCTGCGTCGACAGCTCGCCGCCGGTCAGCCGCAGCTCGCCGCCGGCGCTGTCGCGCGGCGACTTGGTGACCAGGTTGAGCACCCCGTTGAAGGCGTTGGCGCCGTAGAGCGCCGAGCTCGGCCCGCGCACCAGCTCGGCGGAGGACAGGTCGTTCATGTACTGGGAGACGGTCACCCATTCCTGCGAGGCGAGGAAGGGCACCGACGGATCGCGGCCGTCGACCAGCACCTGCACCCGGCGGTTGAGGGAGCTGTTGAAGCCGCGGGTATTGAAGTTGTAGTCGTAGACGCCGCTCTGGGTCGCTTCGACGCCGGGGCTGAACTCGAGCAGCTTCGGCAGCTGGCCGTGGGAGCCTTCGCGCTCGATCTGCTCCTCGTCGATCTGGGTCACCGCCGCCGGCGCCTCGACGATGCGCTCCCGGCGCCGCGAAGCGGAGAAGACGGTGATCGTCTCGGCGAAGCTGTAGTCCCAGTCGACCACCTTGTCGGCCTGGGCGGTGGCGCCGCTGGTGACGGTCACGGTCTGCGAGTCGGCGTTGTCTCCCAGGCTGTAGCTCAGGTTGTAGGTGCCCGGGGGTACGTCCTCGAAGACGAAGGAGCCGTCGTTGTCGGTGATCTCGACCGCGCCCAGCTCGCTGACCACAACCGTGACGCCGCCGATGCCCTTGCCGTCCTGCTTGGTGACGCGACCTTCGATCCGCCCGTCGGACTGGGCCGTGGCCGGCCCCAGCGCGAGCAGCCAGAGCGCCACCATCGCGATCAGTCGATTCCTTCGCATGCCGTCCTCCTGATCTCCTGTGTCCATCCCGGGCGCGGCACCGCTCGTCGATGCCGCCCGGCCGTCGGCGCCGCTGGCGCCGGCTCGCGGGCTTAGGGGGTTGCGATGACGTTTCGCGCGCGCAAGCGAAGCGATTATGCCTCTACCGGCGAGGTCGGTGCAATACGGGGCGGCGGGGGTCGGGCCCGGAGCGCCTCCCCGGCAGCGATTCACGCTAGAATCGGGCGCTTTGCCGGTGGCCGGCGAGCCGGAGGACGCGCATGGACGACAAACGGCGTTATGTGGTGATGGGGGTGGGCGAAGTCGGGCTGCACCTCGCCCGCACCCTCTCCCAGCACGGCCACAGCGTGGTGGTGATCGAGATCGATCCGATCAAGCGAACGCGGGTCGAGGAGGAGCTCGACGTCGCGGTGGTGGGGGGCAACGGCGCCCACGTACCGGTGCTCAAGGAGGCGCGGGTGGCGACCTGCGACCTCTTCATGGCGGTGTCGTCGTCGGACGAGGCCAACCTGGCGGCGGCGGTTCTCGCCCGCCGCCTGGGGGCCAAGCGGACGGTGGTGCGGGTCGGCGTGGCGGAGGACATCACCACCCACCGGCAACTGTATGAGGAGGTCTTCGGCGCCGACCTGCTGCTCTCCACCCAGCTCCTCGCCACCACCCACATCCTGAACCACATCCTCGGCCACAACACGGTGGCGGTGGAGTATCTGGCCCAGGGCAAGGTGCAGCTGCGCAAGATCCACCTCGACGACCAGTCGCCTTTGACCCGACGGCCGCTGCGCGAGATCGAGCTGCCCGAAGGCTGTCTGGTGGTGGCGTTTCAGCGCGGCGACGAGCTGACCGTCCCCAGCGGCGACGACGTCGCCCAGCCCGGCGACGACGCCCTGATCCTGGCCTCCACCGAGGTCATCGGCGACGTCGAGCGCCGGCTCAGCTCGCGACCCCGGGATCGCAAGGTGGTGGTCATCGCCGGGGGCGGCCGCACCGGCGAGACCGTCGCCCAGGCGCTCCTCGGTCAGAGCGCCAACGGCCGGGTCGAGCGCGTCAAGTTGATCGAACGCGACCTGCGGCGGGCGCAGGAGCTGGCCGCCCAGCTGCCCGGCGTCGAGGTGCTGCACGGCGACGCCACCGACGTCGCCCTGCTGCGGGCCGAAGACGTGCCCCGCGCCCAGGTCTTCGTCGCCCTCACCGGCCAGGACGAGCGCAACCTGATGGCCAGCCTGCTGGCGCGCGAGCTCGGGGTGCCGCAGGTCGTCGCCCTGGTGCAGCGGGGCGAGACCTCGTACCTGTGGCGCAAGCTCGGCCTGATGGAGATCGTCTCGCCGCGGGCCATCGCCTACCAGCGGATCAAGGAGTACGTCGACCAGGGCTACAGCGCCAACCTCGTGTCGCTGGAGCGCGGCGCGGCCGAGGTGCTGGAACGGCGGCTGCACGAGGCCAGTCCGGCGGCCGGCGTCACCCTGGCGGAATTCAACCCGCCGCGCGGCGTGATCGTCGGCGCGGTGGTGCGCGGCGAGCGCGTCTTCGTGCCCCGCGGCAAGGACCGGCTGGAGGCCGGGGACACGGTGATCCTCTTCGTCCAGAAGGCGGAGATGCCGACCATCAACCTGCTCTTTCCGGGGCGCGAGGCGGGGGCCCGGTGAGCATCCGGCCGGTGCTGCGTTTCGTCGGCCGCCTGCTGCTGATCCTGGCGGTGGCGGTGACGTTGCCCGCCGTGGTGGCGGCGATCTACGGCGAGTGGGATGCGGCCGGCGCCTTCCTCAGCACGGCGCTGGCGACGGGCGCCTGCGGTGCGGTGCTGGCCCTCCTCGGCCGCGGCGGCGGCCATCTCTACCGCCGCGAGGGCATCCTGATCGTGGTCGGCGGCTGGGCTCTGGCATCGCTCTTCGGCGCCCTGCCCTACCTCCTGACCGGAACCGTCAGCAGCCCGATCGACGCGCTCTTCGAGTCGGCTTCGGGCTTCACCACCACCGGCGCCTCGATCCTCACCGACATCGAGGCCGCCGGCCGCGGCATCCTCTTCTGGCGCAGCTTCACCCAGTGGCTCGGCGGCATGGGCATCATCGTCCTCTTCGTCGCGCTCCTGCCCGAGCTCGGCGCCGGTGCGCGATTCGTCTACAAGCTCGAGGTGCCGGGGCCGACCAAGGAGACCCTGCACCCGCGGGTACGCGACACCGCCGCCGTCCTCTGGCGCACCTACATGCTGCTGACCGGCGCCCAGGTGGCGTTGCTGCTGCTCTGCGGCCTCGATCTCTACGACGCCACCACCCACGCCTTCTCGACCCTGTCGACCGGTGGCTTCTCGCCCCGCGCCGCCTCCGCCGGCGCCTTCAGCCCGCTGGCGCAGGCGGTGATCATCGTCTTCATGGTGCTCGCCGGCATCAACTTCTCGCTCTACTATCGCTTCCTGCGCCACCGCGGCCGCCGCCTGTGGCAGGATCCGGAGTGGCGCATCTACGTCACCTTGATCCTGATCTTCGGCCTGTGGGTCGCCGGCGACTTGTGGGTGAACGGCGCCTACGACGGCCACGGCGCCGGCCGGGCGCTCCTCGATGCCGTCTTCCAGGTGGTATCGATCCTCACCACCACCGGCTTCGCCACCGCCGACTTCGACCGCTGGCCGACGCTCGCCCGCGGTCTGCTGGTGGCGTTGATGTTCATCGGCGGCTGTGCCGGCTCGACCGCCGGCGGGCTGAAGATCATCCGCATGGTGATCGGCCTCAAGGCGGCGCTGCGCGAGGCGCGGCTGATCTTCAGCCCGTCGGCGGTGATCGCCATCTTCGTCGGCGGCAAGGCGGTGCCGGAGTCGGTGGTGCGGAGCGTCATGGGGATCTTCATCCTCTACTTCTCGACCTGGGGCCTCGCCACCCTTCTCCTGACCATCGGCGACTTCGGCCTCAGGACCTCCGCCACCGCCGCCATCGTCACCCTCGGCAACATCGGCCCCGGCCTCGAAGGCGTCGGCCCCACCCAGAGCTTCGCCCTCTTCGCCGGCTGGCAGAAGCTCCTCATGGTGCTCCTGATGTGGCTCGGCCGGCTCGAGGTCTACTCCATCGCCGCCCTCTTCACCCTCGCCTTCTGGCGGCGGTAGGGCTGCCGCGTTTCACTATGACGCGAGCATGGTTTCAGACTCCAGTCGGCCCCGGGGAGCGTCGCCCACGCCGTGCTAGAATCAGTCTTCACGCGCGTGACCGGTTTGCGCGGACAAGTGAACGTTCCGACGTCCTGGCGGAGGAGAGCGATGAAGAAGAGGAAGCGCCGCAAGCTCCAGCTGAGCCGCGAAACCCTCCACAACCTGGTCCACGGCACCGGCCAGCAGGCGATCGGCAAGGAGACGGTGTGGCCGCAGTGCTTGTCGCAGAGCATCGATCCACCGACCTGCTGCATCACCTGTCCCAGCGTCGCCTGCGACTGCGCCAGCGACCCCTGCCCCGTACCGCGCGATCGGGCCTGAGGCCCGCTCAAGCCCCTGATCAGCGCGCCCGGCGGCCGAACACCCAGCCCTCTCGTCGAAAAAGGGCGAGCAGATTCATCCAGGGGACATCGAGTTTCGTGCAGACGTCCGGGATCCGGGGCCGGTTCAGCCTGCCGCTCGGCAACTCGCCGGTGACGACGGTGCACCCAGCTACCTGCGCAAGCGCGATCACCCAGGGGTCTGCCCTGTCGCGGTTGCGCTGGGTGTTGACGAGTCGCTCGAACCGTTCAAGCAACTCTTGGAGAGCTATCTGGATCGCATCGTCGATGGGCACGAAGAGTTCTGGATGACGTTTCGCCCATGCGGTCACGTCGTCGTCCTTCTTCTTCAGCTCCTCCAGGACCTCCTCGGTCGCCCGCAGGTCTCCATTGGCGATCAGTTGCTCCAGCTTCTCCCAGAGTTCGGGAAAGACGTCCGGTGGATAGTAGCGGCGCCAGCCATCGAGAATCGCACTGGTATCGATGCTGTATTTCACTTATGCCAGCGCCCATGCGTCGTGTCGGCGGCCGAAGACGGCTTTCTCGATCTTGGGCATCCACTTCAGCCTCACCTCGAGGTAATCGGCGACGTCGGCCGAGGTGATCTTCTCGCGGTAGAAGCTTTCGAGCACGAGGCGGACGAACGCCGGCCCCGCCGTGCTCACCGCCACCCGATCGGGGGGCGGTCCTCCCGTGGTCTTCGTCTCGGCCTGCTGCCGCCGTTCATAAGCACGGCGGAGTTGCCGGCGCCTCTCCCGATAGAAGCGCTCCGTGGTCTTGCCCAACGCCAGCAGGCGGATCAGCATGGCCTCGGGGCTCACGCGGTACCGCTGCGCCAGCTTGACGAGCGTGTCGTCGCCCCAGGTCTCAGGTGGAGCACGAAGCACAGGCTCTTCCCGCAGCAGCACCTCCCGCGGCATGAGAACCGCGCCGGCAACGCGGTTGCAGAACGCCTCGATCCGTTGATCCGCCGGTCCCTTCTCGGCCCCGGTTAGACCCTCTTCCTTCAGGTCGCATAGGCCCGCTCGGCGGAGCATCAGGTGCGTCAGCTCGTGGACCATGCTGAAGATGCGGGCGTGAGGATGATCCTTGATGTTGACCACGATGGCGGGGAGGAGGCCCTCCGCGAGGGCGAAACCCCGCATTTCCTCGACGGCGACGCCTCTGGCTTGGAACACCAGTACCCCAAGCTGCTCGATGGCGGACCTCCAGGCATGGAGTGCCTCGTGGGGAGTTCTCCATCCAACCTGCTGCTGGTGGGTGATGCCGAGCGCAGCGCGGGCCCTGCGAGCCAAAGCTTCCGCCGGATCGGAGAGGCGCCCACGGAGGCTGAACGGCGGTGGCATCTCCCCGAGCTGGGCGAGTAGCTCAAGGGCCACCTGCCGCCGGTATCGTGCCCGCCGGATCTCCAGGCGCAGGGCCGGCGACTCGGAGCCCCGCTCGTCGCTCGGCAGGCGCCGGAAGTCGCGCATGGCCTGGAAGTCTCTCGGGGGCTTGGGCAGATAGAAGACCGCGATCGGCCTCTTATAGGCCGAGCCGAGCTTGCGCAGCTGGCGGATGGTCGGGCGCCTCTCGCCCGCTTCCCAGCTGGCGAGACGCGCGGGCTTGACCGCGACTTTCTTGGCGGCTTCATCGCGCGAAAGACCGGCGCTTTCGCGAGCCCAGACCAGCAACTCCGGTTTGACCCGTGCGTAGACTCGTTTCACGTGCCGGCTCCTGGCCTCGATGGCGGATGATCGAAGCTCACGGTGATGGCTCAGCCTACCACCGCTTCAGGCATGGCTTCTTAGGGAGGTGCCAGCACGGCTGCTTCGAGCTCGTCGAGGGAGGCTTCGAGGGCCCGGGTGAAGGCGCTGGCGTCTTCCAGCATGCGGCGGCAGGAGGTGACGCCGATGCTGAGCTCGCCGGCGTAGCTCATCACCGCCAGGATGAGGCCCATGCCGTCGAAGATCGGGCCGGCGCCGAGGTGGCGCAGGAGGCGGGCGCCGGCCAGGTAGAGGGGCTGGCGGGGACCGGGGACGTTGGTGATCACCAGGTTGAAGAGGGGCCGGTGGCGGGCGGCGAGGCCGGTGCCGACGTAGAGCCGCGCCGCCAGGGCGGCGACGGAGAAGGGGATGATGCGGCTGTAGTCCATCAGGGTGCGGGCGCCGAGGGCCCGGTGGTGGGTCTTGGCCCGGTGGGTGTTGCGGTGGATCCGCTTCAGGCGGGCGCCGGCGTCGCTCTCGCCGGTGGCCAGGTCGACCAGCATCGCCGACACCTGATTGCCCATGGCGCCGCGTTCGTCGGCGCTGCGCACCGACACCGGCACCATGGCGATCAGCGGCTTGTCCGGCAGCTCGTCGCGCTCGGCGAGGAAGCGCCGGAGGGCGCCGGCGCAGATCGCCAGCACCACGTCGTTGACCGTCACCGCGTCGTCGCCTGAGGACGCGGCCTCCTTGATCGCCCGGATGCGCGCCAGGGAGACGGCGACGCCGCCCCAGCTCCGATCCTTCGACAGCGGCGCGTTCCACCGCGTGCGCGGGGCGGTGAACGGCAGCGGCGGCGGCTCGATCCGTTCCAGCGCCCAGGCGGCGCCGGCGCGGGCGAGCCCCTTGGCGGTCTCGGCGAGGGTGCTGCGCAGCAGCCGCGGGTGGGCCAGCAGGTTGCGGCCGGCGCGGCGCAAGAGGGCCAGCTTGCCGGGTTCCGGCTCTGGCTCCCAGGGGTCGGCGGGCAGGGGACGAGGCGTCGGCCCGAGGTCGAAGAGAGCGCCCATGATCTCGGCGCCGGAGACCCCGTCGATGGCGGCATGGTGGACCTTGCCGATCACCGCCATCGACCCCGGAGGCACCCCCGGAACCCGTTCCAGCCCCTCGACCAGGATCATCTGCCACAGCGGCCGGTCGCGCGGCAACGGCTGGCTGAGCTCCCACGACATCAGCGCTTCGAGCTGCCGCATGCCCCCCGGCTCGGGAAGTCGGGTGCGCTCCAGGTGGCGATCGAGGTCGAAGTCCGGGTCCTCGATCCAATAGGGCTTGCCGAGGCCGAGAGGTACCTCTACCAGGCGCTGGCGGAAGACGCGGCTGGCGCCCAGCCGGCCGGCGAGGACGCGCCGCAGGTGCGCCAGGTCGAGGCGCCCGCCGCCGGCGAGCGACGGGTCGAGGATCGACGCGCTGCCGATGTGCATCGGGGTGGTGGCGCTCTCCAGCGCCAGGAAGGCGGCGTCGAGGCCCGACAGCTGTTGCACCGCGATCTCCCGTCCGGCGGCGAGGATCAGCCGCCCGCCGGCCGGCAGTAGAGCAGGCGCAGGGGGCCGCGGGGGGCGAAGGGTCGCCAACCGTCCTCGGGCTGTGCCAGACGGTCGGCGATGACGTAGAGGGCGAGGGGGTTCACCCCCAGGCCGCAGTGGCTGCCGGGTACCGCGACGTTCTCGGTCTGGGGCGCCTCCTGCTCGACGCAGCAGCGCCAATTGGTGACGCCGTCGGTACGGCTGTAGATCGCCGTCGACGGCACCGGCGGCGGCTCCGCCATGCGCGCCAGGCGTTCGGGCTCGAGCTCGTCGACCGCCATCCCCGACAGCCATTCGAACAACCGCCAGCTGTGGTTGGCCTTGGGGTGGCGGAAGGGGCTGCCGAGGGTGATCACCCGGCGGACGTCGGCCGGCGCTCGCCGCGCCAGCTCGCGGGCGTAGACTCCGCCCAGGCTCCAGCCGATCAGGCTGACCTTGCGATCGTAGACCCGCCGCAAGTAGCGCAGGCGCTCCACCATGCGGTCTTCCAGCCCGCCGTCGGGACCGAGGTTGCGGCCGAATCCCCAGCGCCGCGCGGCGTAGCCCTGGCGGCGCAGAAAGCCGCGCAGCGGCCGGGTCGACAGGTCGCTGGCGACGAAGCCCGGCAGCACCATCACCGGATGGCCGTCGCCTTGCGGGCAGCGGCGCAGAAGGGGCTGGGCCGCCCAGCCGGAGAGGAATTCCCCCAGGGCCCGTCCCTCGAGCAGCAACCAGAGGCGCGACGGCGGGGCGATGGCGTCGGTGTCGGCAGCGGCGGTCATCGGAGGAAGCATCGTATCATCCGCCGCGGCCGTCGGACCGCCGCCGGCTAGCCGAAGATCCGCGGCAGCTGAGGGCTCGGCGCGCTGGCCTGGCGCGGGTAGGCGCGGCCCGATGGATCGCGGAAGCGGCCGCGGCCGAGGTGCAGCAGGACGCGGTTGCGGCCGCCCTCCTTGGCGGCGTAGAGCGCCTCGTCGGCGAGCAGCAGGAGCTCGCTGGCGGTGGTGACGAAGAGCTCCGGGTGGGAGGCCACCCCGGCCGACAGGGTGAGGGGGATGGGCTCGCCGCCGTAGGCGAAGTCGAGGGCCTCGACCGCCGCGCGCAGGCGCTCGGCCAGGTGCAGGGCGGCGTCGCCGCCGGTCGACTCCAAGAGCAGGGTGAACTCCTCGCCGCCGTAGCGACAGCACAGGTCGCCCTCGCGCCGGGTGCCGTCGAGCACCCGCGCCACCCGCCGCAGGGCCTCGTCGCCGGCGTCGTGCCCCCAGGTGTCGTTGATGCGCTTGAAGTGGTCGATGTCGCAGAGGATCACCGCCAGCGGTTTGCCCTCGTCTCTCGCCTGGCGGAAGACCAGCTGCAAGCGGCCGTCGAGAACCCGCCGCACCGGCAGCTCGGTCAGCGGATCGAGGCGCGCTTCCCGGTCGAGACGGGCGCGGTCGAGGGAGCTCGCCATGTGCGGCACGAGGGAGGCGAGGAGCGCTTCGTCGTCCGCCTTCAGGCGCCGTGGATCACACCACAGACGCAGGACGCCGAGCACCCCGACCGCCGGATCCTTCGACGTCAGCCGGTGCTCGATCACCCGCCAGCGGGCGCTCCTGTGGATGCCGGGCAACATCGGCGGTACCGGCGGCGGCGACGGCGTGCCTTCGACCAGCATGCGCTGCGGCCCGGCGGTGAAGCTGCGCCGCTTGCCGCCGTCGACCAGCTCGAGCTGGAAGGTGTGAAAGGGCACCACGTTGGCGCATTCGATCAAGATCTGGCCGGCGATGCCGGCCTTGCCCGAGGTCTCCGCCAGGATCCGCTGGTGGGCGTGCTGCAGGCGTTCGAGATCCGACGCCCGCTCGTCCGACGCACCGCGGAGGATGGCCACCCGCGCCGCCTCGGCGGCGAGCAGGGCGAAGGCCGCCAGCAGCGGCCAGGTCCGTCCCCAGCCGAGCGTGCCGGCGACGCCGGCGAGGAGCGCGCCCAGGGCCCAGCCGGCGACGTCGAGCGCCACCGGCGCCCACCGCCGCGGCGCCGTCGGATCGCCGGCGACCGCGCTCTGCGCCAGCCGCAGGGCGACGTAGGCGAGGCCGTAGACCAGCGCCGGCAGCAGGATCGCCGCCGCCTCGGACATGGCGTCCGGCGCCGCCAGGCGCCGTTGGGCATGGGCCGCCGCCAGCGCCGCCACGCCGACCATCGCCGCCTCCCCCAACGGCCGGCCGGGACGGCTCGCCGGCGCCGCGGCAGCGCGCCGTCCCAGGCGCCGGCGGGCGAAGTGGGCGAGCAGC
>RFGL01000037.1 GCA_003697015.1 Acidobacteriota bacterium | reverse complement strand
GCGTCCCGCAAGGGACGGACCAAGGTAGCCCGGGAATTCATTCCCGGGCGGCGGTGCCGGGGATGAGGTCAAGCTCGTAAGGTGCCAGGGTATTCGCAAGTGCTTTGTAATGAGTGGGATGAGTGCCACCGTATTGATCCCGGGGCTCTGCGACGTGGCCCTTCGGGGCCGGGACGCATTGTCGTGGGGCCCGCGCCACCAAGGCGTCCGCAAGGGACGGACCAAGGTAGCCCGGGAATTCATTCCCGGGCGGCGGTGCCGGGGATGAGGTCAAGCTCGTAAGGAGCTGAGCTCGTAAGGTGCCAGGGTATTCGCAAGTGCTCCGCAAGGGACGCACAAAGGTAGCCCATTCATTCCCGGGCGGCGGTGCCGGGGATGAGGTTGCGTGCGAAGGCGGGTTTCGCCCCTTCAGGGCGGGGGCGGGCGGCGGTGGCCGGAGGCTGCGACGGACGCACCACGGCACCCCGGGGGGTCGATCCCGCGCTTTCGGGGCGGCGCTCTACGGCCGGCGCCAATGGAGGTCGTAGGTGGCGATCGGCGTCTCGTCGGGGCCGGTCAGTCGGATCCGGTAGCGCCCGGGAGGGAGGTCGTCCGCCGCCAGGCGCAGGACGATCTGCCCCGGGACGTTGCTGCGGGTGAGACGGCTCACGACCGCCTCGCCGCCGGCGTCCAGCACCACCACGCGGTAGTCGGTGCCGGCTGCGAGGGCGGGGGCGTAGAGGATCAGATCGTGGGCGAAGCCGTCTTCGGCGATCACCTCCTCGTCGCCGCCGCGCTGGCCGCCGTCGTCCTGCGGCAGGAGCTCCCAGATGGCGGTCGGCAGCGGCTCGACGGCGGCCTGGCGGGCGAGCTGGAGGCCGAGGCCGGCGCTGACGACGAGGAGCGCCGCCGCCGCCCAGCGGTAGAGCGGGTGGACGCCGGAGCGCCGGAAGGCCGCCGGCGCCGGATCCAGCAGCCCCTGGCGGCGCAGGCGCCGGCGCAGGGCCTCGAGGTCGGGCTCGGGCGCCGGCGCCTCGTCGTCCAGCCGCGACGGATCGGCGAGGTCGAGCAGCAGGCCGGTGGCCTGCGGGTGAAGGGCGAGGCGGTCCTGCAGCCGGGCCTCCTCCTCCGCGCTCAGCTCGCCCTCGAGGTAGGCGAGGATCTCTTCGGTGGTGGGCGGCGCGGTCCGCCGGCGCTCCGGCTCGTAGAGCTCGGGGAGCAGCGTCGCGAGATCGGGCCGTGGATCGGTCATCGTGCGTCCTCTACGGGGGTAGATCCGAAAACTGCGCTCCCAGTTTCTTGCTCAGCTTGGCGCGGACCCTCGCCCAACCCGACTTGATCGTACCCTCGGGCTTCTTGAGCACCCGTGCTGCATCGCGTACCGAGCGGCCGTGCCAGATGCGCATCAGGGCCAGATTGCGTTCGGCCGGCGACAGCTCGTCGACCGCCGCCCGCACCCGCCGGCGCTCTTCCTCCGAGATCAGCCGGTCGAGGGGTCCGTGGTCGCGGTCGACCAGATGGGGGTTGCCCGGGGTCTCGCCGCCCTCGCCGGCGAGGTCGTCGAGCGGCACCTCGAGGCCGCTTCGTTTCTGCGCCCGCCGCCGGCGCAGCTCCTTGAGGCCGGCGTTCCTGGCGATGCGGTAGAGCCAGGTGCGAAGGCTCGAGCGCCCGCGGAAGCCGTCGAGGCTCTCGAAGACCTGGCAGAGGGCGTTCTGGGCCAGGTCCTCGATGGTCTCGTCGTCGAAGCCCATGCGACGGAAGAGCCGCGCCAGCTGTTGCCCATAGCGGGCGGTCAACCGCGCGAAGACGTCTTCGCGATCGCCGCCCGCCTGCCAGCGGCGGACCAGCTCCTCATCCGTCATGCCGTCGTCGATCATCCTCGCCGTGCCGTCGCCGGGCTCCCCCGCGCCATCCCCGGAAGCGTCGTACGGCGGAACCATACCACCGCCGCGCCCGGGCGGATCCGCGCCGCCGGCGAACCGATCGCGACGGATGGGATCTACCTCCATCAACGGACCAACCGCGGAGACCAGAACCATGCGCCAGACCATCGGTCACGACTTCCATCTCGCCTTCGAAGCCGACGGCGAGGACTACGTCTGCCGCGTCCTGCGTTCCCTCGAAGGCCGTTGCAAGGGCACCTTCCGTCCGCCGCCGCCCGTGGCAAGCGGCGACGACACCGGTCTGCGCCAGGATGCCGAGGCGCGAGGCCGGGCGCTCTTCGAGGCCCTCTTCCACGGTGAAGTGGGGGAGAAGTTGCGCCGGAGCCTGAAAAAGCTGGAGGGCGCGCGCAGCGGGCGCGGACCGCGCCGCCGGCTGCGGATCCGCCTGGCGATCGATCCGGACGCCGACCGGCTGGCGTCCTTGCACCAGCTCGCCTGGGAGGAGATGTTCGATCCCGACGGCGACCGCTTCCTCGCCCGCAGCTCGGAGATCGGCCTGATCCGCGACCTGGAGCTGTCGGTGCCGCTCCTCGATCTGCCGGGGACCCACCCCCCGCGCTTGCTGGTGGTGGCGGCGGAGCCCAGGGGCTGT